>DCGZ01000074.1 GCA_002314675.1 Fibrobacter sp. UBA1765 | reverse complement strand
CAACTTCTCTATACCCTAACCCCTGAACCCTAGACCCTTTAAAACACTGAAAATCAGCAATCACTAGATCCTAAATCCTAGATCCTAGCCACTAATCTCTAAACACTGAAAACAAACATTTCTCTCGTCGCTCGTCTGTAGGCACGTAGTGCCGTTCTCTCGTCTAATATAGCCCCTAGATCCTACTTCTTGTCTTCAATGTACAACGGTCTCTGCTTTACTTCATCGTAAATACGACCTATGTATTCGCCAAGAATGCCGATTGTCATGAGCTGCACTCCTGAAAAGAATACAATGGCTGTCATTAGCGATGCCCAGCCAGGGACTGTTGTTTCCGGAGAAAGGAACTTTTCGAGAATGGACCAAATGAAAACGCCAAAGCCAATGAGTGCTGTAAGAATGCCCATGTAGAAGCTAATCTTCAAAGGTGAAGAACTAAAACCAGTAATGCCATCGAGGGCAAGACGGATCATCTTTTTCAATGGGTATTTTGAAGTCCCTGCAGTGCGTTCTGCTCGGTCGTATTTTACTCCAATCTTTTTGAAACCTACCCAGCAAACAAGTCCTCGCAAGAACCTGCTACGTTCTGGAAGGTTCTTGAGCTGATCGACCACGCAACGGTCCATAAGGCGGTAGTCTCCGGTGTCTGGTGGAATGTCGATGCTTGTGAGTTTACCGATGATACGGTAGAATGCAAATGCCGTGAACTTTTTAAAGATCGTTTCGCCTGCGCGCTTGTTGCGTTGTGCGTAAACAACCTGGTAGCCTTCGCGCCACTTTTCAAGCATTTCGTGAATGAGCGAAGGTGGGTCTTGCAAGTCGCCGTCAATGATAACGACTGCGTCGCCTTCTGCATGGTCAAGGCCTGCACTGAATGCAGCCTGGTGCCCAAAATTACGACTGAAATTTACGATTTTATTGTATGGCGTACTTGGGAGCAATCGTTCGAGTATTTCACGTGTTTTGTCCTTGGAACCGTCGTTGACAAAGATCAATTCGTGTTCAACATTCTTTAGTTCTTCTTCAAGAACAGTGAATGTTTTCTCTACAATTTCTTCTTCATTGTACAAAGGAACAATTACAGATAACAGCATATTATTTCCTGTAGCTATCGTCAATTTCTAAATCGCGAATGTCGTTAACTTCAATAGCTGGTAAGTTAGAAAGGTTCTTGTAAAGCAGAGGGAGTACCAAGTCAACATGTCCGCAATCTTTGCTTTCTTTAGGTTCCGTTACGATAGCAAGTTCTTTGATTCTGCGTAAGCTAGCGTTGATTTCTGCTGGAGCACCGTAATCAACATGAACTTCAGAAAGTACTTTGCCATCACCATAAACTTTGAGTGTGCCGCCGCCTTCGTTGCAAAGACTTTCTTCATCAAGCCCTACAAGAGCTGAAAGTGAGTCGTAGCCAGCTACGTTAAAAGTTGTTTTAGAAGGCCAGTGAATGCCAAGACCTTCTGGGTAAGATTCCCCGGCAAGGGAATATTGGTTGCCGTCTATGCTTTGGTTGACTTTTAAGCTGCCCCAGCCTTGTTCGTGGCTTGTTGGCTGCAAGTCATTAAGCTTGGTAACATAATCTTCCTTGGAAAGTTTATAAACGTTATGTTTGGCTATGATCTTTTGACTTACGGAATCAATTACAGCAATCTGCAAAATTTGGTAGCCAGGCATATTTGCTTCTGGTATTTGGAAACGAGCTTTGCGTGCTGTGTAAGGTGCGCTGGAAACCTTGCCGTTGAGTGTTACCTGTGTTTTCCAGGTTTGCGGCCTTTGTTCCCCGAATTCGAAAGCAACAAGGTCTAGCGTATCGCCAGATTCAATGCGACGGAGAACCCCACTGGTATTGTAATTTTTGCGACCCTTAAATTTGGCGATTTGCAACCAGTAGTTATTGGTGATTAGAATGTTTTTTTCGCCGACGAGTTCCATGTCGCGTTCAAAGTGGTCACATGTCGTTGGAATTCTGTGTTCCACGGCTTTCTTGTGGTAGGTCTGAGAATCCCAGCAGTCAAGACCGCGAATGTAATAGACTTCGCCATTGTATTTGTTTACAAGATTTTGAAGTTCCGCTGCACTCAGTTGGCGTGCGCGATCATAATGAATCGAAGAAACTCCGTAACCTACAAAGTGGTACGGCCTTGCGTAAATGAAGTATCTTGGAACATTGTTCTTTGCGTTCTTTTCATTAAGCCAGTTCCAGATTTCATGTTCTTCAATTGTCAAATGGTTGCGGTTGTACATGATATTTGCATTGAACGCTTCTTTCATGTTGGCTGTAAAGGCAAGAACTCCGATGGCAACAGCAAGGGAAGCTATTGCACTTAGGTATTTCCAGCCTGTCATTTTGCCAAGGAATTCAAAAACGATGTAGAACGGGTATGCGCCAAGGAATGCCATAAGCGGGAACATGACAAGACTATAGCGCTGGTTGATCTGGATTGTGAAATCGCCAGAGACGTTTTCGAGAATCATGTAGGTTTGTATTCCGGCAAGCAAAATAAAGCAGAGTGCGAAGCTTGCGGGTCCAAACTTTTTGTGGAACCATTCGTAGATTGACTTTGCTATAAGTAGAATTCCGCCAACAGCAAACAGGTAGTTAAAATAGGCTAGGAACGGATTCTCGGGAAGCCCTCGAATCTGCTTTGCCGAAGTCATGACTTCCCAGTTCCTTGCAACGTCTTCGAGGAAGTGTCCGTGAGCCTCGAATTCGCCTCCCTGGAATCCAAAGTTCTGGTAGTAGCTGATTGTGATAAGAACCGGAGCGGAAAAAAGCGAAAGGATTACAAAGAAGCTTGGAGCCTTGAAATCCTTTTTGTCAAGAATTTTTGGGGCAGCCATAAGGAGGAATGCTCCATAGCAGAATACCGTTTCTTGACGGGTCTGTGCAAAGAACGCTATTGCAAGCGCAGCGAGAGCCCAGTGTTTCCAGGTGTTCTTTTCCCATGCAAATCTGCATAGCAAAAGTGATACAGCCAAAAGCAATATGTAAAGTGGCTCAATGGAAAGCGAACGGAATTGAAAAAGAAGCGTTGGCTGGGCTGTAAGAAGAGCCGTTGCAAGGAGCGCGAATGGGGCGTGTTCAGTCCAGGCAAGCAAAGCGAAGAAGAAAAGTAAAATGGTGAATGTGAGCGTAATGAGCTGTAGTGTAAACGCCCAGTGCAAATCTGTGCCAAGGAACGGCATGCCCATGAGGTAGAGCCAGGAAAGTCCCTTTGTCTTAAAGCTGTTGCTTACGGACTTACATTCCAGTTTGCCGTCTTCAAATTCGCCCTGGTTGCATGTGCCCGATTGCAGGTTGTGGTACATGTTCTGTGCCAAGGAAAGGAACACGCTTTCATCGCTTTGTACGCGGTGGCGCGCCTCGATTTGAGTACCCGCATAGATTGTTGCACTGACAGCAATCACAAGAATGGCGCTAAGATAGGGGAGACCTGGGTTTATTTTTCTGAAAAATTCTTTAAAATCCTTGAAAAAAAGGATTGCAAGAACAATTGCTGCTATGGTTTGTACCGCAAATAATGGAATTGCAACATACAAGTCCATTTGCCCAAGTGTATTCTTTGGAATCAAGTAAATGGCAAATGGAATTGCTAGAGAAACAATTACAGACGCTATGCCTGCTGGATGCAGGAGGTTTTTGAACAATTGCAAAATATTCATAATCAAAATATAGGAACTTTGCTATGCGAGGGGAATATAAACTAGAAATGGGAACTTAATATAACTAGCTACAGTTTCAAAATTTTTTACATGATTTTTTGTTAATATTTTTTGAATGAATTTGTGAATCTATAAGCATCTATGTTTAATATATTTAGTTGCTATGGAATATCGCGGAAATCTTGAATCAAATTGTAATATGGAAAAAGCCGTGTCTTCAATGTGGCGCTCCTATTACAAGGTGCTAAAAGTCAACCTGACTCGCGATAGTTATGAAATTGTAAAGGTCCTTGAAGAAGAAACCGTAAGCGACATGGGCTATGCCCCGAATTCTATTTCGCTCTGGTTTTCAAAATTTGCAGATGCGGGCCGCGTTTACGAAGCTGATGTTGAAATTTTCCGCAAGGGCGTTGCTCTAGACAATTTGCAAAAGTACTTTAAACAAGGTAATGAACGTTATTGGTTGCGTTACCGTCGCCGCACACTGGATTCTGTTCGCTGGGTATTCCTTGAAATGATTTGTTCCGACGAATATACTGATGAAGAACAGGTTGTTTGGCTGTACGTGCGCGATATACATGATTCCTATACACAAGATCTTGAAGATTTGCGTGAACTGGAATTGAATTGCAAGTTGGATACTTTGACTGGCTTGAATAATTTCTTTTCTTACCAGCAGCTATGCCGAAAATATTCTAGAAAGAATGTTTATGTGGGCGTAATCTTTGCTGATTTGAACGGATTGAAAATTACAAACGACCGCTTTGGACATTCTGCAGGCAATGAACTTTTGCGTGAATTTTCTAGAAGCCTATTGTATCAGTTTTCTTCAGAAAATGTGTACCGAATCAGCGGTGACGAATTTTTGGTTGTTTTGTTTGGCTTGAACGAAGCTACTTTTAATGCTATTGCCGAACAGTATGTTTTAACGGTCAAGGCAGATCGCATTCCAAAGGCTGCTGTTGGCTATGCATGGTCCGATAGTCCGCTGTATATTGAAGATGTTACAAAGCGTGCAGAAACCAATATGTACATTGAAAAGGATGCCTTTTACGAAGAACATCCGGAATATAAGCGTGGTATTGCTGCCGAAATGTACCGTCGTGAAACAGAAGCCATTATTATGAACTTGGCAAAGTCGTATGATGTAATGGCGACTGTTGACTTGGAAAACGATACGTATTGGATTTTAAAAACTTTTGAAACAAATTCACAGATTGTGAAGCGCCCGAGTTATTCGGAATTCCGAAAATTAATTCTTGAACGCGTAAAGCCGGAATTTCGAGAAATCCTGCTTCATGCAGGTAGTATTGAAAATCTGAAAAAGTCTTTGAAGGAAATACCATCGCTTACTTGCGAATACCAGCTTTTGGATGGGACATGGCTTAGAATTTCCTTTAGACTTTTGGAAATGCGTGACGGCAACGTTGTCAAGGCGATATTCTTTATAGAACGCGTTGACTCGGATTATGTAGAAAAGTTGCGTATGAACGCAATGCTTAATTTTGAACATAGTATTATCGAGGGAATTTCTGCGGCCTATAGCATGATAAGCATTATCGATGTTACAAAAAAGATATTCATGCTGTACAAGAATTACGCACTGTCGGAAGATGTCGCTTCTGCAATAAATGCCTTGAATTTTGACAATGCAAGGCGCTGGTTCTGCCAGACCTATGTCGTGGAAGATGACCAGAAGGCGTTTTTGCAGGCAACGCAGCTAGAGGTTTTGCAAAAGGAACTGTCTGATAAGAATGAATATTCCGTACAGTTCGGTACGGTCCCGGAATTCCACCACACACAAAATGTGGGTAAAAGCGAATTCATATTCTACAGACTGCATTCTGATGCTGAAAAAATAGTTTTTGTGACAAGGCGACTTGCGTAAAACCTTGATATATTTAAGTATATGCTGTTTGTTTGGCTTTGGCTAGGTATTATTACGGCAATTTGTTTTTGCCTGCTTTGCACCTCGTTTGGCAGGTCTTTTTGCCGTGTGCTTATAGGGCATGGCGTGTATGCCTGGCGAAGGACTCTTGTATGCATTGTGGCTGTTGTAGCTCTTTTGGGCTGCGCAGTCCATTTGTTTTCGAGAATGGAAAGTTTTAATGGAGCCTCCTTTGACGTTTCTGAATTGCGTGGGTTTGCTCGCAGTGAAATTCGTCGAGGTGTTTTAGAAGGTGTCGTTACCCTTGGTGATTCGCTTACAATGCTTACTCCTGAACTTGCAGCGGTTGTGCCTACGGCTGTAATGAGCTTGCGTGAAGTTTCTGGCAAAGAAATAGTTCCTGTTTTGACGGCTACCGAACCCTATGGTATGGAATTGCAGATTCTTGGATTCAAGTCGTTCAAGAATCGCGGCATAAATACACGAAAGCTATTGCAGAAGCGCTTGGGGCGCAATTACGAAGTGTTTAGCGAGGAATCTAGTGCAGGTTCCTTTATAAAGGTTTATTATAACGGCAAATCCTGGGATGAGGAGCGCCTGCTTGCGTTGCCTGCCTATAGGGCGGCCTATCGTGCGAACGTGAAGGCTGAAAATGTGATGGCTTTTGTCGCCGTGGCAGAAAACTTTAGGGGTGGTCGCGTGAACTTTATGTATGAACCTAATTTTGTTGGGCTCGATTCTGTGGCAAGGCTTTTGAAGGTCTCTGAAGTTGATTCTACAGATGACGACTGCAAAACTCAGGCTGATCGCGACATTCACATGTTTAAAAAAGCTTTTTACGCAATTGCAGAACCATTCTTTGCTCCCGGGGATTCCGCTAGTGCCGATACTTATGCAAGGAGTGCGCTTCGCTACGCGGAGTATTACAAGCGCTTCGGGCTATAGAGAATCTGCTCGGGTAAATATCCAATTTTTTTCTATAATTGGTTTGAATTCCATTACACCGTCCGACGTGGGTGAGGAGCGCGATTGCTCCATAGGTCCCGGGGCGGAAAACGCATCGCTTGCCGTTAGCGGTTAAGAAAGACGCTAGGAGATTTTGCTAGTTGATCAGCGAAAGCTCCAATGCGACAGGTACTCAAGGTACCCAGCAGGATGAAGGTCAGTGAGTAACGCGGCTGGCCAGAGGAGAGAGCCTCCGCCTGCGAGACTGCAAGCACAATGTCACCCATAAATTATGGAGTGACCTTTAATCCCTAAAAAAGTGTTTAGGCGTAACGCGCCATTTTGAATTGTGAACGCAGTGTGTTCGCAATTTTGAATGCGCATACCCACAACTAGAAAAGGTTTGACCAATGAATAGAAAACAATTTGGCGAAATGCTTCGCGAAATTCGCGATGCCCGCGACAACCAGAAGGACCCGCAACAAGTCGTGAACAAGTACCGTGAAAAATTCACGTACGCTTATGTATATAGCGACCCGATTGCAAAGAGCATTTTCGGCAGCGAGCAATTCAAAAGTTTGACGATTGATTTGCTGAACGCAATTCTTGAATTGAAGGGCGAAGAATGTATCAAGGACTTGAAGCTTGTTAGCTCCGAAAGTGGCTCGGAACTTGCTACGAAGCGGACAAATTCCGATATCGTGGCTGAATGGGGGCAGGATCGCATCGTCCTTGAAATCCAGCATGAAGGTGATTCATGGTATAAGGACAGGCTTGTCTATTACATGGCTCGCCATACCGTGCCGTTACTTTCCCCTGGCAAAGATTACAATTTGCGTAGCCTTTATACGATTAGCGTGCAGCTGTTTAACGAGCCGCTTTACCGCGATGACGGTAATTACCTGCATTCCATTCAACTCAAGGATGAAAGCGGCAAGGTGTTTTACGAAAAGCAGGTGATGAAGCTTGTTGAAGTCACGAAGTTCCTGAAGCATGATTGCTCTAGCGATAACTGTCGCCTTGCGCAATGGTTGCGAGCAATCGATGCAATCAACAATGAAAGCGAGCGCAATTTTAACGATGAAATTTTTAAGCTCTTGCAAAACGCCGCAAAATTGAGTAACTTTGATGCAACGTATTATTTGAACGAAGCCAAGGATACTATGGATTACGAATACGAACTCCGTTGTCAAGTCAAGCGCGAAGTTGCAGAACAAGTTGCTGAAAAGGTCGCAGAAAAGGTCGCTGAAAAAGACCAGGAATTGATTGCGAAGCTTACTGAAAAGGCAAAGGAAACTGCTCGAAGAATGCTTGCTGGTAATGAACCGATGAGCAAAATTTGTGCATATTCCGGCCTCTCCGAAGCAGAAGTTCTTGCGTTAAAGAACTAGATTCTTTTTCGTTGAATGACAAAAGCCCAAGTTTTTGAACTTGGGCTTTTATGTTAGGTCTTGATCTTGTCAAGTGCTTCGTTAGGACCTAGCAGGAACAAAACGTCGGTATCCTTTAAAACATAGTCTGCAAGGTAACCTGTCTTTGGCTTTGCTCCGAGGGCCATGGTGTCGCGAATTGCGATAACCTGGATTTCGTACTTGGTAAGGGAAAGTTCCTTCAAAGTCTTGTTTACGAACTTTGGCGGGCAAGCAAGTTCCACGATGGAGTATCCTTCCATAAACGGCAGGTAGTCGAGCATGTTCGGACGGTCCATGCGGTTTGCTAGGGCGAATGCCATGTCTCGTTCCGGGTGGAATATGTTGTCTTTTGGTATGCCAAGCTTTTCAAGAATCATCGTGTGTTCTGGGCTTGCGCTCTTTGCAATGATCTTGGAGTCTGGAATGCCGATTTCTTTTAAGTTCAAAATGGTAAGAAGGGAGTCTTCAAGGTCTTCGCCAATGCAACAAAAAACGCAATCAACCTTTTGGACCGGGAGAGAAGACAAAAGCTTTTTGCGGGTGCTGTCTGCAACTACAGCCTGCGTAACAGACGATGCAATGTCTTGGATCTTGTCGGAATTGTTGTCTATGGCAAGTACATCGTGACCAAGGGCGGTCAATTGACGTGCCAAAAAATATCCTGTGGAACCAAGTCCAATAACTACAAATTGTTTAGAAGCCATGCCCTAAAGATAGAAAAACTACCAAGGGAGAGCTTTTGTAACGCGGGATTCCAAGGGGTTTGTTCCTTGCGTCGTACCAAGGGAGTGTTTTTGTCACGGAGTGCAAAAATACGACGCGGATCTAGTGCCAGTTGCAAAGCGAACTGGTGCTAGAACGCAGGGGTTCCAAGGGGTTTACCCCTTGCGTCGTATTTACCCTACCATGATGTTTTCTTCAGAGAACCAGATGCCTTCGTCTGTGTCTTTGCTTGCAACTGCAGAAATAAGGAACAGAGGGCCCATTCGACCGATGAACATCACGATGCAGACTATTATTCGCCCTGCAACAGAAAGCTCTGGAGTAAAACCAAGAGATAGGCCGCATGTGGCGTATGCGCTTGTCACTTCAAAAAGCACCTGTGTAAATGGAACTGCTGCATTGTCGTAAGCGCCGCTAGTTTCTGTAAAGAGCAATGCGACAAATGCGATTGCCATTACAAGAACTCCGATAAGGAAAATGTATACGGCCTTGTTTACGGTATCTTGTGGAACGGTACGCCCAAGGATTCGCATCTTTTCGCGACCGAGCAAACGGTTTATTCCAAGAATTGCGATGATTGCAAATGTCGTAGTCTTTAAGCCGCCACCGCAGCTTCCTGGGCTTGCTCCAATGAACATGCCGATGAGCGTGAGGAATAGCGAAGCACTTGTAATATGACTGATGTCGGTCAGGTTAATGCCTGCCGTGCGCGAAACTGCAGAAAATGAAAATGCAGAAAGGAACTTTTGCCCAATGGAACTGTCGGCAAGAGCATTACCATATTCAAGCAAAAAGTAGAATGCAAAAGTTGTGAGCAAAAGAATGCCTGTCATAATGAGCACGAGCTTTGTATGCAGGGAGAACTTCTTTTTGCGTGAAAAAATGCTTTGCAGGTCCATGATGGCTAGGAATCCAAAACCGCCTGCAATTACAAGGGCTGAACTAGTGAAGACTACGAGCGGGTTTGATTCGAATTGCAAAAGCGAGTCTGGATAAAGCGTGTAGCCCACGTTACAGAACGTGCTGACCGTTTGGAAGAGCGCACTGAACATTCTGTCGTAGGAATCCATTTCTGGGAATTGCCAATAGTAAACGCCAAGGCCGATTGTTTCCATGAGGAATGTAAACGGCAGCACAGCCTTGATGATCTTTGATGGAGCAACGCTGCCTTCGTGTGAAAATTCATCAAGGAATACGCTCTGGTAGCCAAACCCCGGTTTCATGCCGGCAAGCAAGATGAGGCTTGTTGAAAGGACCATTATACCAAGGCCGCCAAGCTCCATGAGAACTATGATAATCCAATGCCCGATATGGGAATAAGAACTGCCGATATCAATAGGGGTAAGTCCTGTAACACAAATTGCGGATGTTGCTACAAAAAAATTGTCAATAGTACTTATTGTGCCGTTTTCTGAAAATGGCATGCTGAGTAATGCCGACCCGACAGAGATCACGGCGAGGTATGCGACAATTACCAGAAGAATCGGATTCGTCTGTTTTTTGCGCTTTAACGATTTGATGTCGGAAATCTGCCGACCGCCAAAGGAACTTAAAAGCATGCGCCAAAGTTAGAAATAGAAGTAAAAAAATTGCAGGTTCATTGAAAAAATAAGCATTATGAAATGTTTGTAAAATAATGCTTTACTAGATTTGGGCTCATGAAAAATATGCGTGCAATTTTAATGCCGATAGCGATTATTCTCGGCATTTTGCTCCCTCAGGCTGCAGTGCTTTCGCCAATGCTCCCGTTTTTGATTGGAACAATGATGCTTTTGACCTTTGTGGGTAAAATTCCACCTCAGGAGCATGGCTTGACCTTCAAAATTGTGTTTAAGGCTTTTATTGCAAGCATGGTATTGCTCGCAGCCCTTTGGGGCGTTGTGGAATTTTTCCATTTGCCGCGCGAAGTGCTTTTGGGTGGGGCTATTATTTGCCTTTGCCCTCCTGCAAACGCGGCTCCTGCCATGGCGAAAATGCTTGGCGGAAACCCAGTTCTTGCACTTAAGATATTCCTTAGTGGTCACTTGATAGCTTGCTTTTCGATTCCGCTTATCTATGGCTATTTGACGGGAACCGATGCTAGCTTTGCCGAAGTCGCGTTGAAAATCTTTAACTCTATCCAGCCGATTATTACGATTCCGCTTGCCTTGGCTCTTGGGCTTCGTTCTTTTAATGAAAAACTTGCCGATAAGATTGCAAAGTTCCAAAAATATACGCTCTTTGTTTGGACTTTTAGCGTGTTCGTGATTTTAGCGAAGGCAAGTCGCGATATTCGGGCAATGGGCTTTTCTGAATTATGGAATTCTGGTACGCTCCCGATGCTTGCCGCTGTTGCGCTTGTGATTTGTGTGGCTCAGTTTGCTCTTGGCTGGTTCTGTGAACGTAAAGGGCATCCGATTGAAGGTTCCCAGAGCATGGGGCAAAAGAATACGACTCTTGTGATTTGGATTGCAAGCCTTTATGCTGGCCCGGTAGCAGCGATTGCTCCGACTTGCTATGTTGTATGGCAGAATCTTGTTCTTACCTATATGCAGGCTAAAATCAAGCCGAAAAAATAGGGGCTAGGGTATAGTGAATGTTAATTTCCAGTGTTGTCGACAGTAGGCTGACGCCTGTTGACTGGGAGGTATGGGGGCGCTTCGCTTTGAGGTCGATCCTTCGCATCTAGAGGTTTGATAATTTAGAATTAAGAATGCAGAATTATGAATTGACAATGATATAGGAACTTACAGTTTCTTGTATCTTGCGTCTGGCTCTTGCATCTTAATTACCTCAAAGTGAGCGTAGCGA
>DCGZ01000089.1 GCA_002314675.1 Fibrobacter sp. UBA1765 | reverse complement strand
AGAGCCAGATGCAAGATACAAGAAACGGTATTCTTTCATGTCGTTGCGAGCGAAGCGCGGCAACCTAGAACAAGACGCAAAAGCTAGAGGCATGAAAATTAGCAAGTCTCTCTCGTCTGTAGGGCCAAAGGCCCGTTCTCTCGTCTAATATAGCCCCTAGATCCTAATCACTACTTGCTAGTTGCTGTAAATACGCCGTCCCATGTTTCGCCTGCAGCGACCGGTGGGTTCTCCTTGTAGTTTTCACAACGGGTAATGTATACATGCGATGGTGTTGTCTTTGAACCTGGGTCTCGTTCTGGGTGATGCGGCTCAAAGTCAAGCGCCTTTGTAAAGAGTGCAATCGCCTTGTCCCATTCCATGGCAAGGTACGCTTCTCGAGCCTGTTCCCAGATTTCAATGAGCTTGTTCAATTGTTCTGCATTGCTAGACTGTGGTGTACCAAGAACTTCAAAAGTCTTGACCGGTTCCGACTTACCGACTACTCGAATGTTGTCGAGGGAACGGTAAAGAATCGTGTCAGGAACAAGTAACTTGCGGGTATTTTCACTAATCTGAATGTAGGCACCGTATTGCTTTGCCGCACTTTCAAGACGCGCAGCAAGGTTCACGTTGTCGCCCATCATGGTGTAGTTTTTACGCATTTCAGAACCCATGTTTCCGGTAACGATATCGCCAGAGTTGATTCCTATGCGCATGTGCATTTCGTGAACATTGGTAGGCCACTTGTCGCCTTCGGAAATCCATTTTTTACGAAGATCCAAAAGTTTTTCTTGCATAGAAACTGCTGTTTCGCAGGCACTCTGTGCATGGTTTTCAAGCGGCATCGGAGCACCGAAGAATGCAATAATGGCATCGCCTTCGTACTTGTCGAGGGTTCCTCTATGGGCCGTAAGGGTATCGGTCATTGCACTCAGGTATTCATTCAAAAGTTCAACGAGTTTTGTCGGGTCGCCAATTTTTTCAGAGAATGTAGAGAAACTTGCAATATCGGTAAAGTATGCTGAAATTTCGGATTTTGTACCACCGAGTGTCGGCTTCATTTCTTTATCGATCATTTCCTTGATAAGTTCCGGAGAAATATATTGCTTAAAGGCTTCGTTGATAAACTTCTTGGCTCTAGATTCGAAGGAAATCTTGATAAGCAAAGAGGATAGTGTCGTTAGCAATATGATAAGGAATGGCTTTGCAAAACCAAGGTAAAGACCGTCGTTAAAGAATGCGTTTCCTATAAACAGGTATCCGCCGAATATAAAAAGCAGTGCCGGGAACAGGAATATGTTGCCTGCGTATAAGGCAAATAAAGTGAAGAATATTGCAAACAAGATTGATACGGTGATTTGCCATTTGGAATCAATGGAAACCATAAAGTCTCCACGTAAAATGTTCTGGAGGACTGTAGCCTGCAACAGAACGCCAGGGTAGTTTTCTTCGTGGGGGGCGCTCACAAAGTCGAATAATGCCGGTGCAGCAGAACCGAGAATAAAGATCTTTCCCTCATAAACACCGGGGTCTATGCGGTGCTTTGCTACATCGTAATAGGAAATGTGTCTAAAGCTGCGCTTTGCCTTTGCCGTATTGTAGCGGCTTCCATACTTAATCTTCATTTGGCCATATTCGTTGATAGGAATCTTTCGATTTTTTCCATAACGAATGATTTCGCCGGGCTTTAAATTATTGATGGCTTCTAGGTCGGTATCTCTAAAGTTGCGAAGAACGTCATCAGAAAATACAATGATGTTTGAAATCCATTTTTTAGAAATTACATCAAAGGATATATCCAAATCTGCCGATAGGTGAACTGGTTTGCCCGGCTTGATGTTATCTATGGAATCTTTAAAGTATTCAAGAACTTCTACTGTATAAGGGGAAATTTCGACTTCTTCCTCTTCTTCGGTATCTTCAAGTACGAAGTTTCCCTCGACTTCTTCGCTCTTTTTCAAGGTAATGCTTTCATCAATTTCGTGTTCTTCGGTAAAGTTCTTAAGGTCGTCAGAAGTGACTTTGCGCAGCGCGTTTGAAAGTCGCTCTGTTAATGTTTGTGCGTCAAAAATTTCAAGTTCAATGTAATCTCCAACATTTTTTGCAATGACCTTTGTCGAAACTTGCAGGAACTGGTTCTGTGTTGTATCTTTTTCAAAGTTTTTGTGCTCGGTAAGTTCCTGCTTGAGGTGCTTAAGCATGGGTATTGTAACCGTAGGGTAGGTGGTTTTTAAATTGCCACTGGAATCCTTGCGAATGCCAAAAGGTTTGCCGATATCAATGTATGACCCCATTTTGATTACAATGCTGTCTGGATCTTGATCGAATATTTTAAGCGTACCAGACAGGGTGAATGGAGTATAGATTTGTTGAGGCGTACCTGGATAAAGTTCTGAACTTGGGAATCTGTGAATAAGGGCGATGTTACGGATGATGCCATCTGGGTCAGGGAATGCGTTTGAATATCCGAATGCAGAACTAGCGTCTGCGAGTTCCGGGAATACGCCTTCAAGAATTTCTTTTTCTTCAATTTGTTCTGGGTGGTCTGCTATCGAAAGTGGTATTGTAGACTTGTAGCCAAGCCTTTGTTGCCATTCTACGGTACTGAAAGGTTCCCATTGAGATTTGTGCTGGTAGGCGGCACTTGTTTCAAAAATAAGGCCTGCTACAGAAATTCCGCTTTTTTGAACAGCGTCGACAAGCAACGAGTCGTCATTGAATTTTGACTTGAGGCTTGTGCTTATAGAGTCCCACTCTACATCAGGAGAAATGCTTTGCAAGGCTTGAATTGTTTTGACGGTTTGAGTTTCGCCGAAGTCCGCAGTTTTAAAAAGAATATCAAAAAGAATTGCGCCGGCTCCGCCATTGCTTAATTCATTAATTACATCGGCATGTATTTTTCGGGACCAGGAGTTGTATTGGCCGAGTTTGGCAAGCGATGGTTCGTCAATGTCAACGACGTAAATGCTTTCGTCCGATTGCTTGGAGAATACGACGCCTTCACCTTCAGCGGTTTGCTCATCTTCCGTGTTTCTAGATTCCCATTTAAAATAGGAATCGTAGAAAAGGTTTTCCAAATTGTTTATCCAAAGAGAAACACGTGGAATTGGGGAATTATAAGGATTGGCCAAAAGAAGTACGGCAGCCGTAAGGCATGCGCCTGTAATAATTCCTAGGGAAAATTTTTTGAAATGTTTTGACTTAAGAAAATCTGTAAGCATTTTGTAAATGTAGATAAGTTTGGAGAACGGTTAAGAATTAAGAATTAAGAATTAAGAATAAAAAAGAGAAATTTTTAAAGTGCTGAGGTTTCTATTTTGGTTGTTGGCGCTTGTTTTTTTATTATACGGATTACATTTTTGTAACTTTTTTAATTCTGTAAAAACAGAAATCTACTTTTATGGCTTAATTTTACATGCTTTGTAACCCATTTTTCTATTATTGGCTAGGTTTTTTTGCACCCAACCTGAGGTGATTATGTTTAAAGTTGGTTTTGATAATGATGCTTACTTGCGCACTCAATCTGAAAAGATTGCAGAACGTATAGCAAAGTTCGGTGGCAAGCTTTATTTGGAATTTGGTGGCAAGCTTTTCGATGACCACCATGCAAGCCGCGTTTTGCCTGGCTTTGCTCCGGATTCCAAGATCCGCATGCTCGAAAAGCTCAAGGACAAGGCCGAAGTCATTATTGCAATCAATGCAAACGATATCGAAAAGAACAAGGTCCGCGGCGACCTCGGCATTACATACGACCAGGATGTGCTTCGCCTTATCGATGCCTTCCGTGGCTATGGCCTGTTTGTAAGTAGCGTCGTTCTTACCCGCTGGCAAGACCAGCCAAGCGCAATCGCTTACCAAAAAAAGCTTGAAACCCTTGGCCTCAAGGTTTATCGCCATTACCCGATTGCCGGTTACCCGAACAACATTCCGCTCGTTGTGAGCGACGATGGCTATGGCAAGAATGAATTTGTGGAAACAAGCCGCGAACTTGTCGTTGTAACAGCTCCGGGCCCAGGCTCCGGCAAAATGGCTGTATGCCTTTCCCAGATTTACCACGAAAATACCCGTGGCGTAAAGGCCGGCTACGCAAAGTTTGAAACCTTCCCGATTTGGAACATTCCTTTAAAGCACCCGGTCAACTTGGCTTACGAAGCTGCAACTGCAGACTTGAACGATGTCAACATGATCGACCCGTTCCACTTGGAAGCATACGGCAAGACAACGATCAACTACAACCGTGATGTTGAAATCTTCCCAGTTTTGAATGCTCTTTTTGAACGCATTCTTGGCGAATCCCCATACAAGAGCCCGACAGACATGGGCGTGAACATGGCCGGTAACTGCATCATCGACGATGCCGCCGTTTGCGAAGCTGCCAACCAGGAAATCGTTCGCCGTTACTACAACACCCTTTGTGACGTGCGCAAGGGCAATGCCGATCAGGATCAGGTTTACAAGCTCCAGCTTGTCATGGAACAGGCTCATGTTAGCCCGGCTGACCGCAAGGTTGTCGAAGCCGCTCTTGCAAAGGCCGATGCAACGAAGGAACCTGCTGTTGCCATTGAATTGAATGACGGTAGAATCGTTACCGGTAAGACCTCCAAGTTGCTAGGCGCTTCTGCAGCGGCTCTTTTCAATGCTCTCAAGCAGCTTGCAAATATCCCGGACGATGTCAAGCTTATTTCGCCGATGGTTATTGAACCGATCCAGAAGCTTAAAACGGAACGCCTTGGCAATTCCAACCCTCGCTTGCATACTGACGAGGCCTTGATTGCACTTTCCATTTGCGCCCTTACCGATGAAAACGCAAAGCTTGCCATGGAAAAGCTTGCTGAACTTAAGCATTGCGAAGTTCATGCTAGCGTAATTCTTCCGCAAGTCGATGTGAACGTGTTCCGCAAGCTCGGTGTAAACCTTACAACCGAACCGCAGTATCGTTCTAAGAAGCTTTACCACGGTTAATTCGTTACAAATTGTCCCGTTTTTGGGGTACTTCCTTGCAGAAAAAGTTCAGCGTATGCTGGACTTTTTTTATGTTGTCTTTTATGACTTCTTCTATAAAGCTTTGCCTTGGATTTTTTGCGACTTTAACGCTTGTTGCTTGTGGCGATAGCGGTACAAAGGATGGTGTCAACTCGCCATGGGATATTGAACAGGAAAGTTCTTCGTCAGAAGGAATGCTTCCAAGGGATTCTGTATTTAAGCCGGATATGCCTCCTCATGAGGGGGAACATGAAAATCATTTTGACGATAGGGAACCTCCTGAAAAAAATCCTGGAGAATGGCCTCCTGAAAATGAAAGGCCGGAAAATGGTTGGCCTGGTAACGAACGCCCTGGTAACACCCCGTGGGAAAGCTCGTCATCTTTAGAATTACCTGAAGGAATATCATCTTCCTCTTTTGAAGAATCTTCTTCAAGCGTTCAGTTTTTAAGCCCGTATATTATCGGAGCCGACATTTCAAAGTTCCAGGAATACGAAAGCTACAATACGGTGATTTACGATGTTGATGGTTCTGAAAAAACGATTTTTGAATTACTGAAGGACCATGGCTTTAATGCAATCCGTCTAAAAACCTTTGTAAGTCCAAAGGCTAAAAATGGGTACGCTTCGGAAGGTTGTGGCGCCGATTCTGAAAGTTTTGGCGATAAGGAGCATGTGATTGCGTATGCAAAAAAAGTGAAGCGGAATGGCTTTAAATTTTTGCTCGATATCCACTACAGTGATAACTGGGCCGACCCGAATTCACAAATAATTCCAGAACGCTGGCGTGGTGTTACTAGTTCAGATGCCATGGCGGATTCTGTTTACAACTACACGTTGGATTTGCTTTCTGCCTTGAAATCTGCAGGAGCCATGCCAGATATGGTACAGATTGGTAACGAAATTACAAATGGAATGCTTCGAGACCTGCCGACAAGTTCTACGAACTGCTGGGGCGACAATGTTGTTTGGGCTCCATCGAATATAAATGGCGTAATGGAAAACCAGACTGGTATTTCGAATACGGTAAAGTACTTGAAATCTGGAATAAAGGCTGCAAGGGCTGTTTCTAATGACATAAAGACGGTTTTGCATATTGAAAGTTTTGGAAAACCGACTACCGTAAACTGGTGGATGAATGCGATTATCAAGAACGGTGGAGTCCCGGCAGACATTATGGCTTTTTCTGCATATACGGCCTATGGAGACGGTGGCCCTTCAAATTGGGAATCTCTCTTGAATAGCCTTGCAAATGCATACCCGAACTTGGAATTCTTGATTGCCGAATACAATGGTGGAGATTCCAAGAACAATTATAATTTTGATGGTTCCAGAGCGGAAACGAACTTGATGATGCGTCGCGTAAAAAATGGCCTTGGTGCATTCTTCTGGGAACCGGCTTCGTATGGCGAATGGGGTGCCGCCTTATTGGATTGGGAGGGCAATACCTTGCATGCAAATAAAAAAGCAATGGATGAATATAAGCTTTTGTTCTAGACTATGATTATACAGGCTGGCATGCGTACGGATATTCCGGCGTTTTATAGCGAATGGTTCATGAATCGCATTCGTGAAGGTTTTGTACTTGTTAGAAACCCGTATAACGCAAGTGCCGTGACCCGATACAGCTTATCGCCATCTGTTGTTGACCTGATTTCGTTTTGTACAAAGAATCCTGCTCCTATGTTACCATACATTGATGTGCTGAAATGTTATGGACAGTACTGGTTTGTAACAATCACCCCTTATGGTAAGGATATTGAACCGAATGTTCCTGACAAGCATTTGGTTATGGAGCATTTTAAAGCCATTGCAAAAATACTTGGCCCAAATTGCATGGGTTGGCGCTATGACCCGATATTTGTTTCAGCTCGTTATAGCGTTGAATACCATGTTCGGGCATTCTCAAAAATGTGTGAAACCCTTGCTGGCAGTACGCATACTTGCGTAATTAGCTTTATCGACTTGTATGAAAAGGTTAAAAGGAATTTCCCTGAGGTAAGGCTTGTAACGCAAGCTGAACGCATAGCTCTTGGGCAAGTTTTTGTTGAGGTTGCACGCAAGTATGATATTACTGTAAAAGCATGTGCCGAAGGCAAGGAGCTTGAAAGCTATGGCGTAAACTGCGAAGGTTGTGCAACCGTAGAAACTTATGAACTTGCGTTAGGTCAAAAATTGAATGTTCCTAAAAAGCCGTATGCTCGCTCTGAGTGCGTTTGCATTCTAGGAAACGATATCGGTGCTTACAACACTTGTTCCCATTTTTGCAAGTATTGCTATGCGAATTATGATCACGCAACAGTTTTAAAGAATATGAAAATGCATAACCCCAAGTCGCCATTTATAATAGGGGAATCCTTGCCGGGCGATATAATCCACATTGCAGAACAAAAAAGCTTTAAGGCAAGTCAGCTTACTTTATTTTAACTTCTTTTCTAGTCTTATAAAGAATACAATGCAAATTAGGGCAGAAAGTATGGAGCCTGTTAGAGTTGCGATGCCCATTGGGAATAGTGTTTCCGGGTACCAGATAGATGCAAGGTAAGCCCCAGGAACACGGATTGTAACAATCGAAATGACATTGTGAATGAATGAAAGTAGGGAATGCTTGCAGGCGCAGAAATATCCATTAAAGCAAAAGTGAATGCCAGCGACCATGCAGTCAAAAACGTAGCCGTGCATATATTGTGCGCCATACCTTATTACGTTGGCATCGCTTGTAAATAAGGCAAGTACAGGTTCCGAAATAAACTGGAATGCAATACCGCAAATAGCTCCAAAGCCAGCGGCAATCATTGCGCAAGTTGCAAGTGTGCTTTTTGCCCGGGCATAGTTCTTTGCGCCGATGTTTTGAGCGGCAAGGGCAGATACTGTAGAAAGCATTGCCGATGGTACAAGGAACAGGAAGCAGATGATTTTTTCTACGATGCCGACTGCAGCTGCAATTTCAAGGCCTCGAGAATTTGCTATTGCCGTAATGACTAGGAATGAAACCTGGATAAAGCCATCTTGGCAAGCAATGGGGAATCCAATCTTGAATATGTTTGCTTGAATTGGCCAGTGGATTCTAAAGTCGCGCCTGCGAATTCTTATTCCAAGAGAATTCCGCTTGATTGCAATTGCTGATATTATAACGCTAATAGTTTGTGAAAGTACAGTTGCGAATGCGGCCCCGCTAGCTCCCATTTTTAAGGGGCCAATGAACAGGTAGTCGAGAGCTATGTTTATAACGCAGGCGATTGTTATAAAGTACATTGGGCTTTTGGAATCGCCTAGGCCCCTGAATGTTGCTGCAATTACATTGTATGCCGTTATGAATGGAATGCCGATAAAGCAGATTGTTAAATATTTAATTGTATCAGCAACTGCTTCTGGAGGAGTCGAAAGCAGCGCTACAATGTTTGGACAAAAGAAAAGTAGAATTGCTGTAGAAACAGCAGCGAATGCGCAAAATAGAATTGCCGTGTTTCCAAGAATTCTTGAAATACTTAAAAGCTTCTTTCCACCAACAGCCTGGCTAACAAGTACCGTTGTTCCCATGGCAAGGCCTATGAGGATCACTGTGAAAAAATGCATTAGCTGGCTGCCAATGGAAACTGCAGTAATGCCTGCGGCATCGCCAAATTGCCCGACAATGAACAGGTCGGCCATTCCGTACAAGGTTTGCAAAAAGTATGAAATCAAATACGGAATGCTAAAAATTCCGATATTCTTTAAAATGCTACCTTGCGTCAAGTCTCTCGGCATGAGATAAATTTAGAAAAAGATGCGAGACAGAATACAGAGACCAGAATACAGAGGACAGAAACCAGAGACCAGAAATTGTATTTTTTTTCATGTCGAGCGGAGCATGGCCATCCAGGAATCGTGATGAGGTACGCACCTTCGGTGCTTGAGG
>DCGZ01000084.1 GCA_002314675.1 Fibrobacter sp. UBA1765 | reverse complement strand
GCCTCCATGGGGGCGGCCCTCAAAATGGATCCTACAAAAATCCGTGTGGCTGAATTCTGGGAAGTTAAGGGCTGCCCGCTAGCCCGCGCCCTTCGCGACAAGTTCAAGAAAAAGCAAGCACGCCCTGCAAAAAAAATCAAGTGCGTGTACAGCGAGGAGCTGCTAAAAAATCTCGGTGGCATTCCAGAAAACGACGGCTCCCCCACCGAATTTCACAAGGTTGCCTACAACGGCACCATGGCCCATGCAGTAGCCATTTTCGGTTTCACTATTGCAGGCCTTGTAATGCAGGATATTTGCAGCGGAGTAAAAACACAACATGGCTAAACGCGAACTGACATTCGTGCAAAACGTAGAACGAAGCATTTCTACAACATACCGCGAACGTTTGTGGACTCCCTTCATAAACGCAATCAAGACTTACAAGCTGATTGAAGAAGGAGACCGCATTGCCGTCTGCATTTCGGGTGGTAAAGATTCCATGCTGCTTGCAAAACTGATGCAAATGCTCAATCGCCACAGCGACTGCAATTTTGAAGTTCAGTACTTGGTAATGGACCCGGGCTACAATGCGGCAAACCGAACGCAAATCGAAAAGAACGCAGCACTGCTCGAAATCCCTATCAAGATTTTTGACACGAATATTTTTGATGTAACTTACAAGACCGAAAAGTCCCCTTGCTATCTGTGCGCAAAAATGCGTCGCGGCCACCTGTACCGCATGGCAATGGACGCTGGCTGCAACAAAATCGCGCTCGGCCATCATTTTTCTGACGTCATCGAAACAACCGTCCTTGGCATGTTCTACGGTTCGCAACTGCAAGGCATGATGCCAAAGCTTAGAAGCCAGAATTTTGAAGGAATGCAGCTCATTCGCCCCATGTACTGCATTCACGAACAAGATATTATTGCATGGCGAAACTTTAACAACCTTGAATTTATCCAATGTGCCTGCCGCCTTACAGCAAGTACAATCATGAACGAAGACGGCTCCAGCAACAGCAAACGCAAGGAAATCAAGGAACTAATAAAAAACTTGAAAAAGATAAATCCAAATATTGAAAAGAGTATTTTCAACAGCATCCATTCCGTTTGCATCGAAACATTCCCAGGTTACAAGGCTAACGAAGAACAGCATTCCTTTTTGGAGTGGTTCGAAGAGAACCGCGGCGTAATTCAAAAATAGGGATTAAAATGAAGCGAGCCGAGAAAATTGAATTTATCAATACCAAGCTGAACGAACTGTTCCCGGACCCTCCAATTCCCCTGGATTATCGCGACCCCTACACTCTTCTCGTTGCAGTTGTTTTAAGCGCCCAGTGTACCGACGCTCGTGTAAACCTTGTAACGGCAGAACTTTTCAAGGTCGCAGACACTCCTGCAAAAATGGTTGCACTCGGCGTAGAAAAAATTGCAGAATACATTAAGGCTTGCGGACTTTACCAAAACAAGAGCAAGAACATTTTCAAGCTTTCAGAAATTCTTGTAGAAAAATATGGTAGCAAAGTTCCTAGCACTTTTGAAGAACTTGAAGCACTCCCAGGCGTTGGCCATAAAACTGCAAGCGTCATGATGATTCACGCCTTTAAAACACCGGCCTTCCCTGTAGATACGCACATCCACAGGCTTGCGACACGCTGGGGACTCTCCGACGGCAGCAACGTAGAGCGCACCGAAGCCGACTTAAAAAAAGCGTTCCCAAAAGAAGAATGGGAACGCAAGCATTTGCAAATCATTCTGTTTGGAAGAACTTACTGCAAGGCTACAGGGCATAAAAAAGAACTATGCCCTATTTGCAGCGTTGTAGGCTGCAAGGGCAAATAGCGTTCAAAATCACTCATTTTTCAAAAATAAATTATACTATATTTTTCATTATATGGAATCTATAGTATCTTACCGCAATTACAGAAACTACATTCTCGATTTTTTTAACGAGCAAAAGGAACTCGGTCTTTTGACATGGCAGAGTTTTGCCGAAAAGGCTGGTTTCGCAGCATCTTCGCACCTTAAGCTGGTATGCCAGGACAAAGCGAATTTAAGTAACGAAGGCATAGAAAAAGCGGCAAATTCCATGAACCTGGTCGGCTTTGAAAAAGACTATTTCAAAGGCCTTGTAAGGTTCAACCAGGCAAAGCTCACTTCTGAAAAACTAAAAGCCTTTGCCGACATGGCCGAAATTGCTGAAAAGCATAAAGTCAAAATCATCAACGAAGACCAGTTCAATTTCTTTTCAAACTGGCAAAACGCGGTCGTCCGCGAAATTGCGCCGCACGCCCCCGCAGGCACAAAGTCGTCAAACATCGCAAGGCAGGTGCTACCAGAAATAACCGCCGCCGAAGCAGGCAAGGCACTTCGCTACCTTGTAAAGACGGGCATGCTAGAAAAGCTTGAAGACGGAACATACAGGCAAACCGACAAGGTGCTTTCTACCGGCGACCCGGAACTTGCGTCCCTTGCAATTCGCTCGTTCCACAAAAAGATGGCTGAGTTCGGATTAGACGCAATCGACAACGTGCCTGTGACAGAACGAAATCTCACAGAAACTGTCGTCGGCATCACCCGCGAAAATTACGAACAGATCGTAGAAGAAATAAAGACTTTTAGAAAAAAGATTCTGGCGATTGCAACACAAGGCGAAGACATGGAAAGAGTCTATTGCCTGCACACAAACCTATTCCCGCTTTCACATAAAATCTGCGAAAGAAAGAAGGGTAAATAAATGAAATTCCATATTTTTTCTGGTCTAGTTCTTAGTGTTTTCGCATTTTCCTTTTTTGCCTGTTCTGACGATAGCACTAACAATGCGGGCGGCGGCGTAGATGTCGGAAATTCCGTTGCAATAGACACGGTCTTCTTGAAAGACACCATTACAATAGTCAGGGATTCCATTTCTAAGCAAGACTCAGTCATCAAACAAGATACAATAGTCAAGCAAGACACTATCATGAAGCAGGACACAATCGTAAAACAAGATACGATTGTAAAAAAGGACACGATAATCGATACGGTCATCGTCCAGAAGCCGGATTCCAGCGACACACCAACGGAAGAAGGTTCAACGATTTCTGGCGTTGTTCAAAAAGGACCGTTCCTTACAGGCTCTTCAGTTTACGCGTTCGAACTTGACGACGAAAAGTTGCTACAAACTGGCCGTGCATTCCATGGGAAAACCACAAGCAACGGGCAATTCAAAATTGCAAACGCCTCGTTCACTTCTAAGTACGCAATCCTTGAAGCAACAGGATATTTCATCAACGAAATTACCGGCAAGGAATCCGATGGCCAAATTACCATGCGCACTATCGCAGACATCAGCGACAAGGAAATGGTAAACATCAACTTCCTAACGCAGCTTGCTTACGACCGAATCACCTACCTAGTTCTCAACAAAGAAATGTCCATCGACCAGGCCAAACAGCAGGCCGAAGCAGAAATAATCAAGACCTTCTTCGGAACAAATGCAGGAGAAAATTTTGAAAACCTAAACATCTTCGGTTCCTCTGAAGATGACGCCAAGCTACTTGCGCTATCAATCCTCATTCTTAGCGACAAGAGCGACGCAAAGTTCTCGAAGACCCTTGCAGAAATTTCAGAAGACATTGAAACCGACGGTTCCTACGACGATGAAAAGACAAAGCTCAGCATGGCTGAATATGCAGCATTCTACATGGATCTCAAGAGCATTCGAAAGAACGTAGAAAAAATTGCAGATGGCTCGGTCCCTGACTTTGAAAAGGCAATTTACGATTACTGGACAAATACTTTCGGGCTTGGATTGTGCACAGCCGAAAACGAAGGTGAAATCAAGAAAAACCAGAACGAAAAGAGCGCTTACAGCACCACAAACTTTATTTGCAAAAATAGCGTTTGGGAACCGTACTACCTGAATCCAACTTGTAACTACGGCATCTTTACCGACGAGCGCGACGGCAAAGTTTACCACACCACACAAATTGGCGAACAGACCTGGATGGCAGAAAACCTCCGCTACGAAGGTAACGGCTACTCCTGCTACAAGGATAACCCAGCCTATTGCAAAAAATCAGGACTCTACTACACCTACGACCAAATTGAATGCCCTAGCGGATGGCACTTGCCAAGCATAAGCGAATGGAAGGCGTTGTTCGTAGCTGTCGGTGACACTGCAGTTGCGGCAGATTCCTTAAGATCCGTAGGCGGCTGGAGCGTAACAAAAGATCCAAGAATTGCAACGACAACAGATTCTCACTGCTTCTCGGTCGTCGCCGCCGGAGTCGTTCCCTTTGGCGATGAACTTGGTTCCGCATACTATCCGTCTTCAAACGTTCTGTACCGTGTCGGTGAAACAACCCCGGTCGCATCGGCAAACATTGTCATTACGCCGGGCCGAAACATTCGCTACAGCAACATGTACTTCACCGTAGGAACCCCTGTGCGCTGCATAAAGGACACGGAAGAGTAAAAAACATCCATCTCTTTATAAGAAGCCGGCTTTTTAAAGGCCGGTTTTCTTTTTTATTTTTGAGCATTTTTGAAAAATGAGCGATTTTACACTTGCCAAAAAAGAAATTATTTCACATATATGATACTATAAGCATTTATTTTATTTATATTATTTTTGTTAATTGAGTAAATAAAGAGATTTTATGAAAAAACTCAGCAAATTAATCATCACCCACATCGATTATTTCGATGGGACCTGTTCAAACACCATAAAGGAGATTCAAGACATGGTTTACTTTGACGACAACTCCAGATCCCTCATTTTGACATCCAAAGAGTCTCCGGACGGATTTTTCTTTGGCGGTAAGGACGACCACTTCTGGGAAGTGATGGGTGCTATCATAGACAATGTGAACAAAAACTCAAAAAAAATGGTATTGGAGACGATTAGCAAGAAACAAAAATTTTGCAACAAATATCATCTCGCGCTGGCTTCTCTTTACGAAAACGAAGATTACAGCGAACTATTCACCTCCTTAAAAAGGACTAACAAAAATTCAGCAACTCCGATATACATTTACTGTGCAGACACCACCTCGTTAGATCTGTACAACAAACTGTTTAAGAAAGACCTCAACCTAGAGGCAACCTTACTTCCCTCCATTCCAAAAAATTACAGCACCATTTCTGAAGAAAAAAAACAACCTATACTTGATGCATACAAAAAAGTGCTTTTGCAGCACATAGAACGTAATTTCGAACCAATTTTCTCAGCCAATTCAGAAATCTTAATTCTCGGTACAATGCCTTCTGAAGTATCTCAACAAAACGAGTTCTACTATGGTAACGGAGGCAATCGTTTTTGGCCAGCACTTGCAAGAATCTTCAATGACGATACAATCGTCAAATCTTCAGATAAAGAAAAGAAGGATTTAAACGAAAATCGCATAAAGTTCTGCAAAAAGCATAAAATTGCACTTTGGGACGTCATTCGCAAGTGTACCATGATTGGGGGCTCCGACAAATCCATACTGGAAGATGCCGACGACTTTGAATGCAATGATATTGCAAGCCTAATCAAAGACTCAAAAATTCAATACATCCTCTGCACAGGGCCTTCTGAAAAGTTTTATAAGAGACATTGCGAGAAAAAAACAAATATAAAAGCAATCAAACTTCCATCTCCATCGAGAAATAATAGGCAAAAAGACCCTAAAGTTTTCGAAACTTACGAGAAAGTATTCAAGGAAATCTTGAAATAAGGCCCCCCATGCCCAAGTGCCCTAATTGCGGAACAGAATGGCCAAACGCCCAGAAGTTCTGCGGAGGTTGCACTAAGGCTTCAATGCACAAGGCCCGCATTTAAAAAATTTCCCGTTTATGATGAGTTCCCCAACGAAACACGAACTTGTGGATATAACTCCAGATATCGCCCGCAAATATCTGGACCACAACGATCATAACCGGCCACTCCGAAAATTCTGGGTGCATGAACTTGCGCTCCGAATGAAAGAAGGGACTTTTGAAACTCGTCGTGACGGCTTGCTCATAGATGAATGCGGGAATCTTTTGAATGGTCAGCACCGACTTTCAGCAATTATCGAAAGCGGCTGTGTAATAAAAATGTGGGTAACCACAAAAAATTTCAAAACAAGGAGTAAAATATGAGTGCTGTATGGGCATCCTATAAAATTACAGTCAACGACAAGAACAACTGCGAAGATGCTGAAATGGCTCAAAAGATTTTTGACTACTGCAAGGAACACTACGATTGGTTCCTGGAATGGGGCGAAGGGCCCTTCGGCATAGAAGACAATGTGATTTCCACGGCTCCCGCCTTTGAAAACGCTGATGGATTTGACATGAAGTATGCAGGCGACTTGCTTGATGATCCTATCGGCTGGTTGCAGGAAGCATGCGAAGAATGCAAGCCGGAACAGCTGAAGGTCAGCGTGTCTGTTGACGCTTCCGAAACCGGGTCACAGTATCCATACAGGAAAATCGTGGCAACGCTGGAAGATGGCGAATTACGTACAGATACCGACTTGCAATACAATGAATTTCCTGATATGGAATCAAGCATATTTGACGATTGCGAGGAACTGGAAGACTTCCAGCCCTGCTTTGCCCCGGATTCTTTTTGCGATTTTCTTGCTGCAAAGAATTACGAAACCTCTGACGTCGGCGAAGTCCGCCTTGTCTTTAAGACCGATGACGGCGAAGAAACTGAACCTATTCGCATCAATCCGAATGATTGTAGCGATGTCAGTGAAGCGCTTGAATGTGAAGACTTCCATTTGGAACAAGGATACGATACATCTTTGCGAGATGTCGTCGGCGACCCCGCTTGCAAGCTAGCGGATATCGACATTGAAAAAGTTATTGAAAACGGAAGGGAAAATTTTGGCGACTCGGCAGAATTTTTGGGACTCTCCCTGCCAGGTTTAAAGGCCCCCGTCATGCTGAAAGTTTGGAAAAAGTAAAAAGGAAAATAAAAAAGGATAAATACTATGGCAATTGAATTTGGTACATTCACAGACCCGCGCGATGGCGAAGTCTATAAGACCGTAAAAATTGGTGACCAGGAATGGATGGCTGAGAATTTGCGTTTCTCCATTCGAGGAGACCGTGTTCCCGAAGGAAACCCTGCATACGGTCATCTTTACGGAGTAAATGCTCTAGCCAAGGTTGCCCCAAAGGGCTGGAGGCTCCCGACCCGCAAGGAAATGGAAAGCCTAGTCAAATCTACTGAATCCGAAAAAGGTGGGCCAACAGTCGCCTTGTTCGCCACATCTGAAGAAAAAGTTAAAGAATGGAAATACATTGGCGGACAAGACACTTTGGGAATTGGTTTCGTCTTCGCAGGCTATTGGAGTTCCTATTCAAAAATATTTTCTGAAGCTGATAGTGATGCCTATTTATGGTGTATTGAAGAAAGCGGCGCACCAGCCTTTGTAAATTTCTGCAAAATTAACCAAAATGTCAAATTTGATTTTTCTCAAGGTGTCAAATACTATTCCGTCCGTCTCGTAAAGGACGATGCCGCCGGCGCAGAACCTAAAAAGAAAAGTGCCAAAAAGGCTGCAACCGGCCCTGTTTCTGATAAGTTCGGACTCTATACAGACCCTCGCGATGGCCAGGTTTATAAGACCGTAAAAATTGGCGACCAAGTCTGGATGGCTGAAAACTTCCGCTATGTTGATGATTACTATTCCAAAAAGCCTGAAAACAGTGCTGACGCACCAAAATCCCTTGGGCTCATTTACAAAAGAAACATGGATCCGCCTATTGGCTGGCTCGTTCCCAAGTGCAAGGACTTTGAAAAGCTGATTGAAACTACTGGTGGTAACATCGCCGACAGCGGATTTGTCCCTATGGGAAATGGCACCGAAGAAGTCAACCCCAAAACAGGTGAAATCAAAAAGAAGCTGGAAGGACTCGCCCTCTTGTGGGAACAGGAAGGAACTACCGGCTGGAACAAAATCTGGACCTGGGACGGCACTACTCTAAAACAAGATTCCGTGGGCATTGACAATGGAACATGGGGTTCAGACCGAATTCCTCTAGTAACTTATATGCCAATCCGATACATTCAGAAATCCAAGAAGTTTACTCCAGCAACTTTGGAAGACCTAGCAAAGCATGACGAAGAAATGAGTCAGAAGGGAGATAAGTAAATGGCAGTTGAATTTGGATCATTCACAGACCCGCGTGATGGCGAGGTCTATAAGACAATCAAGGTCGATGGCCAGGAATGGCTTGCCGAAAACTTTCGTTTCAAGTGTAGAAACTCCAGTTCCCTGGACAACGACGAAGCAAACGACAAGAAATATGGTCGTTTTTACTCCGGCCGCATAGCATCGATGGTAGCGCCAGACGGCTGGCACTTGCCTACCTACGATGAATTCCTGAAGCTTGCCGAAGCTCTCGGTTCCAAGAAGCGGGTGGACCTAGCCTCTACAGAAGGTTGGGAGGAGCTTAACGGCACCAACAGCACTGGCTTCAATGCACAACCACTCGGTTACTGCGAACCGGACACAAGTGGTTCAAGCGATAGAGTCACTCGTGTTAAAAGTGACCTTGGGAAATTCCATGCAAAGGGTCAATACGCCGCATTCTGGACTAGCGATCTGAACGAGCCAACGCCAAACAACCACTCGGAATTCTGCACTTTCAACATTACAACAGACAAAGATAATCCCGATGAGGAAATTTACCCGAAAGAGGACTGCAACGCCTCTTTCATCACCACACGCTTCACACTCCGTCTCGTTCGCAACGCAGAAACCTACGAACCGCAATTCGGAACCTTTACCGACGAACGCGATGGCAAGACTTACAAGACGGTCATCATCGGCAAGCAGGAATGGTTTGCTGAAAACCTGAGCTTTAACGCCGAAGGCTCCAAGGTCTATGAAGATAATGCCGAAAACGAAAAGAAGTATGGCAGGCTCTACGACCTGGAAGCAGGCCTCAAGGCAATTCCTGAAGGTTGGAAAATGCCGGACCGCAAGGACGTAAAGACCCTCGTTGACTTCATTGCCGCAACAGCCAACACGACAAAGTATCAGGTCGCTCCGTTCTTGAAATCTAAGGAAGACTGGAACATCGATGGCTTCTTTGAAGGCTCCGATGCCGTAGGCTTTAACGCGCTCGCCGCAGGCATTGGCGAAGCCTATAAAGACGGCACATACAAATTCAGCGGCCTTGGAACCGAAGCCTATTTCCGCACCGCAACAAGTGAAAAAGTCAACAGGCTTTGGGAAAGGGAATTGGACTTCAAGGAACCCACAGGTTTTGGTGATTACGACCTGATGAGCGTGCGCCCCTTCCGCCCGTATAAGGCACCCGCAGGAACAAAGAAAACTACAGCAAAGGCTAAGACAGACGACGCAAAACCAGCAAAGAAATGCGCCACCAAGGCCAAAGTAGCTGAAAACGCTGGGGATACATTTACAGACTCCCGTGACGGTGAAGTCTATAGGATGGTAACCATCGGTGATCAAGTCTGGATGGCTGAAAACCTACGATATAATGTTGAAGGATCACTTTGCGTAGACAACATAAAAAAAGCAAAGGCTTTCGGACGCCTCTATACATGGGATATGCTAAAGAATATCGCTCCTGAAGGTTGGCACGTTCCTTCCGTGGAGGAATACAATCAGCTGTGCGAATTTGTAAGGACAAAATACAGTGAATCCTTAGGAAAGGTAGTTCTTCGATCAGCATCAACCAACTGGCCCATCAAGGATCGAGGAAAAGATCTCGTTGGATTCGCCCTAGAAGGAGCAGGAACAGCCAACTTTGAAAAAACTGCAGTAGATCCAAAATTTTTAGGTAAAGTCACAAATTTATGGACTACTACAGAAGAAGATGCAGATTTAGCCTATTCAATAGCCACAAACTTCTTCCATGACTTCACCCCCAGCCCGGGGGGAAAACAGCTGTTTTTCAGCGTCCGCCTCATTAAGGACAAATAAACAAGTTCATTAAACACAAAAGGTTCCTCCCACAAGGAGGAACCTTTTTTGATTTTCAGCGATTCGCGAAACCTTAGCCCTTCAACAGTTCATCAAAGTAGCAGATGGTCTTTTCAAGGCCCTTACGCAGCGGAATTGTAGGCTCCCAGCCGAGAGCGCTCTTGGCGAGGTCAATGTTCGGGCGGCGCATCTTCGGGTCATCACCGGGCAGCGGCTGATAAACAATTTTGCTATTGGAGCCAGTCAGGTCCAAAACTTCCTTGGCAAGTTCCAGCATCGTGAATTCGCCCGGATTGCCGATGTTCACGGGGCCAATAATTTTCTCCTGGTTCATCATGCGGACAAAGCCCTCGATGAGATCATCTACGTAGCAGAAGCTGCGTGTCTGGGAGCCGTCACCGTAAATAGTAATATCTTCGCCCTTCAAGGCCTGCACAATAAAGTTGCTTACCACGCGACCGTCGTTAGGGAGCATGCGCGGGCCGTATGTATTGAAAATACGCACGATGCGAATGTCCACATTGTTCTGGCGGTGGTAATCCATGAACAAGGTTTCAGCCACGCGCTTGCCTTCGTCGTAACAGCTGCGGATGCCGATGGGATTTACGTTTCCCCAGTAGTCTTCAGTCTGCGGGTGTACCGCCGGGTCACCATAGACTTCGCTGGTGCTTGCCTGCAAAATACGGGCGTGTACACGCTTTGCCATGCCAAGCATGTTGATTGCACCCATCACGCTAGTCTTGATGGTCTTTACCGGGTTATACTGGTAATGAATGGGACTTGCGGGGCATGCCAAGTTGAAGATGCGGTCCACTTCCAAAAGGATCGGTTCCGTCACATCGTGGCGGATCAATTCAAAACTCTTGTTATCGCGCAAGTGGTTCACATTTGCCATACGGCCCGTAAAATAGTTGTCGAGGCAAATGACTTCGTGACCGTCATTCAAAAGACGTTCGCAAAGATGACTTCCCAAAAAACCTGCACCACCAGTAACCAAGCAACGCATAAAAGCTCCAAAATTTTATTGGAACTAATATAAAAAACTCGCGTCTAAAATTTCACAGGAATCAGACATATCAAACCTTTTTTACAAATCAATTCATTTTTAAGCATTAAAAAAAAGTCTGCGAAACAAAAAAAATATACTTAGATTACTTCATTTTTTATTAGATTCTCAACAGAAACAAACTGAACTACAAATCAAGATTTGCAGGAGCCACCATGACAGACAAAAGCAATATTTTTGAAAATTTCTTTATGCAAATGACTTCAGCACTCATTGCCGTGGATCCTGAGTTCCGCTTCATAGTCGCAAACGAACTTGCCCTAAAGATTTTCCCACAATTGGCAAGTATCATAACAGACACAGTCCTTTGCCAAGCTGAATTTCCCGAACTTTACGAATTGCTTAACGGCTCTAAAAAAATATACAAGGCAAACGCCAAAATTTACGATGTTGGCATAAAGGAATTCGACAATATCAATGTAAAGGTTCTCTGGTTCAGGGATGTCACCAAAGAAAAAGAAACCCTTGCGCTTCTCAAGCTAGACCAGCTCGAAATATCAGAAACATTACTTGAAAGAGACCGCTTTATTCAGGAAGTTCAAGAAAAGGTAATTACAAGCCTTGCAGATGTAATCGAAAGCCGAGACGAAAGTACTGGTGGCCATGTAAAGCGTACAAACGATACCGTAAAACTTTTGCTAGACACCATGCTGCGAGACAACTACCCCGGCTTAGATGAAAATTTCGTTAAAATTGTTTCTAGTTGCTCCTCAATGCACGACATCGGCAAGATTTCTGTTTCAGATACAATTCTCTTAAAGAACGGAAAACTGACCGACGATGAATTTTCCAAAATGAAGCACCACGCAGAAGTCGGCGGAAACCTCATAGACAAAGTGCTAGACGGCATTGAAGACGAAAACGTGTTACGCATTGCCAGAAACATCGCCAACAGCCATCACGAAAAATGGGACGGTAGCGGCTATCCAAATAAATTGCATGGTGAAGAGATTCCCCTAGAAGCACGAGTCATGGCGATTGCAGATGTTTACGACGCCCTGGTAAGCAAACGTTGCTACAAGGAACCAATGCCATTCCCAAAGGCAAACGCCATTATGCAAGAAAGTTTCGGCAAGCACTTTGACCCATCGCTAAAAAAATATTTCGACGAATGCCTACCGCAAATAGAAAGCTACTACGAAACAGCAAATAACGATTAAAAGCAAGGGCCGGTTTAACCGGCCCTCATTTGTTACCTCATTTGTTTCTATTCTTCTTCGCTATCGTGTTCTACAACAGCGGCCTTGTTTCCATTCAAGGCAACCAGGCGAATGCCACGCAATGTCAAGAACGGATCGTACTTATCGATAATCGTTGTGCGGCGAGCAATGGTCTTGCCCCAACCGCCTGTTGCATAGACAGGCACATTTTCACAACCAAGTTCCTTCTTGATCTGGCCGATCAAAATTTCGAGTTCAGCCAAAAAGCCAAACAGCAAGCCTGAACGAATTGCATCATCCGTGTTGTCGGCAATGACCTTTTCTGGCCATTCGATTGTCACAGGCAAAAGGCGTGCCGCCTTTTCGGTAAGAGCGTCGAGGCTAGCGTTAATGCCCGGGATAATCACACCACCCACAAAGGCGCCGTTCTTGAGCACGTCAAAAGTCGTAGCAGTGCCCATGTCGACAATGATTGCATTTTCAAAGCCAGCCTCGCGCATTGCAATCACGTTGCAAAGACGGTCGGCACCAGCCATGGACGGGTTCTGGTAACCAATCTTTAGGCCAAGACAGTTCTTTGAATTTACGACCTGCACATGCTTTTTGAGCAAGGAATCCAAGGCCTTGATCCATGGACGTTCCAAGGCAGGCACAACCGTAGAAAGGCCGACGTGCGTGATTTCGCTAGGCTTGATCTTTGAAAAGCCAAGAAGGCCTCCAACCTTATTCATTACCTCATCGCTGGTGGTTTCTTTGCGCGTCGTAAGGCGCCAATAGTCAACAACCTTATCGCCCTTGAAAATTCCAAGGACCGTGTGGGAGTTCCCAACATCAACAACAAGTGTAACAGAATCAGCCATACTCTCTACTTGCGCGCAGCGCCATCCTTAATCTTTCGTCTCTCGTCTTTCGTCTATAGCGCCAAAGGCGCGTTCTAAATGCGCATGGAAATGTCAAGGGCCTTCACGCTGTGGGTCAAAGCGCCTACAGAAATAAAGTCCAAGCCAAGCGTTGCGATTTCCTTGGCACGTTCAAGCGTCATGTTACCGGAACCTTCCACAAGGCACTTGTCGCCGCTTTCCTTGATGATCTTCAAAGCTTCGCCCATCATTTCGTTGCTCATGTTGTCGAGCATGATGACGTCAACGCCCTTGTTCAAAAGTGCGCGGAGCTGGTCGAAGTTTTCGACTTCCATTTCGACCATAAGGTTCTGGGTGTTGTTCTTCTTGACAACGGCGAGGGCTTCCAAAACGCCACCAGCTGCAGCAATGTGGTTGTCCTTTACAAGCACCATGTCAAAGAGGCCCATGCGATGGTTGGAACCGCCGCCAACGCGCACAGCATACTTCTGCAATGTTCTAAAACCAGGAACAGTCTTGCGGGTATCAAGGACCTTTGTCTTGCCGCCCTTCAATGCTTCCTGGAAGGTGTGCGCAACGGTAGCAACGCCACTGAGTTGCTGAATGAAGTTCAGCAAGGTGCGTTCGCCAGTCAAAAGTTCGTGGGTTGTGCCGTCAAGCTCTGCGATCAAGTCGCCCTTCTTAACAACATCGCCATCCTTCTTGTGCAGGGTGACCTTGGCATTTGCCTTCATTTCCTGGAACACAAGTTCAATGATCGGGAGGCCTGCAACAACGCCGTCTTCCTTCGCAATCAAGCGGGCATGCTGCTTTTGGTCAGCAGGGATAGTCCACATGCTTGTAACGTCGCCAGTGCGAACATCTTCGGCCAAGGCCAAACGGATCATTGTCAAGGCATCTTCTGTTGGGAATACCGGAGTAGAATTGTCACCGTACATAATCAAGGTCCTTATATAAACGTTTTGGTATGAGGTATGAGGTCGCTCATTTCATTCGCTCTGAGGTATGAGGATACTTACAACCTCTAGGGCGAAGCCCGACCTGACACCTCAAAGTGAGCGTAGCGAACGACCTCATGGCTACTGTGCGCCCTTTCCTGTTAAAACAACATACACGGTACGAACAAGTATCTGGAAGTCAAGCATGAGGCTCATATTCTCGTAGTAATACATGTCGTACTGCAATTTAATTTTCACATCCTCGGTGCTCGTATCGTAGTGATGACGCACCTGAGCCCAACCGGTAAGACCGGGCTTCATCTTTAAACGGCTAATGTAGAACGGAATTTCGTTACGGAGCTGTTCAATGAACACGGCACGTTCCGGTCGCGGTCCAACCATGCTCATTTCGCCACGCAACACGCTCAAAATCTGCGGAAGTTCATCAATGCGGGTCTTGCGCAAAAAATGGCCAATGCGCGTAATGCGCGGGTCGTTCTTTGTAGCCCACTGTGCGCCAAACTTTTCAGCATCGGTACGCATGGTACGGAACTTGCGAATCTTGAACGGCTTACCGTAAAGGCCAACTCGTTCCTGCGAATAGAAAATCGGGCCATGGTCATCGAGCTTAATTGCAATGGCAGCAAGCAAGCAAACCGGGAGCGAGCAAATTCCAAGGAACGTTCCAAAGCCAATATCAATAATGCGCTTTACGCGAACCTGCCAGGGCGGCATGTTGAATGCAAAAAGTTCCTGCAGTTCAAAGCCATGCACAAGGTTTGCCTTAAAATGGCCATGAACCACATTGTAAAGTTCCGGCACAATATAAATATGAACCGGCAAATCCCTAAGCCAAACAAGAACTCGCAAAATCTCTTGGACGGAACTGGAATCGTGCGCAATCACAATCCCCTTCACATGCATCTGCTTTACAAGTGCAGGCAAATCGGCATACTTGCCAAGCACCGGAAGTCCGTTACATTCATGTTCAATAACCTGGTAGCGTTCATCTACAAAACCAACAGCCTGCTGGCCGCGTTCAGGCGACTTGCGCAACTCATCAACCACATGACTGCCCATGTCGGTTGCACCAAGTACAAGCAACTTGTTTGCGCCGTACCCCTTGCGAAGCAACGAGCGAAGTCCAAGGTACAAGAACATTCTAAAGACATTGACCGTCAAAATGGCGCAGATTATATAGCCCACAATAACGGCAAAGCGAGACCCGTACACGTAGCCAGACCCAAGATGTTCGCCAGCGGCAAGCTTTGTAACAAACTCGGTACCAAACAAAGCGACAACGCCAAGAATGCCACCAAAGAGAATTGCTCGTGAAACCTTAAGGACCTGGGCAGTTCTTGACTCCAGCAACCACGAACGGTACAAGCCGACCATGGCAAAAAGCAAGTACCAGCCAAAGAACAAGAAGCCGCCCAAAGGCAAATAGTCTACAAGCTCCTTCTCGTAATTTACCAGGTCAGGAATCATGCCACTACGGAACTGCATCCAGAAGGCAGCCAAAAAGCACAGCGAAAGCGCCATGAAATCTGACACGCCCACAAGGATACGTTCAAGTGTAGAAGAATGGAAAAGACGCATACTAGAACAAAAGACGGAAGATGGAAGACGGAAGACGGGAGTTAGAGCTTATCCCAAAAACCTAATCATCTGGCTCTTGTCGGCAACGCTGTCAAGAGCATCAATTGCATTGAGCGCTGCGACCGCCTTCTTTTCAAGCGTCTTTTCAGTAATAACGATTACGCAAACCTTGGACGGGTCGTTCACGTTCTTCTGAATGATGGATTCAATGGAAATCTGGTTCTGAGCAAAGATACCGGTAATGTTTGCAAGCACGCCGCAAGCATCCTTTGCAGAGAAACGGAAATAGTAACGGGCAGAAGTTTCGTCCATCGAAACGAGGTCTGCCGGATTTTCCTTCTTGAAGAAGCCCATAGGGAGAGCAGCGCGCTTACCGCAGTCGGTAGAACGGGCAAGGGAAACAAGGTCTGCGACAACAGCGGAAGCAGTCGGCATGCGGCCTGCGCCAGCACCGGTCTGGAGAGCTTCGCCGAGGTTATCGCACTGGAGGTAAACAGCATTCAAAACACCGTTCACGCTAGCAAGCTGGTGATCCATAGGAACAAGGCACGGATGAACGCGAGCGTCCACACGGTCGCCTACGCGATGGTAAATGCCGCAAAGCTTGATCGTATGGCCAAAATCCTTGGCGCTTGCGATATCCTGGGCGGTAATCTTTGATACACCTTCCACATGGATCTTTTCAAAGTCCACATACTTGTCGCTGCAAAGGCTTGCGAGCAAGGCCGTCTTGTGGGCGGAGTCAATGCCTTCGATATCGAAAGTCGGGTCCGCTTCGGCAAAACCGTTTGCCTGGGCTTCCTTAAGAGCATCGGCAAAATCAAGGCCAGCTTCGGACATGCGAGTAAGAATGTAGTTGCAAGTACCGTTAATAATGCAGCTCAAGTGTTCCACAGTGGAACCGAGCAAGCCTTCCTGAAGGCTGCGGATAATAGGAATGCCACCGCCGACTGCAGCTTCGAACAAAATGTGACAGCCCTTGGATTCAGCGAGCGGGAAAAGTTCATGACCGTACTTTGCAAGCAAGGCCTTGTTTGCGGTAACAACATGCTTACCATTTTCAAGAGCAGCGGTAATCCACTTGCGCGGCATATTGTAGCCACCAGCGAGTTCCACAAGAACGTCAATGCTCTTGTCGGCAATCATTTCGTCGGCATTGGTAGAAACAGTATAGCCCTTGGCCTTGTACGGTGCAACTTCTTCATCGCTCTTTGCGCAAATGCAAGCGAGTTCAAGGTTCACACCGAGAGCCTTGCGGTAATATTCAATCTTCTGTTCCAAAATCTGGATAACGCCACCGCCAACTGTACCGGTACCGATCAAACCAATTCGCATATAATACTCCTAGATAAATTTTTTTCGGGGCTAAATGTAGCTTTTTAAAGATAAACGGCTACTATAGTTCACTTTATTGCAAGCGCGTTCACAGGAACTACGAAAACAAACCTTTACAAAGATTCTTTCTCTTGAATTTTAGTATTAAAAAAATATTATTGAACGAATATTTAAATACCTTTTAAAGTACACAAAACATAAATTAATCTTGTATCCACCTTTTGTTGTTGCTATATCACTAAAAAGGCAATTTTAAAAGAGGATTTTTCATGCCTAGTAACAACATTACATGGCTAAAATCAAAAATAAAGGCTCCTCCGCTCAACGCAAACGAAGAACGGGAACTTTTTAAACTTATAGCCCAGGGTTCAAGGGCCGCAAGAAACAGGCTTGTCGAGGCAAACCTGAAATTCGTAATACAGGTTTCCCGTGAATATTCTAATTGCAGCCTAACAGAAGACGACCTTATCGAAGAAGGCACGCTGGGCCTAATGCGCGCCATAGAAACATTCGACAACTCTCGCGGTGTAAAGTTCATTACATACGCCGTCTGGTGGATCAAGGCATACATTACGCGCGCCATGCAGAACAAGGGCGACCTTGTGCGGATTCCGGCAAACAGATATTCAGAGCTTCACGGCAAGCAAAAGGCAATTTCTCTATCAAAAGAAATTCTCGAGGATTCAACCATAACGCTCTGCGACACCATTCCAGATAAAACAGAGCCGTCCCTCGACAAAAGCATTGACAGGCACAACCTGGACAAATTCCTTGGAAAGTTTGCACGCAAGCTTTCCAAACGCGAGCAGGATATCATTGGTACGCTCTACGGAACGCAAAGGAGAAAGCGCAAGACCGTAGTAGAAATCAGCAAGAACCTTGGAATTTCAAGGGAACGCATCAGGCAGATTCGCGATTCCGGTTTACAGCGCATAGCAAAGCTAAACTCCGACGGACACTATACAAACCAGATCAAGGAATTCTGCGCAATAGCAGATTAAAGAGACGAGAGAACGGGCCTTTGGCCCTACAGACGAGAGACGAAAGACGAGAGAGTATTGTTTATTTTCATGTTGTCGGCTGAAAGGTATGGGGTCGCTTCGCTTTGAGGTCGATGCTTCGCATCTAGA
>DCGZ01000085.1 GCA_002314675.1 Fibrobacter sp. UBA1765 | reverse complement strand
GAGGTATGAGGGCGCTTCGCTTTGAGGTCGATGCTTCGCATCTAGAGGTGTGAGGTTTTGTAATTACAAATACCTCAAAGTGAGCGTAGCGAACGACCTCATGCCTCAAAGCACCGAAGGTGCGACCTGACTCCTGTCACTAACTTTCGTCATCAGTCTTACTTCTTCCGTCTTCTAACTCCAGCAACTAAACAATGAACATCAAGAAAAAACTTTTAGAATTTGGCTCACGCGCCCTGCGACTTGTGCTTGCATTACTCATCATTTACGCAAGCATGGTCTTTTATCTTGTACTTACAGAACGCCGCAACGCCTACCCTCGCGCTATTACTCATAAAGAATCCAGAGAGGCGATTGCAAGCGCCGACAAGTACACCTGTGCAACAAGCGATGGCATAGAACTTGAAGGCTTTGGCATGGGCGATAAAACAAAACCAGTTGTGCTTTACTACCCCGACGCCGATGAAGATGTAGCCCAGTTTTTAGCAGAAACCGCGGCTGCAAAAAGCACCTATCGCATTGGTTTTAACTATCGTGGCTCGGGTAACAACAAGGGTGCTCCAGACGAAGAAAAAGTCTTACAAGATGCCTTGCAAATTGCCGCATGCGTAAAAAGCCACACAGAACTTTTGGTAGATCCTGCGCCTATTTATGTTGGCCGAGGTACCGGAGCAATTCTAGCTTCACATGCTCTCAAGCAAGAGAATTTTAAAGATCCTGTTCCAATGATCCTAATTGATCCGAACATAAGTATTGCTCAAAGAATTTCAGGCAAGTATAGAGCTCTTTTTCCAAAATTCCTTGTAAAAAGCAAACTAGCCATAGAAGAATCAGCAATCAAGAATTCCATTGTACTGCAAGACCGTTCTACCGCAAAAATTTCAAACGAAGAATTCTTAAAGCAATACCCACTACCAAACAACAAGCGCGAAGGTACGACACTTGCCGAAGCTCTCGACAAGCTAATCCAGCCAAGCGAAGTTCAAACTTTAAAAGACTAAGTTTCTAATCCATTCACGGTATTCTTCACAGCGAATACCAAGCTTGCGGCCAAGGGTCGCAATTTTTTTACCTGCATTTGTAGCAAGGCGGTCCGGGTCGGGAAGAATCAGAACGCGAGGCAAGTCCAAACGGTCTGCATCAAAACATGTATCTATCGTAACATTACCTGTTGAACGTGTTGTTGTGTGTTCCTTGCACGCATGGTAAAGCATTTCAAAACGTTCATCATCAAGTTCGTAATACTTGCCACGCCACTCCTTTGCAAGTTCAGCGCCACGATGGCCATGTTCTTCATCATAACCATCATCCACTCGTCTAGAATCATGGAATATTGCAAACAGACGGACTACGGTAACATCGGCACCATTCATTTTTGCAAGCAGCAAGGCATTGTATTCAACCTGCTTCCAGTGCGAAACTCCATGTACAGAAGCATCATCGAAGCTGCGTTGTTCATACACGGCTTCCTGTAGCTTTGCAAAATCTATGGTATCTTCGATCATACTCTAAAAATACAAAAAAAACTCCTAATTTTACTTAGGAGTCTTTCAATACTATTACTTGCAATAAGCTTCTTTTAACTCACTGAGCTTTTGAAGCGCTTGCATTGGAGTCATCTCTTCTGGACTTATGCGAGCAAGTTCTTCCTTTAAAAGCTTTGCACTTTCGTCTGCCGGAGCAAACAAATCCATTTGTGGCTTGGCTCTTTCTTCGCGCTCCACCTTGGCGTCACTCGGGTCGATCTTCTGCTTTTCAAGACGGTGCAAAATGCGGCGAGCTCGGCGCACGACATTACTCGGGAGCCCAGCCATTTCAGCCACGTGAATACCATAACTGGAATCGCATGCGCCTGCAAGAATCTTGTGCAAGAACGTAAGCTTGTCGCCTTCTTCCTTTACGGCAACCTGGAAGTTACCAGCATGTTCCAAGGTATCGGCAAGGCCAGTGAGTTCATGATAATGCGTCGCAAACAAGGTAATTGCGCAACGTGCAGGATCATCGTGAAGCATTTCAACAATTGACCATGCAATAGAAAGGCCATCAAACGTACTTGTACCACGACCAATTTCATCAAGCAAAACAAGGCTCTTGCTTGTAGCATTGCGCAAGATATTTGCGGTTTCAATCATTTCGACCATGAACGTAGAAAGGCCACGAGAAAGCCTGTCGCTTGCGCCAACGCGAGTAAAGATTCTATCGACTATGCCAATGCGTGCAAACTCGGCAGGCACAAAGGAACCAATCTGAGCCATCAACGCAATAAGGCCTGTCTGACGCAAGTATGTAGATTTACCGGCCATGTTCGGGCCCGTAATAAGCATCAGGCGAGTTTCTGCCGGGCTAAGCGAAACATCGTTTGGCACAAAGTTCACAGAATTGTTGACTGCAGAAATTACAGGGTGGAAGCCTCCACGAATTTCAATACCGGATTCTTCAACAACCTCTGGGCGAGTGTAATTGTACTTGCGGGCTGCCCTTGCAAGCGAATACAGGGAATCTGCGGCAGCAACAGCAGAAGCAATCTTCTGGTACTCCGCACGAGAGGCTTCAACACTATTTCTGAGTTCACAGAAGATTCGGTATTCCTCGGCATGAATATTCGTTTCTGCTCCAGCAATTACAGATTCACATTCCTTCATTTCTGGAGTAATGTAGCGTTCCGAATTTACGGTAGTCTGCTTGCGCAAATATTCGGGCGGAACCTTGTCCACCTGAGCGCGGGTCACTTCAATATAATAGCCAAAGACCTTGTTGTAGCCGACCTTCAAAGTCGGAATTCCAAGGCGTTCCTTTTCGCGAGCTTCAAGCGTAGCAAGCCATTCGCGTTTTTCACGAATCTCTTCGTTCATGTTATCAAGGCTTTCACTTGCGCCCGGGCGGATCATGCCACCTTCGCGAACAGTCATTGGAAGGTCATCGAGCAAGTATTTTAAAATGGCTTCACCTTGGCCTGCAGCACGAGAAAGCTGTTCCGAAAGCTGCAAAAGTATCGGAGACTTTGCAGTTGCAAGCGCACCCGCAACTTGAGACGCCTGAACAAGCGAACGACCCATTCCAGCAAGGTCTCGGGCATTTGCACGCCCACTGCCAATGCGGCCCATAAGGCGTTCCATGTCAAGGATCGACTGCAAGGAACCCTTGACCTCATCCAAGAGAATCGGAGAAGCGGCAAGTTCAGCAATAGCTTCCTGGCGTTCTGTAATACGACTAACAGACACGAGGGGGTGCGAAATCCATTCGCGAAGCATACGGCCGCCCATTGCAGTTACGGTAAAGTCAAGCACGTAGAAAAGCGTACTCGAAACGTCTTCCGAATTTAGCGGACGAACAAGTTCCAAGTTCCTGAGCGTTGACGGATCAAGCGTCATGTAGTCGCCCAGGTTCAAAAGTTCAAGGTTTGTAATGTGCGAAAGTTCAGACTTCTTTTGATCAATCAAATAGCTAAGGCAAGCGCCAGCCACGCGAACTTCCGCAGGCTTGCCATCTAAGCCAAGAGCTTCGGGAGCTTCAACAGCAAAATGCTTGAGCAAAGTTTCCGTTGCATACTTTTCCGCAAAAGTTTCCTCCGGGAGTTCCGTTACCAAAATCGATTCAGAGCGCACAAGAGCATCGATCATTGGCGGGAGCGTCGCTCCAGCCGGCACGACAATTTCTTTTGGGGAACGCCTCGAAAATTCACTTTCAAAGGCTACATTTGCGGCAACAGAAACTGCAAAGAAACCTGTAGTTACATCTGCAAATGCAAAGGCCGATTCACTCTTAGAGACTGGCAAGCAAGCACAAAGGTAATTAGCCTCCTTTGCATTCAAGTTGTAGTCGCTCATCGCAGTGCCTGCACTTACGATTTCAACGATATCGCGTTTAACGATGCCCTTTGCAAGCTTTGGGTCTTCTACCTGTTCGCAAATTGCAACGCGGTAACCGGCGGCAACCATCTTGGGCACATAGCGATCGGCTGCGTGATGCGGGAATCCGCAGAGTTCCGTTTTTTCTGCTGCGCCGTTATTGCGAGTCGTTAAGGTAATTCCCAAAATCTTCGAGGCGATTTTTGCATCTTCTTCAAAGAGTTCAAAAAAGTCGCCCATTCGAAAAAATAAAATACATCCCGGGTTACGAGCCTTGATCTCGTAATACTGTTGCATCAAAGGAGTCGTAGTCGCCACAAGTTACCCAATAGTCAATTCAACCTGGTTTTCATCGCCAGATTGTTCTTCAGAGGCTTCCGGTTTTGCATACTGCGGAACAAGCAAACCAGAAGAAATAAGTTCATCAAATTCGCGAAGGCGCGGCAAGTCTTCTGGGATCCTGTTGATTCCAAAATACTTCATAAATTCAGGAGTGGTAACGTACGTGTACGGGTTACCTACAGTTTCTGCGCGAGGGCCAAGAGCGACAAACTTTTTTTCTAGCAAGCTGCGAATCGGACCGTCACAAGAAACGCCACGAACATTTTCAATCGAAGCCTTTGTAATAGGTTGCTGGTAAGCTACAACAGCCAAGGTTTCTAGCGCCGCCTGAGAAAGCCTGCGAGCATTTATTTCCGGGAACAACTCGCGAACCCAAGGGTAATATGCAGCTCGAGTTCTAAAGCGATAGCCACCAGCATGTTCTACAATTTCAAAAGGAGCATTGATTTGATTCAAGGAATCGTTTGCAGCCCGGAGTGCATCGCCTACAATTTGCGGCGTAATGAACGCACCGAGAATTTCACGCAGACGCTTGAGCGTTACAACATCTGGAGATGCAAAAACAAGAGCCTGAATCACACGGCCAAGTTCTTCGGCAGTTTTAATTTTCGGTAATTCCGAAGCAGCAGATTCTTCAACTTCTGCAGAGTCTACAGCTTCCTTCTTTACTTCATCATTTTCCATACAAAACGCAAGTTAGAAATTTAAGGGAGGGCACCGCCACATTTCAAAAGTCAAAAATCCAAATCAACGTTGTCGCATTGCAAAAACCCACATTACTAGATAATTTTTGAGCAGTTGTTTTGATTATTTTCACATAAGTTTCCATAAAATATGCATGATGTAACTTTCATTATAAAAGCTTTTTTCTAAACTTGCACGCAATGTTCAAGCGCTACCTTTCAGTAATCTTATGCTCAACAGCCTTTGTATTCGCAAATAGCGAAGTTAACGGCGACGCGATACGTGCACTAGCGCATTCCGGGTATGCTGAACTGGACGCGGCAATTGCACAACAGAACGCAGCCGAGCAAAACGCAATCGTAGAAGAAACTGAAGAAGCGCCTGAACTTGTAGAAACACCTATAGCTACAGCCGATTCTACCACGGTCAGCACGGCTGTCGAAGATTCCGTAGAAAAGTTCGAGGAGCAAGAAGCTTCCGCAGACTCCCTTGAAAACTCGCAACTAGCCGATTCAGAAGACAAGGATACGGAACCAAATGGCGAAGACATCCCAGAAAATGGCGAAAAAGATTCTGAAGAAGAACAAATTGCCGAAAGCGATTCCAGCACCGTAGACAGCGTTTCGAACGAGCTTGTCGCAGCTCTCGATTTTTCAAACGGCGCTCTACCAACCGTAAATCCAGTACGCATCACCTCGCCCTACGGCATTCGCCATTATCGCTTGCATCGCGGTGTCGACGTCAAGGTATACAAGGGCGACTCCATTGTAGCGGCTTTCCCGGGTACAGTCATTACATCGCAGTACGAACGCCGTGGCTACGGGCATTACCTAAAAGTCAAGCACGAAAACGGGACCATCACTGTTTACGGCCACTTGTCAAAGCGCCTGAAAAAAGTCGGAGATACGGTTGAAGCCGGTGAACTCATTGGTCTTGGCGGAAACACGGGACGTTCTACAGGTTCGCACCTGCATTTTGAAATTCGCTACGGTCAAATCAACATCGACCCGACAACAGTCTTTGATTTTGAAAATGGTGGCTTAAAGAAGGATGTTGCATCCTACAATGTAGAGACAGCTTCAGCCGACCACGAAGCAATTCAAAAGGAACTTTCAAAGCACCGCATCTACAAGGTACGCCGCGGCGACACGCTAGGTTCCATTGCACGCAAGTATGGAACAAGCGTTCGCAGAATCAAGCAACTGAACGGACTTCGCAGCGACCGCATTCGCGCAGGGCAAATTTTGCGCTGCTCCTAATTCACCTCTTAAGCTTTCTTTATACAAAAAGTCGTGAGGCATAAAGCTTCACGACCTTGTTGTTTTATCGAGATAGATTTTACTTTACTTTGCGCAGTTGCGAAACGGCGCTTACCTTGCCGTTGAACTTTACTTGAGCATAGTAAAGACCATTCTTCAAATTGCGAAGGCCATTCACATTCGTTGCCCCCGCCGAAACATAATCCGCAAAGTGCATCATCAACTTGCCACGGGCATCAAACAGGTTCAATTCCACAAATCCAGCTTCGCGAGCAACAATCGTCGCATCAGCAAAATTCAAATGTACACCGCGAGCAACCTTCAAGTTTTCTATAAAATCAGTTTCGGCATCATCGGAATCTTCATCAGAACTAGAAGAACTTTCAGGAGCTTCTGAAGAACTGCTAGAACCTTCTACAATCGTTTCAGAATCTTCGTCGACATATTCTTCGCCATAAAGAGTTACCCCCTTGACATCAAATTCAAAAGCGTCCAGGTTCGGGCCACCCTGTTCCGACATAGATTGCAAAGTCACGACATTCAAGCCTTCCACGAAATTTACAGGAACGCTAACAGTATTCCATGTATCCCAATCAGCAGTTGGTGCAAATGTTACAATGCCATAGTCGGTAACCTTACCGGAATCATCTGCAATGGTAAGCTTCATTTGGCGATCAGCATTGCCTGCAGCCTGCGTGTAAGAATAGCGAATTACAAATGTCGCCTTGCCACTCTCTATCGCATTCAATTTCCATAAGCCATAGCTTGTTGTAGAATTTGTAACGTTAAAGAATCCCTTGCCATTAAAGCCGACATGGTTCGTATCCGTCGTACCGTCGCCATCTGTCGGGAATGCGGCATCAACAGTCGAAAGAATTTCTGTCGGAGTTTCTACAGTTGTCGCCTTCGCAAGAACCGTGATACTAGCGGTACGTGTAGCAGCATCAAACTCCGCATCACCACCTACGGTAGAAATCTTGATTTCATAGACACCTGCAGCCTTAGGCGTTCCCTTGATCACATAGCGGCTATTTGCAGCATCTTGAGTTGCGGTAACGCCACTTGGCAAGCCCTCAATCTTTAAGCCAGTGCAATTCGTATAGCCAAAGGCGTATTCAATAATTGCATCGCCAAGCATCACAGTCTGGAAACTGGAACCAGCGCCCTGTTTTTGAATTGCAGGAATTTTTGGAACCGCTTCACCACCTACAAGAACAATATCTGGAGTCGGGGCCTTACTTACACCAGCACCAAGCCAGAAACCAAGATGTGGAGGCTGGTTATAGGCAGTATTCTGCCAGCTCATGCCATTACGGTAAATCGGATCGTGAGCCAAGGTATACAAGCGGTGCTTTGTAGGAATCGTTGTGGTATACACATAAAGCTTAGAAGCGCCATCATGCAAAATAACTTCTTCACGCCAGTCGCCAAACAGGTCACCGCTAAAGTTTGGCGTTGCCTTGGTGGAATTGCAGCTATTCCCCTGCATAGAAAGTAATGTTGAGCTTTTGGAAGTAGAACTGTTCCACTTGCTTATTGTAGTGTTATCTAAAAGTTCATCAAGCAAGTCACCGTCAAAGTAAATGCGGAAGTTATAAGCAGGGCGGCTCGTTGCCAAAACCTTACCAGTTGCAGAATAGGTATTCCAGTTTGCAGCGCTCCACATTTCATAGCCACGGCTAGTGCTATCAACATCTGCCGCTACACCACGGCCATTATCGGCGTCGCTATTTGCACTCCACAAAATTGCACCTGTACGCGCATCGTGCAAATCATAGCCATAAGGTTTTTCTTCGTGTACTTCCCAAACTTCCAAACCGGCGTGATCAGGGTCCAAATCGCCAAAATGAATAGCATCGCCATGGCCCTTGCCTGTACGGTACATAAATTTACCGTTATGGTCAATGGCACAAGAGCCTTCAATGATTTCATCAAAGCCGTCACCATCCACGTCACCGGCAGAAATATTATGGTTGCCCATGCCGTAACATTCACTGCCCTTTGTTGCTGCATTGTAATACCAGCGCTGCGTCAAGCTCTTGCCATCCCAATCGTATGCAGTCACTGCCATGCGAGTGTAATAGCCACGCTGAAAAACCATGCTAGGCTTTTGGCCATCTAAATAAGCGTTTGTTGCAAGAAAACGGTCTACACGGTTGCCATAGCTATCGCCCCAGCTGCTTACCGTTCCACGGCCCGGGTTAAAGTTTACGGTAGCCATTTCAACGCCGGTTTCACCATTGAAAATAGTAAGGAATTCTTCACCGCTCAAAACATAACCATTTGAATTTCGATAATCCTTGCTATGGTCTACGCTTGCTGCAGGGCCCTTGCTCAAATACTTGCCAGAGCCATCCTTTGTACCGGGAGCCGTTTTAAACGCAACTTCCGCCTTGCCATCGCTATCATAGTCGCCCACAAGCATTTGCGTATAGTGGGCGCCAGCACGAATGTTTACGCCAAGGTCAATGCGCCAAAGCTTTTTTCCATTAAACTTATAGCAATCAATATAAACCTTGCCGGTCTTGCCCTTTTGCGAGTTATCCTTAGAATTGCTCGGATCCCACTTCAAAATGAGTTCATATTCGCCATCGCCATCCACATCGCCAACGGCAATATCGTTTGGGCTATAGGTATAATCAGAACCAGCTGCCGGGCGGTCCAAATTGATAGTCAGCTTTTGTTCACCCCAAACAGAAACAGTCTTGTCGGCAGATTTTTCAACGCCTGCAACAACAGGGCGAATTGCATATTTGCTAGAAGTGCTACCTTGTGCATCTACATAGTTACTTGCATCTGTACCGCTAAAACTTGCAATCTTTGCGCCATCGCGATACAAGTTAAAGCCAACAGCCGAGCCATCAGTTCCAAGAACGCGCCAGCTAAGGAACACGCCTGAAGTCGTTTTTACAGCCACAAGGCCCCTATCAAGAGCCTCCATTTGACGAGCTGCATTTACAGAGCCAACGCCAAGAGCGCAGGCAAGAGCAATCGTAGAGCAAAGTTTTTTCATATAACCCCAAATCCCTAATTTATAGATACTAGATACAAGATCAAGATGCAAGAAAATGTTTAAAAGCTCAATTTTTCGTTACATGCAATTCTTGAAAAAGAACAATCTAATATCCTACCCTAAAAATATGTAGAAAAAATGGAAAATGGTATATGTATAACAAAAAAGCCGTTGTCAATAGACAACAGCCACTATAAAATGCCTAAAAACTTACCCTATTGTAAATTCCAATGGAATGGAACATTCTAGACATTGGCTCAAACAAGTCACCTGTATAGGCCGACACCTTGAAATAAGAGTCCACCCGTACACCAACATTTACACGTTCTGTCACATAGGCTTCGAGGCTTAATTGGTTCGCGCCCACAATATCATAGCCTTTTGCGCCATAATGCGGTTCCGTCCCAGGCATCGTTTTCATCAAATATCCCATAAAACGGTCCTTAAAGAAAAAGCGGTCCCAAAAATTCAGGCCAAGGCTAGTCATCATTTTCACGCCATAATTATACTGGTAGTCCCTGGTAACCTCATAGTCCTTTACCATTTCAGAAAGCAATTCATTGTAATTAAAGTCTGTAGAGCCAAAGAACAAAAAGCCCGGTTCCGTAATATAGCGGAGCTTGATTTCCCTATAAAGCGGCAAGCTCAAATCAAGACGAAGCCCTAAGGACAAGTTTCCCATTTCAACAAGGTCGCCATAGAAAGTATCAAAGTTCAATGTCGGAGCAACATCGGTCCATGCGCCCCTATGGTCGGACTGATGAAAACTATAAAGCTTTGCCGAAGTATTCATATTGAACAGGCGCTCATGCTGACCGTGTTCATAGCGAATATCTACAGTAAAATACTCGGCAGCCTCCTTAACCTTTCTATCTGGGTTTCCATATTCAACAGACAAATCGCCAAAGCCAAAAAATTCCTTCCATTCATCATCAAGGCGATTTGCACGCAATTCGTCATAGCGATAATCACTGCCAAGCCGATAGCCTCCCCCAAAGGCAAGACTCATATTCAACGGCTTGTAGCCAGGGTCATTCGGCCTTAATCCATCAACTTTCCAATGTACGTAACTGAGCGGATGCAAAACAAAGGAACCGGCCTGTTCCATCCAAGTCGGATCAGGCTCGGCAAGCAAACGCCTAGAAAGCCTAAACAAAATTTCGCCATAAAGGGCTCCCCCGACACTTGTCGTTATCAAGTCATTTGGAGCCGGATATTCGCGTTCTCCAAAATGTTCCCATTCCCAGGAACCAAGCATCGTAAAAAGAAAACTCGGATAAAACCCAAAGCCTGCAGAACGAGCAGAAGCAAAGTAATACACACCCTGGTATGGATGCCCAAAAAAATTTATGCCCCAATGGTTATCGTCCCATTTCCAACCCTCATGCAAGTTGCGCTTCCAAATTTGCGGAGTCACGCGCGCATAATGTGCATCGGTCACAAAACGGTCGTACCCCCACACAACCACATTCAAGGCCAATACTTCTGCAAAGGGAAATATGCCCGGCAAGGCCTCTTCGTGCCTCGGGATCCCTGACTCAAGAAGCATTGCTTGCGCATAAGTCGAATCCGCCCTGGTCGGCTGAACCTCGAAGGCGAAAGCACCGACACAAGCACAAAGGATCACAAGTATAAACGCAAGTCTTCTCACGATTTCAATATTACATTTTTAGGTTACCAACAGAATAAGAAAAACGCTTTTTCTAGACAAAAGGGTAAAAAAGCAAAACAAAAAGACTCCACGCAAATGGAGCCTTCTTTTAGTTACTATAAAGATGATTATTTATTGATTGTTGTCTTCTACATTGATTTTGCGCTGGCCGGTAATGAACTGGTGCACGAACGGGTTAGCGGTATTCTTGATTTCGTCAACTGTACCGACTTCAATGATACGACCCTTGTAGAGCATGGCGATGCGGTCCGCGACCTTGAAGGCGCTCACCATGTCATGGGTAACAACGACAGAAGTCACGCCAAGCTTTTTCTGCATGTCAAGAATAAGATCGTTAATCACGTCACTTGTAATCGGGTCAAGGCCAGTCGTCGGTTCGTCGTACAAGAGGATTTCTGGCTTCAAGGCAATGGCACGTGCAAGGGCCACACGCTTACGCATACCGCCAGAAAGTTCCGACGGCATCTTTGTACGGAATTCAGGCTTCAAGTTGATCATTTCAAGTTTTTCTGTAACCGCGTCCTGGATTTCCTTTTCAGAAAGTTCCGGATGGTGTTCTCGAAGAGCAAATGCAATGTTTTCGCCAGTTGTCATGGAGTCGAACAAAGCACCCATCTGGAAGAGCATGCCCATTTTGCGGCGGATCGTATGCGTGTCAAAAAACTTCGGGGTACTGATCGTTACACCATCGACCTTCACTTCACCACCATCCGGCTGCAAAAGGCCGATCATGTGCTTTAAAATAACGGACTTACCGCCACCGGACTGACCAATGACAACCATGGTTTCACCACGACGGATATCAAGATTTACATCAAGCAGAACGTCCTGGCGGCCAAAGCTTTTCTTTAAGCCGCGAAGCTGTATCATCACATCATTCGGATCAATTTTTACGTTAGGCATAGGGTTTCTCTAGACGAGAGACGAGAGACAAAAGACGAGAGAATAATCAAACATCCAAAATCCAGCGCTCTGTCATTATTTAAAATAATCTAACTTTTTTATTTCCTTAAAAATCGTTTAATAAAACATGGAAAAGACGAAAGAATTTCTTATTTCTGTACTCTGTACTCTGTTTTCTGTCCTCTTTCTTGCATCTGGCTCATGCATCTTAATTCATGACTCCTGTCACTGACTCCTATATTCTGTCTTCTAATAGAACATCAACGCATCAAGAACAAAGTCTGCAACGAGAATCATAAGGCAACTTGCAACGACAACATTCATAGAGGCAATACCAACGCCCTTCGCCCCTGAGCCTGCATTCATGCCATGGTAATATCCAAGAACAAAAATGCCAGTTCCAAAGACAAACGACTTGATAACGCCGGTAAACAGGTCCATCGTATTAAACAGGTACTGCATACCGGTATAATACGTATAGGTCGTAATGTTGAGCGCAAGCACGCAAACAATCCAACCACCAATCAGGGCAAGTGCGTTCGAAATAACAGTCAGGCATGGAATCATCGTTGCAAAGGCAACAAGGCGGGGCATGGCCAAATAACGGTAATGGTCTAGGCCAAGAACCGTGTAGGCATCAAGTTCTTCCTTTTCACGCATGGAACCGATTTCGGCAGCAAGGGCGCTACCCACTCGGCCAGCAAGCACAAGCGCCGTAAGCAAAGGTCCAAGTTCCAAAAGCACCATCTTGCAAGCAGCGGTACCAACAAACTTGTCGGCAACAAGATCGCGGAACTGGAACTCAGCCTGCACGGTCGCCACCATGCCGGTAAAGATCGAAGTCACAAACAAGAGCGGAATCGACGACACGCCAATTTCAATCATCTGACGCACGATCAAGCCGGAATGCTTAAATGCATGTGGCAAGGTACGAATGGTATAAAGCAAAATCATCACGATTTCGCCAATGTTCTGGATGCTCGTAACAATGAGCCTACCAATCCATATCGCCGGGCTTAGTAAAATCATTAAAAGCCTCCCCCATTGTCGAAGTCGCCACCGCCAAAGTCAGAGGCACCCATGTATGCATCGCCAAAGCCATCGCCACCCATCTCGTCTTCCTTGAGAGCATTATAGAAGCAAGTGAATTCAGGCCTGAATACCATGTCGATATCGGCGACGGAACCGTTACGATGCTTTGCAACAAGCAACTGCGCAAGGTTCTTTTGCGATTCATCATGCGTACGGTAGAACGGACGTTCCACGAACCACACCATGTCGGCATCCTGTTCGATAGAACCGGATTCACGAAGGTCCGAAAGCTGTGGACGGTCCCTGCCCTTTTCTTCGGCCTTTCGGCTAAGCTGGGCAAGCGCAATGATTGGAACCTGCAAGTCCTTGGCAAGGATCTTCAAGCCACGAGAAATATTACCGATAGCAACGGAACGGCTTTCTTCGTTTCCAGTGCGCATGAGCTGCAAGTAGTCAAGCACGATAAGGTCAAGGCCCTGCTGGCTCTTCAGCTTTCGCGTCTTACTCATGAGTTCCGAAAGACCCAGGTCCGAATTGTCATCTACGTAGAAATGGGACTGCGCAAGGGGTTCGCAGGCAAGCTGGATCTTGCTCATTTCATCGCGGTTAAGCTTACCGGAACGGAGCTTAAAGTTGTCAACCTGGGCTCGTGCACTGAGCACACGCTGCACCAGCTGGTCGCCGCTCATTTCGAGGCTAAAGAACGCCACCTTCTGCCCATAGTCGATTGCCGAATTTGCAGCAAGCGAAAGGGCAAATGCCGTTTTACCCATGCCCGGTCGCCCGGCCAAAATGATAAGGTCAGAACGCTGCAAGCCACCAGTCAATTCATCTAGGTCGGTAAAGCCGGTCGGAACACCCGTAACGCCTTCCTTTCGATTCTGGATCTTTTGAAGAAGCGGAGCAAGGAATGTTTCAATCGGGTGCAGGGAATCGCGCACTCGCTTTTCTGCAAGTGCAAAAACTTCGGATTCAGTCTTTTGCAACACATCCTGCGAAACGGCGGCAGGGTCCTGCGCATTGCGAATAGTTTCGTTCGAAATTGCAATAAGCCTACGGAGCAGGGACTTTTCACGCAAAAGTTCGGCATGGAACATCGCGTTTGCTGCAGACGGTATGGAATCGACCAGGTGAATGAGGTATTCACGGCCACCCACATCGTTAAGCTTATTCTCTCGTTCTAGTTCCGCAGCAAGCGTTACAAGGTCAATCGGGGTACTCTTGTCATAGAGCCTTACTATGGCTTCCCAAATTTGACGGTGTTTTTTCTGCGAAAAATCATCTGCTTCAACGGAATGCGCGCCAACAACGTCATCAAGACTTGTAGGGTCTTGAATAAGGCCACCGAGCAAATAGATTTCAGCTTCTATTGCCTGTGGGAGTGCGCGGCCGGCATACTGCGGGTTTTCTTGCAATTCATCCATATAAATATCCGGTGAATAATATAAAAAAAAGTGCTGAAGACAAGTTTCAAACCCCTTTCGAGTTTCTGCAATAGGCACTTTTGTTATATTACCTTAAAGTTTACGATTATGACTATAACAACCATATATATCCTTCTGTTTTGCTCTTGCATCCTAGGGCTTATCTTTAGGGCAGCCTATGTTCCGCTCAAAAACGGAAGTATTCAAGCATACTTTTCGCAAATCGTGTTATTAGCCATAATTTCTAACCTTCTTTATATCGGAACCTATTCTGAATCCTTTTTTAAAGATGAAGTCGAGCTGATCAGGCTATTTAACGGCCTGTACTTTGCAGTAACAGCCTTGCTGCCAGCCATGTGGATAACCTATTCCGTAAAGGTAATGAAGGTTTACAAGCCGCAAATGGTTTTCGCAAGAACTGCATTCATGCTCCCCATAGCAATCCTCGTAATCATAAGCATTGCATCCATTTGGAATGGTTGGCTTTTTTACGTAAACGATGACAACGTGTACCATCGAGGACCGCTGTACCTGCCATATATCATAATCCTTGCATTTTATATGATATCACCCCTGGCCATAACTTCCAAAAGGGTTATCAACAAGCAGTTTTACGCAGAGCGCAGCACCTACGTTTCCCTATCTACCTTTGGAATCTTCGCGCTCATCGGCGTGACGCTAGAAGTATTCATCGCAGAACTGCCTGGTTCTGCAATGGGTACAGTGCTCACGTTGCTAGTCAACCACCTAGAAACGCAGCAAAAACAGATTTCGGTAGACACGCTTACAAAGCTCAACAACAGGAAACATTTCAACATGTTCCTGTCTAACCTCCTGCATAACCTGCCACAAGACTCTAAAGTATTCCTGTTCGTGCTAGACATGGACAAGTTCAAGCACATAAACGATGACTTCGGCCACATGAAGGGTGACGAAGCTCTCATAATCATATCTAACGTATTGAAAAAAGTCTGTGGCCCCAAAGGGCACTTCATATCGCGTTTCGGTGGCGATGAATTTACCGTAATTGCAAAGTACAAAAGAGAACATGAATGCGACGCCCTGGCCCAAGAAATCGGGGAAACTTTAAGGGCTGATTCCGCAAACTTTGTATGCCCGTTGTCTGTAAGTATTGGCTATGCGGCTGCTAACGAATTGGGCGATAACATTCCAGACTTGTTCGAACGCGCCGATAAGCAACTTTACAAAAAGAAGCGATCAAGGGAATAAAAAAGAACTATGAAAAAAATCTTTGTCCTTCTTGCCATTCTTGCATCCTTTTCATTTGCAGCTACAGATTATCGAAATTCCTTTTTCTTTGATGCTTCGGCGACAGTGTCTTACCTTAGCTACTATTACGACGACGATTCTGGCTTTTTATCGCCTCGAGGCGAGCACAAGGAATTCGATGGAACAGGAGCTGCGGTCAACATTAAAATAGGGGAATCCCTAAAGCAGGCTTTTGCCGTTCACGGTACAATGGAACTTGGCTACTTTAACGGGGATTTTTTCTACAACAAGAGTAAAGGCTATCTGCATTCAGAGCATGACGAGGGCGACGATAATGTTTTTAAGGTATTCTTGGGCGGTGGTGTTTTGTTTACGCCTTTCAGAAATCCCGAATTATTGATGCACAACTTTTTTGCAAATGTAGACTTGGGCGTTACGCAATATGTAGACTCCCGTAGCGATTCAGAGAACGATCATGGCATTAGCTATACCAGTTTCGGGGTACATTCAGAGGTTGGCAGACTCTGGAATATTACCGAACACTGGAACATTGGATTACAAGCAACGTTCGCTGTTGACATCCCCTTTGAAGAAGACTCAGGAACGTTCCTAAATGTTGGGGCCGGCATAAAGTTTCTTAGAAAATAAATCTTGACTTAAAAAAGCCTAGGTTCTCCACCTAGGCTTTTTCATTTTCGGCACCCAGATTAGTGTTCGACGTTCTTCAAGCGATTGTAGGCATCAAAGCGGCAAGATTGGCCTACAAATTCGTGAGAAGTGATGATGCCTGCTGCATCAACATTGAATGTTGCAGTACAATCTTCGCCAGCGCGGAATATAGCCTGGAAGGAACCATCTTCGGCTTCCTGCTTTTCTGTCGGAGCGCCCCAATGATCTTCAAGCATCAGATACTTGTGACCATCCCAGTAACGGGCAGCAGACTTACCAGAAGCGGCACAGCCCTGCATCAAAGCAGCAACTGCAACAGCAGACACAACAAAAGCGATTTTTTTCATAGGAACTCCTTTGGGAATTTCCCCTAATATATCTTTTTTTTGGGGACATGCGCAACAAAAAAAAACAGTGGCCTCGCATGAGGTCACTGTCTACCGTATTCAAATACAGTTTCTAAAGAAGCGGGCCTAGCTTACTTCTGGTTCTTCTTGAACCAGGCGATGAGCTGGTTGGTAGAAGAATCGTGCTTTGGCTTGCTCTTTGCATCTGCAAGTTCCGGGAGGATCTTCATGGCAAGCTGCTTGCCGAGTTCAACACCCCACTGGTCGTAGCTGTTGATGTTCCAGATAACGCCCTGTGTGAAGATCTTGTGTTCGTACATGGCAATGAGAGCGCCGAGGCGTTCTGGGCTAACGTAGTCCATCATGATGGAGTTGGTCGGCTTGTTACCTTCGAATACCTTGTGCGGAGCGAGGAACTTGATTTCTGCTGCGCTCTTGCCAGCCTTCTTGAGTTCTTCTGCAGCCTGTTCGAGAGTCTTACCGTTCATAAGAGCTTCTGGCTGAGCGAAGAAGTTAGAAAGGAGCTTCTGGTGATGATCGCCGACGACATTGTGGCTGTTTGCCGGAGCAATGAAGTCGCAAGGAATCATCTTTGTGCCCTGGTGAATGAGCTGGTAGAATGCATGCTGGCCGTTTGTACCCGGTTCGCCCCAAAGGATCGGGCCGGTCTGGTAGTCAACGCGCTTGGAGTCGCGGTCAACGGTCTTACCGTTGGATTCCATGTCTGCCTGCTGGAAGTATGCAGCAAGGCGATGGAGATACTGGTCGTACGGGAGCATTGCATAGCTAGATGCGCCGAAGAAGTTGTTGTACCAAACGCCGATAAGAGCGAGGATAACAGGCAAGTTCTTGCTTACTGGAGCAGTCTTGAAATGCTGGTCCATTTCGTATGCACCCTTGTGGAGGAGCATGTAGTTTTCAAAACCAATGCGGAGAGCAATGGAAAGACCGATTGCAGACCACAGGGAGTAGCGACCGCCAACCCAGTTCCAGAATTCGAACATGTTGGCAGTGTCGATACCGAATTCAGCAACAGCCTTGGTATTTGTAGAAAGAGCAACAAAGTGCTTTGCAATTGCCTTTTCGTCACCCTTGAATGCCTTGAGAACTGCCTTCTTTGCAGTTACAGCGTTGGTCATTGTTTCGAGAGTTGTGAAAGTCTTGGAAGCAACGATGAAGAGAGTTTCTTCGAGGTTGACCTTCTTCAAGGTTTCGGCCATGTGTGTGCCGTCGATGTTAGAAACAAAGAAAACTTCCGGGGAAGTTTCGCCCTTTATCGGCTTGTCTGCGTATGGCTTGAGAGCTTCTGTAACCATGACCGGGCCAAGGTCGGAACCACCGATACCGATGTTTACAACGTACTTGATGGACTTGCCAGTGTAGCCCTTCCACTTGCCGCTACGAACGAGCTTTGTGAAGTCTTCCATGTGCTTGAGCACTGCGCGAACTTCTGGCATAACGTCCTTGCCGTCTACGCAGATCTTGCCCTTGCCCTGGTAACGGAGAGCAGTGTGGAGAACAGCGCGAACTTCAGTGGTGTTGATCTTTTCGCCACCAAAGTAGCTCTTGCGGATTGCGTCGAAATTTGCACTCTTCAACAAGTCCTGGAGCTTTGCAATAGTTTCATCTGTGATGATGTTCTTGGAGTAGTCGAGGAAGATGCCGCAAGCTTCTGCGCTAAACTTCTTTGCGCGCTTCGGGTCTTCTGCGAAGAGGTTCTTCATGTGCCAGGTCTTGGCAACTTTTGCATGGGCTTCGAGAGCCTTCCATTCTTTGGACTTAGTCAATTTAGACATAATGATTCCTTGTGAGGAGTGTGTTAGTAACGTGTTAAATTTAAAATATTAGACGAGAGACGAGAGACGAGAGACGAGAGAGGATTGTTGATTTCCAGTGTTTTTAGGATCTAAGGTCTAGTCAATTAACAATGAATAATGAAAGTTTAGTCTAATGCACCCATTGTTAATTATTAATGGTCTTGTATCTTAACATTAGACGAAAGGCCGCTTCGCTGTTAGATGAAGTGTGTGCAAACGAGAGTCGCGGCAAAAAACACAGTTTTTTGACCGAGTACAGCCACATCCTATGGCGAAGCCATGAAAGACGAGAGACGAGAGAGGATTGTTGATTTCCAGTGTTTAGGGGTTAGGGGATGTAGTTTTTCAGTGTTGTCGGCTGTAGGCTGACGTCTGTCGACTGAGAGGTATGAGGTCGATGCTTCGCATCTAGAGGTAT
>DCGZ01000082.1 GCA_002314675.1 Fibrobacter sp. UBA1765 | reverse complement strand
ACCGAAGGTGCGACCTGATTCCTGACTCCTGTTCTCTGTCTTCTGTCCTCTGTTCTCTGACCTCTTATTTCTATATTCTAAACCATGAAGCACAAGTTATTCGTTATGAGCGCTGCAAGCGGCGCTGGCAAAACAACTCTCAAGGACCTTGTAATCAAGGATTTCCCGGACATCAAGTATTCCATTTCTGCAACGACTCGCGCACCGCGCGAAGGCGAAGTCAATGGAGTCCACTATTTCTTCAAGACCAAGGAAGAATTCAAGAAGCTTATCGAAGAAGACGGTCTTGTAGAATGGAACGAAGTTCACGGCAACTACTACGGCACTCCAAAGAGCTTCGTAGAACAGACTCTCGCAGAAGGCAACCGCGTGATTTTCGACCTTGATGTTTTTGGCAAAATCAACTTCGACAAAGTTTACCCAGAAGCTGCTGGCATCCTCATTTTGCCTCCTTCCGAAGAAGTGCTGGAACAGCGTCTTCGCGGTCGCGGCACCGATGCAGAAGAAGTAATTCAGCTTCGCCTTGCAAACGCTAAAAAGGAAATGGCCTTTGCCAAGGAACACGGCAAGTACGAATACACAATCGTAAACGACGACTTGCAAAAAGCTGCTCAAGAACTGCGCGACATACTTTCTGCAAAGTAAACGTAGGATTTCTTGTCAGCCTGAAACACAACAATAAGATCAAGGCCACAAAGACATTGATTCTATTTTCATTCCAGAATAACGTTCCCTTGTCATTGCGAGCATGCGAAGCAATCCAGAAACAACAAAAAACGGCAACTTGAAAGTTGCCGTTTTTGCTTGATCAAATTTCAGATTACTGAATTTGAATTTTCTTTGTAAGTGCTGCAGATCCTTCACGAACGCGAACAATGTAAGCGCCACGCGGTATAGACTTAAGTGACAAGGAACCAGCAACATTGTTTACACTCATCAAGGCACGGCCCTGCAAGTCGAACAAGTCAACTGTAGCAGCTCGAGCACCGGCAAGAGTCAACACGTTTCCTGCAAATGTTGCAGAAAGAGTTGCTACGCCAGCAGATGCGATTGCATTTGGATTTTCATTACCTTGCTGTTCTCCGCCTTGGCTACCGCCTTGTTCGCCTCCCTGGCTACCATCAGAGCACTTGGTGTAGTTGGTGGGGTTGGTGGCCAGGTAGCTCTTGACCAGATTTCCAGATGCGGTGTAGTTCAGGCTGTTCTTGTTGGAACCGCCGCCGAACGCCGCGGTACCTTCGCTAATGTGGGATGCGGACCAGTTTGCCCAGGAGAGCTTGTACTTGTTGGCGAAATCCTGCCACTTCTGGTTTTCGGACTGGCCCGGAGTGCCACCGCCATCAGCGGTGCCGGTACCCCATTCAGACAAGAAGATGGAAAGACCTGCCTTGATTGCCTTTTCACCATTGGCACCTTCACATGATCCACCCCAGCTGTAGTTGCCGCTTACGCAGTGGCTCATGGCGTAGTAGTGCAGGGTGTAGGCGGTGTTCTTGCCGCTGTCGGTAACTTCCTTGCCGATGACTTCTTCCGGGTGCTGGTCCCAGGCGCGGGTACCCACGAGAATCAGGTTGTCGGAGTACTGGCGGATGGTGGGGATAATCTGGTTGGCGTAGTTCTTGATGTTGTCCCAGGAAATGTCCGTCGGTTCGTTGAACAGTTCAAAGATGACGTTGTCGTACTGGCCGTAAGTCTTGGCCATTTCTTCGAAGAAACCCTTTGCGGAATTGACCTGGCTGGTGGCTTCATGGCTGTGCCAGTCGATAATCACGTAGATGTCGTTCTTGATGGCGGCTTCTACGACGGCCTTCATAAAGCCCTTCTGCTGGTCGGGTGCAGAAGCGTAACCCTTGAGGCGCTGACCGTTCCATTCGCCCCACCAGTCTTCGTTGCCCGTTGCCATGGCGGCGCGGACAATCTGGATGTTCATGTCCTTTACCATGGTAGAAACACCCTCATCGCTCCAGTATTCCACTGCCTGGGGCTGAAGACTCCAGTAAAGGCTCATGCCACGGACCTGGACTTCGGCGCCGTCCTTGACGCCCTGGCAGCTACCGTAAATACGTCCTTCGCCGGCGGAATTCTTACCAGTCATGAGCTGGCCGTACTGGCTAACAGGACCAACGCTATTAGGCTTAATATCCTGAGCATTGGCCAGGGAAACTGCCATCAAGCCAGCAAGGACAATGGATGCCAATTTGTTCATAGAAAATCCTCTTTTTTTAATATTTCTACCAGAATTTAAATTCTTAAACTCCCAAACGCAAATGAATTTTTTCTCACAACGACTCAAATGTGATAAAAAACATTTAAAATTGTACCAACTTTTCGTAAGTCGGGAAACATACTCCCTAAAAACAGAAACCCCGGCAATATAAAATTACCGGGGATTTCAAACATATCCAAAAGCTTTTAAAGCTTAACTTCAACCTTTTCGCGCATTGCCATCACAGTCTTGATCGCTTCGTCGACATTTTCGCGACGGGCAAGCAAAACGCCCATGCGGCGGTGGCCCTTGAGTTCCGGCTTGCCGAAGATACGCATTTCGGTATCAGGTTCTGCAAGAACGTTTTCGAGGTTTGCAAATGCAACGTGGTCGGAATTGCCGTCACAGACGATAGCCTTGGAAGCGGACGGTCCACGGAATGTAATCTGCGGAATCGGCAGGCCAAGGATTGCGCGAGCGTGGAGCGCAAATTCAGAAAGGTCCTGGCTCATGAGAGTTACAAGGCCCGTGTCGTGTGGACGCGGACTAACTTCGCTAAAGAGCACCTGGTCCTTGCAAACAAAGAGCTCAACGCCAAAGATGCCACGGCCACCGAGAGCGTCAGTCACCTTCTTCGCGATGTCCTTAGCCTGTTCCAAGAGCTCAGGCTTCATAGCCTGCGGCTGCCAGGATTCCTGATAGTCGCCGCCGACCTGGTGGTGTCCGATCGGGTTCAGGAAGGAAGTGCCATTCACGTGGCGAACGGTAAGGAGCGTGATTTCGTAATCGAACGGAACAAAGCCTTCGACAATCACGCGGCTAGCCTTGCCGGTGCGGCCTTCGTTCTGGGAAATGTTCCAGGAGTTTTCAATGTCGGCTTCGGTCTTGATAACGCTCTGGCCATGGCCGGAGGAACTCATGACAGGCTTGATGACGCAAGGAATTCCGATTTCCTTGACTGCGACCTTGAAGTCTTCAAAGTTGTCTGCGAACTTGTACGGAGAAGTCGGGAGGCCGAGTTCTTCAGCAGCAAGGCGGCGAATGCCTTCGCGGTTCATGGTAAGCTTTGTAGCCTTTGCTGTCGGAATAACGTTGTAGCCTTCCTGTTCCAGTTCAACGAGCGTATCGGTCGCGATGGCTTCGACTTCAGGAACAATGTAGGTGGGCTTTTCAAGTTCAATGACACGGCGGAGTTCTGCACCATCGAGCATGTTGATGACGTGGCTGCGATGTGCGACCTGCATGCCTGGGGCATTTGCGTAACGGTCGACCGCAATCACTTCTACGCCGTAGCGCATCATTTCGATGATTACTTCTTTACCAAGTTCGCCAGCTCCGCAAAAGAGAACCTTGACTGCGGAAGAACTAAGCGGGGTACCAATCTGTGCCATATAAGACTCCTTGTGATAGCCTAAAGGTAGCAAATAAAAGTAAGAAAACCTATCCCTGCATTCCTGGATTTACCACTCCGTGAACTTCATTCACATAACGAGTTAACGGAACCATCTTATCCTCGAATACATCCAGGACAATTTCGCCAAAGGGATCCTCGTTCACCACGATGTCTGTTGTGATATCCCCATTCACGCATACATACGAAATGATATTCATCAGGAATTCTTCCTGATCTGAATTGAGTTGGCTACCAGACAAAAACTTGTTGAATCGTTCTAGAGCAACACCGCGATCTACGCCAATAAGCGAGCGGATAAGGATAGCCACATTCTCGCCCCCTGCCTTGCCCTCGGAAAACTTCTCATAGTCTTCCTTGGAGCCTAGTTCCTTCCACATGACGCATTCCAGTTCAATAATATCATCATTGGAGAGCTGTTCCAGGTTGTAAATCTTGCGCAGGACCGGGTTATTATCTTTTGAGCCCAGGTAGTCCATAACGCGCTGCTTGTACGTCACTTGAGTCTGTATACCGGAACTTTCGCCGTCATCAAAAAAAGCATCGCCAATATCCAGGGTAAAAGTCTTGCCACCGTCACCCACAAGAAACTTGATGAGCTCGCGAAGTTCCTGACGCACCTTTTCCAGCCAGCAAAGGGTAATATTTTCCCAGGCTACAGGGGTCACGACTTCCTTGATGGTATCCATTTTGGCAACCACTTGCGGAATGGAAGCCTTAGTCATGAGACGTTCTGCCAGTTTCTGTACATGAACAATGGGTTTGCTAGCATTAAATTCGCTGTTCACATAGCCCAGTTCAATGGCAAGCACCAGCACATCAAACTTCTTTGCATTCTCGTCCTGGGTGTTGCGGGGCAGTAGCGGAGCAATATCGCACTTAAGGGCTTCCACATTGGCTGCGGTCAAACAAACCCAAGCCCCATCACTCTTGAAATGGCTTACGGCTTCCCAGCGGTGGCGAACGGAAATATGGCTATTCGAAAGAACGCTGACCTGATTTTTCATGACGGTCTTCAGTTCGTCATGGAGCCCCTTGCAGAACGCGTCTTCCTGATACTTTTGATGTTGCAGGTGGAAGGCAATTTCTGCACGAAGACCAAACAGATGTTCCGTAAGGGATACATTCTGCTTGACAACATTACCGTCGGGATTCTTCTCGAAAAACTCAAAGTTACGGCACCAGTCAAAGATGTAAAAACATTCCTTGTCCTTGCCGGGTCCGAAAATGTCCTGAGAAAGGCGGGTGCCGCGTCCAATCATCTGCATAAACTTGATCTTGGACTTTACAATCTTGAAAAACACCAAGTTCAAGACATCGGGAATATCGATGCCGGTATCCAGCATATCCACAGATACGGCTATCTGCGGATCCTTATCGCGAACTTCCATATTCTCAATCAAGCTCTGCGAGTAGGTCACATAGTTATCAATTAAAACACAGAATTCAGAACCATATTCTGGATACAAGGCGTTGAACCGCGCTACAATCAGCTCTGCATGCTTGTGGTTGTACGCGAAAATGATGGACTTGCCAATGCGTTCCCCGCTTTGAACCTTCAAGCCGTTTTCCATAAGGTCCTGGAGAACCAAATCAATGGTGTCCTCGTTATAGATGTACTTGAAAATTTCGTCACTGCGAATATCTCGGCCACGCACATTGGCTGCGGAGTCAAGTTCCTGCAAGGTCTCCTCGTAGTCCCACACCTTCTCCAGCTGATCCTTTTCCTGGTCGGAGAGGCTGCTGTACTTTATGCCATCTTTAAGAATCATGGAACCGCGCTTGAAGCCCCGGTAATTCACCAGAAATCCATCGGCCACGGCATCTTCCAGTTCGTAAGCAAAGTTCGGCACGCCTTCTTCCATTCCAAACAAGTCATACGTGCTCTTGTCCACTTCGTTACGAGGAGTTGCTGTCAGACCCAGCAGCAGACTGTCAAAGTAATTGAAAATAGCCCCGTACTTACCGAAAACACTGCGATGCGCTTCGTCAATAATGACCAGGTCAAATTGGCCAACGGAGAACAGCTTGTCTTCCGAGTCGATATGGTTGATCATGGTCTGGTAGGTACTGAAAACGATACGGGCATTGACGCTTATCACTTTATGGTTCTCGTCCCGAACAATGTTTTCATCGTAGGAATCGCACAAATCCGCTACTGGCGTACTCGGCAGTAACTTCACAAAATTCTTCTTGGCCTGGGTAACAAGTGAAGTTCGGTCTGCCAAAAAGAGCACATTCTTCACCCAGTCGTTTCGCATGAGAACGTCAACCATGGAAACGGAAACGCGTGTCTTGCCGGTACCGGTGGCCATCACCAGAAGGCCGCGACGATGCTTTTGATTGTACCACTCACAAACAGACTTGATTGCCATTTTTTGATAGTGGCGGTCGGTAATGTTCGAATTCACGGAAAAGTCGCTAATATCCTTGCGGCCACGCTTTTGTATGAGGCGAACAAGATCGTCTTCGGAGTGAAAACCATAAAGGCGGCGGGGAGGATAGCCAAGGCCGTCTATAACGTTGGTTTCGAAACCATTTGTGTAATATATTACCGGTCGAACTCCATAACGTTTTTCTAGGCAATCTGCGTACAATTCAGCCTGGTGTTTTCCTTTCAGCGGAGATACGGAAGTCTTCTTTGCCTCTACAACAGCCAAGGGCAGGCCATTCGCACCGAACAGCACGTAATCTGCATAACCCAAGCCATACTCATTTGGCATGCCTTCAACTTCAACCTCGATACAGGCCTTAGACGGTTTTATTGTATTTTCTACGTCTAGCACGTCCCAGCCAGCTTCCTTAAGCATCAAGTCTATGTAGAGCTTGCGGGTCTCTGCTTCGGAAATGTCTCTAGGCAGTCCCATTTCTGGAACAGCATCTGCACTAGAAACAGCTTCCTTATCAACGCTTGCAACAAGGGGATCGTCTGCCTTGACTTCTATTTTGGGAACTTCGATTGCGGGCGCAAACTTTGAATCCGGGATTAAAGCCCTGTCAAAAACGGCAACGGACTTGACAACTTGCAACTTGATGAGGACCGATGCAACTACATTATAAAGATTCAGCAAGCAAAAGAACGATTCTTTTTTGCTGACGCAGCCTTCGTGGGCACCCGCATTGCCAACCTTACGAACATAATGCACGGCCCGCATTACTTTTTCATCGTTAATGAAGGTCCTGAACGCTTCACCGTCGATAAGTTCAAACAGGGACGTTCGTTCCGAGAAAGCCACCTGTTTCATGGCATAAATGGATTTGACCACATATTCCAAAGCACGCCTGGCGTTAATGGCGCTAAGGTCCGGATGGTTTATCTGGTTGTCTTCTGCCGCAGAACAGAAGTTATACAACTTCGGCAAACCAAGAGACTGCATGTAGTCAAAGTTTTTCAATTTACAATCCACTCGCCAAGTGTGCGTTTTTCCGCATCAAAGGCAACTCCAATCTTGAACAACTTTTTCGACGTTCCATCAGCCTTATTTGTCACCATATATGGAATCAAATAGCCCTTGTCGTCAATCTGCTTGAGGGCGTCTTCGGCAGTGCCGTTTGCGTCGAGCTTGAATTCAAAAACATAAACAGCATCGGCAGTTTCTACAACGGCATCGGCGCGACCTGCGGCGCTGCATTCTTCAGTGCGAACAAGATACGGCGTGCACAGCTTGAAAATCAAGAAGAACAAGGTCTTGTAATGGTTTTCGTCCTGGCGTTCTGCGTTGTACGGGACACTGCTAAAGAAGGCTCGCATCTGATTCAGCGCACTGTCAAGATCCCCCGCCTCAAGGGTATCCGCAAAACGCATTAGAAAAGTATCATTCGTCACTTTGTCTGGAGTTGCGTAAAATTCCATAAGGCCATCACAGAATCCAGAACGCACCTCATCATTCGGGAAGGCAAGCACGTAGCGATTTCCAGTTCTAACAGCCTTTATTGTCAAATACCCGCTCTGGTAAAGCATGGGAATAGGATTTGTCGCAGTTTCCGTAGGCGCGTCAAACATGCCAAGCGTCGCAGGGAACCCAATATTGAAAGATTCAGGCTCCATCTTGTATTTGCTCACAAGCTTTGTCAAAACGGTCGGCGTGCCAGTGGCAAACCAATAATTTGCAAAATTCAGCTTACTCAAGGAATTAATCAAGCTGAACGGATTGTAGATATCCGGGGAATGCTCGCTGAAGTGGTAACCGTCATACTGGCGTTGCAAACCTGCAACGGCTTCATCATAGGTCATTCCCTGTTTGTCTGCAAGCGCCTGAATTTCAGGTTGCATCTGTGAGAGCAGTTCTTCCTTGGTAATGCCGCAGATGGCGGCATAGTCATCATCCATGGTAATGACATTTAAATTGTTCAATTCACTAAAAATGCTGAGCTGACTAAACTTGCTGATGCCCGTAAGGAACACGAAGCGGAGGATTCCTCCAAGGTCCTTGAGCGGGCTGAACAGTTTGCGCATTTCTTCCTTAAGAATCTGCTGTAGTTCAGGATTGTCCATACTGTCAAGGAGTGGAGCGTCGTATTCGTCAACAAGCACAACAGGCTGCAGGCCTGTTTTTTCGTAGGCTGCTTCAAGCAAATCGGCTAGACGAGGCCCCCATTCCAGGCCTCTAACATTTTCAACTTCGTATTTTTTTTCGTATCCTTCAAGCAACTGGGCTATGGCCACCTGCAAGGCATTCAGTGAGTTGAACTTATTCCTTGCAAAGCTAAGCTTGATAACCGGGTACTTTTTCCACTCGGTTTCGAGGCGTTCCATAGCGAGGCCCTCGAACAGTTCCTTGCGCCCCTCAAAATAGTATTGCAAAGTGCTGACTAAAAGCGACTTTCCAAAACGGCGAGGACGGCTAAGGAAGTAATATTTGCTTGTATGCGTCAACTTGTAGACAAGATCAGTCTTGTCTACGTAAAAGAAGCCTTCGTTACGAATGCTTGCAAAATCCTGAATGCCGATAGGGAAATTCTTTAACGCCATATTTTAAATATAACAAAAGGCGAGAGCAGTGACCGCCAAGTTTACTCGAGCGGGCATTGCCGAGCCGCACTATATGCGTGCGTAGCACGCCATATAACAAAAGGCTAGTGTCGCAAAAAATAAGCTCGCTTATTTTTTTAACCGAGCCGTATTATACGCATGCGCAGCATGCCACTCTAGCGTATTCTAAGCATGTAGTCAAAATTTTTCCTTGGTGCTACTCACTTAACAATGGCTGACCATTATGGTATTGAATGAAATAGGTCGGAGACAATTCAGACAATACAGGAACAACACTTTGTTCATACGATATAAAGCGACTTTTAACATCGCTATACATCGCTCTGACATCATCTGCGCCACTAATAGCAGATGACGCCAACAATCTAAGGTTTTCACATACGATAGTCTTCACTTCATGATACTTCGGTTCGTACGAAGCCATGAAATTATTATCAATACGCTTGGACCAACCTTCAACCTTACCATAGTCTGGTTCATCTTTTGCAAGTTCCCACTTGATCAACATAACAGATGTTGAATAAAAGAGGTATTCAGCATCAAAAGCCAATTCCATATACTTCAGAAAACGCGAGTCATCAAGAGCTTTGACCCAATCCTCAGCCTCGTTCTTATCGCGAATCCAACTACGGCTAACTTCATCCAGCGAACAATTTAAAGTGATGGCTTTGTATTTGTCTCGTAACTTACCAGCTATATGGTTAAGCGCCCTTAGCGCATTAGAATCTTCCATAGAAGGCTTATCGGCCATAGATAAAACAGATAGTTCGGAAAAAGCATTAGTAATTTCAGCTTTGTCATCTTCTTCCATCAAGTCAAGAATTTGATCTATCCTCTTTGATATACTGTTTAGCTGGGTGGTGATGATATGCTGGTAATACTGCCCTGTTACAAATGACGCCACCTGAAACACTAGCATTGGCGTACAAATAGATGATACTTCTGTAAACTTTGCCTGTTCCGCTATGCGCCCCTCAGACATAGTGAAACCACGTAAAAAGCCGTCTTTCGAATGTGCCAACTTTGAAATATCAATGTTACATCGCAATAATCCAGAAAAGGATTCTGCTACAAGCCCTTGACTCACAGCCGCTTGCAATAAACTCGAAGCGAGAGACTGGGCCCCATCCGAACAAACTTTGAGTTTTCGGTCATAACTAAACTCATTAGAATATACAGGAGCCAGTTCATTACATGTTTTTTCATTTAACGCGTTTGCTACGGCTTTTTCACGCAGTTTCTTTTCTTTCCACCTGTCAATTTCCATTGCAGTAGGCATCCCGAGTACGCCTAGCGCAGCCCTAGAAGCAACATACCCAACCGAATTCAATCTGAGTGCAGATTCTTCTAAATTGCCAATACCAACTGTAGAATCGTCATTACGTTGTTCAATTTCTTTTTCAGGTTCAGGAACCACAAGTCCATCCCTATCAATAACGTAATCGGCCATAACTAACCTACCTCCATATTAGCGGTAAAAAATTCAGTAACATTATTGCATCATGAATTCGTCAACGATATACCTGTCGCTCATGAGCTGCAAACCTGTTTCGGGATTGTGCAACTGCATGCAAACCTTGCTTTCATAAAAAATAAGAAGGGCCTGCGATTGACTTACGTTCAAACGAACGGCCAGTTCAGCTATAACTCTTGCGATTTTGTGTTGCAAAGTATAGTCTTTCATAGAGAACCTGCTTTTGACTCTCGGGCTTCTAGGGATTCTATGAGATCGTCAGCGACATAGTCGCGGCTCTGGGTATGGAGCATTTCATAAAATTTCCAAAGACGGCCTTCGATAAGGTCGTACTTTTGCAATCGGGCTGTCAGAGCCGTGGTACTTACGCCAAGCTTTTTAGCGGCGGTTTCTATGGCAATAACAGCAAACTGAAGCTGATCTGAAACTTTTGCAGGCTGGTCCATACGATGAATATAATAAAAATTACCCGAAGTATTTGTCCATGGTGTAGTCCAGGAGTTTCTGCGTCTCGGCGATGGACTGGTTGATGGAGGCCTTCTGCTTCTCGATAGAGGCAATCTTGTCAGCGAAGGCTTGCTGCAGAGAAAGGGGCGGGACGGGAATATTTATACTTTGTAATTCCTTTGAGTTGATATTAGCTTGATTTACTGCACCTTTTGCCATAGACTTCAAATGTTTTTTTATCGCAGGTGTATTCATAAATTTGGAAACATAAACGGGTAATGCTAAGTCATTCAATCGAACTCTGATAATATATCCTGCAATAATCATGGGCTCAAAACCATGCATATATGTAGTCTTTCCTATCAAATCCAAAGAATTAGTTCTGTTAAACAGAATGTCACCTTCTACTACTGAATATTTTTCAAATTCAGCATCAGTCATATCAATATACTTCAGGTCTGTTTGGTCTAGTTCTCCGCCATAAGTGATGTTATTCATTCGCAGATATTTGTACCTACCTGTTGAGGAAGCTTTTGCGCTTGTGCCGTAAGATACACTCCTGCAAATATCACCTATAGTCTTAACACCCCAGCCTTTGGGATTTTCGATGGGGTCGCCGAACATGTCATAGAAAATGGACTGAGCCAAGGTATCCAATTCCTTCAGCTGAGCCTTCTGTTTCTCCAGCACCCCATTCAGCAAATCCAACTCCGCCACAATCCGCTCCTGCTCAGACATTGGAGGAACAGGGATGTCAATCTTCATAATGTCGGTTCGGCGCAAGCTCGGTATAGTCACAGAGACATCATGCTTCGTAAAATCGTACTGACGACAAAAATAGAAGAAAAACTTAGATTGCAATGTTTCACCATTTGGAACAATTCCAAAGGCAGTATCCACATTCCAAAATTTGGTTTCAACATATAATGGGTTATTGATGCTTCCTTTGCGTCCAACAATCACGCTGCCTTCTGGACAACGGTATTGAGAAGCGTATCCCATTATGCCGCCAGTTCCATAGATAGGATATGGTCCATTATCATCTTGGACACTTTTATAATCCTGTCCACAAACGATTTCGCAAACATCCCCAAGTTTCTTATATTCCCAATTTTTCTTCACGCACTTACCCAAAATTCTTTTATCTATACCGTTCTAGATTGCCACGTCACTTCGTTCCTCGCAATGACAATTCCCTATACCCTGTACCCTGTACCCTATACCCTATACCCTGTACCCTCTAACCTCTAGTTTCTAATTTCTAGCCTCTAAACAAAACCGCTAGACCCTTCGACTTCGCTCAGGGTGACACCGCAAAAAACAAAAAAACTATACCCTAATAAAACCTCATGCCTCAAGATGCGAAGCATCGACCTCAAAGTGAGCGAAGCGAACGACCTCGCACCTCTATAAGTACTTTCCCCCAAACTCTTCCATTGCCGCATTAATTTCTTCTTGCAGCTTCTGGATCCGCTTGTACACAACCTTGGGGCTTTCGTACTCCACCTTGACCTTCTCCACTTCCTTGTACTTGTTGATGGACAGGTCGTAGTCATTGGCAACAATCTCATCCACAGGAACAAAAAAGGACTGATCCTTGCGAGTGCGGTCCGTTTCGGCATCCAGGTTCTTCCAACGGGCAATAATGTCAGGGATGTCGTTCTCGGCACATTCCGTGCGCTTCTGGTCCAGGGTGTAGCCGTCGGCCTTCATGTCGTAGAACCAAACCTTGTCAGTGCCGCCTGCATTGGTCTTGGTGAAAACGAGAATCGCAGTTGAAACGCCGCTATACGGCTGGAACACGCCGCTGGGCATACTGATGACAGCCTGCAAACGCTGATTCTCGATAAGTTCCTTGCGTATGGCCTTGTGGCCCGAACTGTTTCCGAACAGTACGCCATCGGGCACAATGGAGGCGCAGCGTCCGCCCAGGCGAAGCATTCGCACGAACAACGCCAAGAACAGCAACTCCGTTTTCTTGGTCTTGGTAATGGCGAGCAGGTTCTTGTTGATGGCCTCGTAGTCGAGCGACCCTGCAAACGGAGGGTTGGCAAGGCACAGGGAATACCGGTTCTCGTCGGTATTGTCGGTGCTAAGACTGTCGCGATACGCAATGTCCGGATTGTCGGCACCGTGCAGCATCAGGTTCATGGCGCCTATGCGGAGCATGGTCTGGTCCGTGTCAAAGCCATGGAACATTTCGTTGCGGTAATGGTCGGACTTATCCTTTTTCAGCAAATCCTTCTTATGGTGTTCCTGCACGAACTTCGCTGCTTCAACGATAAAGCCCGCAGAACCCATGGCCGGGTCGCATACCGTATCGTCCAGGTTCGGCTCCATCATGTCAACCATCATGCGGATGATGTGGCGGGGAGTACGGAACTGTCCGTTGTTGCCGCTGGCTGCCATCTTGCCCAAGACATACTCATACACGTCACCCATGGTGTCGCGGTTGTTCATGTCTAGGCCATCGATACCTTCGACAATCTTTACCAGGGTTCGGGCGCTCTGAATCAGGAAGGTGGCGCTGTCCATGAACCTGCTGTAGGCGGATTCCTTGCCGTCGTTCAGCGTCTTGATGAAAATGAACACGTCCTTGGACACCAGGCGGTACATGGCCTCGGCTTCCTTGTTCTTGAAATTGCTCCAGCGGAGGTCTGTGTATGGAACATCCCTGTCGGTTTCGGGGTTGTGCCAGTTGCCGGCCTTGAATACAGGTTCCTTCACCTTGGCGCCCATGGCGTTGGCGGCGGCCTCCTTCTTCATCTGGGCATCATCCAGCATCTTCATAAAGAACAGGTAGGTCATCTGCTCCAGGATCGTAATGGAATTGGTAATGCCCCCAGTCCAAAAAGTATCCCAGATTGCGTCAATACGGTTCTTGATTTCGCCTGTTATCATGTGGAAAATCCTGTTCGTTGTTTATGCTAAATATAATCTAAAAGAATGTTCGAAAGCCCCTTAGATTTTTCTCCCAGTACAAATATACACTCGTTTTTTGACAGATTATGACATTTAATAAATTTTGTTACAACCTTAAGGAAAAACAAAAAGCTCCCGACCAATGCCGGAAGCCTTAAGTGCGGATGAAAGGACTTGAACCTTCATGACCTTGCGGACACTAGAACCTGAATCTAGCGTGTCTACCAATTCCACCACATCCGCGAATTGTAGACGAACTTAATGTTCGTGCCCAAATATCAAAAAAAAACGGCTTTTTGTCAAGGGGTTACTCACAGGGCAACAAGTCAACCACATACAAAGCATATAAATTTCTAGATTTGCAAGTGAAAAATCAACCTTTAGCCATGATAACAGGCCTTTATATTGGAACCCGCATTTTTCAACTTTGAAAAGCACCTCCTTTATTCAGTCCCCTGCTCTCTGTCTTCTACAATATGATCGATCGTCCTGCATTTTTAGACTTGCCAGCATTTTCAACTTTCGAAGGGACACTTCGCGTTCCAGGTTCCAAGAGTATTTCTAACAGAGCTCTGTTGCTTGCTGCGCTTGCGGACGGAGAAACCCGCATACACCATTTGCTAGCAAGTGATGACACCCGACACATGGGCAAGGCTTTGCAAGGACTCGGCATTGATATTGCGTTCAGCGAAAATGATTCCGAAGCCGTGGTAAAGGGTATCGGCAAAACCTTTGCAAAAGAATCATTTCCAAACAAGACTGGCGAGTTTTTCTTAGGGAATGCAGGCACCGCCATGCGTTCGCTTACTGCAGCACTTTGCCTTGGCGAAGGGGAATATACGCTCACGGGCGAACCAAGAATGTATGAGCGCCCAATCAACGATCTAATCATCGCTCTACGAACTCTTGGCGCAGACATCGAATGCCTTAAGGCAGAAGGTTACCCACCTCTCAAAATCAAGGCTAAGGGCTTTACCGCAAGCGAGGTTTCTGTACGCGGCAACATTTCGAGCCAATACCTTACAGCACTTTTGCTTTGCGCACCTTATGCAAAGAACGGGCTTACGATTCATGTTGAAGGCGAGTTAATTTCAAAACCATACATCGCTCTCACTATTGCAATGATGCATAGCTTTGGAGTAGATGTAGAAAATGACAATTTCAAAAATTTCAAGGTTCCAAGCGCAATCTACAAGGCCCCTGGTGATTACGAAGTTGAAGGTGATGCTTCTAGTGCAAGCTACCCTCTTGCAGCAGCGGCTATCAGTGGCGGAACTGTCACTGTTGACGGTGTATTCAAGGAAAGTATCCAAGGCGACATTCGCTTTACAGAAGTTCTCTCTGCAATGGGAGCTGAAATTACATTCGGCAAGCTTTCTACAACCTGCAAGGGAGCACCGCTTAAGGCCGTTGATTTAGATTTAAACCATATTCCTGATGCAGCGATGACAGTCGCCGTACTTGCACTTTTTGCAAAGGGCACAACTCGCATCCGTGGCATTGCAAGTTGGAAAGTCAAGGAAACTGACCGTTTGACAGCAATCGCAAATGAGCTTCGAAAAGTCGGCGCAACCGTTGAAAGCGATGACGATAGCATAACTATCACGCCTCCCGAAAAACTGCAGTCCGCAGAAATCGAGACTTACAACGACCACCGCATGGCCATGTGCTTTAGCTTAATTTCCCTTGGCGGAATCCCTATGCGAATCCTGGACCCGGCTTGCGTCAACAAGACGTACCCGACATACTTTGAAGACTTTTTAAAGATTGCAAAGTAACATAAATTTTCAACAGCCCGCCCAATTTGCAACCAGAAATGAAAAAATTATTCTTGTTTATATTCCTTAGTTTTGTTACTGTCTTTGCAGCGAAAGCAAAGACTGCGCCACCGGTAAATGCGGATTCCATAAAGGCAGTCCATGATTCTGCATTGGCAAAAACGCCAATGACGGCAAATTCGATATTCCCGTTACTTGAATACTTGACGCTTGTGGATTCCATGGTACCAAATGTCAAGTTCGGGCTTTCCATTCGTTCCGTGAAAACCGGCGAAGAGCTCGGGAACATCCGAGGCACAGAACAGTTCACGCCGGCAAGTACCTTAAAGACATTGACCACGGCTTCCGCCCTTTACCACTTGCCAATAAACTACGAGCCACAAACACACTTGTTCCTTGAAGGTAGCATTACCGGCAAAACGTTCAGTGGCATTCTGCGTGTTCGCGGCGAGGGCGACCCGAACCTTTCGGGCCGTTACTACCCGGATGCAATGTACATGATGAACGCCATGGCCGATTCCCTGAAAAATATCGGGATCGATACATTGAACGGTATTATCGAACTTGATACCACATTCTTTGAAGGCCCTCGCCGTGCCGAATTCTGGCCAAAGCATTTCTACAATTCCTGGTATGGAGCCGAAATTACCGCATTGCAGTTTAACGATAACTGCACGTTAATCCGCATGAAGCCAGGCAAGGAAATCGGGGACACAGCCGAAGTCTACCCGGTTCCAGATGTTGGCTACGTGCAAATCAAAAATGAACTTACAACAGGCAAGGGCAAGGCAAAGAAATGGACATGGGCTCTTGAAGACAACGAGGCTATCATTACGATAGGAGGCTCCATTGGCGTAAACCTTGACTCAGCCCAATTGGTTCTTCCAGTTCGAAACCCGGCATTCTATTTCAAAGGTGCCCTGCTTACAGCAATGAACGATCGCGGCGTATTTTTCAAGGAAAACAAAAAGGCGGTGCGAGGCATCGAAATCAAGAAGTTCAGCTTTAGCGCAGCCCCATTCCTAAGTGTACTTGATGAAATCAACCAGCGCAGTCAAAACCTGCATGCAGAGACTCTTCTTCGCATTACAGGCAGGCACGTTACAGGCAAGGGAAGCGTTGAAGGCGGTCGTGAAGCAGAAAAGCAATATTTGAACGCAATAGGCATTCCGGCAGAAGACTTCGAAGTTTATGACGGCTCGGGCCTTTCTCCAAGAAACAAGGTAAAGCCAACAAGCGAAACGCAGCTGTTGCGCACGGTCATTAAATCTGCCCGTGGAGACTTTTACTTTAGAAGCCTAGCAAGCCCAGAAATCGGCACAGGCTCAAAGCGCATGGGCGTTCTGGAATACCCTTGGCGAACAAAGTTCAAGACAGGGTTCATCGGCTTTGTTCACGCCCTCGCTGGTTACATTTTTGACGCCTCTGGCGACACGCTTGCAGTCGCAATGTATGTGAACGAAACAGGCAAGACATCTGACCAAATCTGCAAGGATGCCCTAGATTCAATCTGGGTCCGCATTTTCAATGCGGTCAACGCAGAATACCCGCACATTATGCAGGCAAAGGAGCTTTGGCTTTCAGGGCTCCGCATTCAAGATTTCGAAGAACGCATCCGCTACTTTTCCGAGGCACTCAAGGGCACTCCATATTTGCTCGGCCCAACTGGCGAAGGCTACCACGGCGACCTCGACAAAAAGCCTATGCTTCGCCTTGACTCTGTCGACTGCGTGACTTACGTTGAAAACGCGCTTGCACTTGCAAAGGCTCCAAGCGAAGATTCTTTAATGGTCACTCTTGATAGAATCCGTTACTTGCACGCAGAGCCGAAATTTGCAAACCGCAAGCACTACATGATTGCAGACTGGGTTTTAAAGGACAGCATTGCAAGCATTATCCCTGTAGAAGGCGATACCGTTATTCAGCGCACACTCCCCAAAAAGAAATTCTTCAAGGCCAAAGGAATCAAGGCAGAAGACGAAACCATGGAACTCCGTTATTTGCCAAAGGCAAAGGCTATCGATTTCGCTTCAAAACCCTGGGAGGGCGAAAACGAAGTTCGCGGAATCGGCTATGTATTTAACGGCGATGCCGTTGATGTATTCCACACGGGATTCATTCTTTTGAACAAGGGAGAAAAGCCTACTTTCAGGCACGCCTCTCAAATCAAGGGAAAGGTAATCGACCAGCCTCTTGAAGAATACCTAAGGAATTCAAAAAAGAAGATTCCAGGGATTGTCCAGTTCAAATTCAATTAATGCTTTTTGACAAGTGCGATTAAACACTCTCAAGCAAAAAAGCGAGTTAAGCTCGCTTTTTTATTAGTACAAAACATCTTCAAGAACAAGTCCCTGCGGCGGTGCCCAGGTACGCTCGCCCTTAAAGCGTTCCGCAAAGATTTCATTCACGGTTCCTTCCGGGTAGCGACCACGGCCAATGTCAAAAAGGGTCCCTACCATGGCTCGCACCTGACGGTGCAAAAAGCGGTTTCCACGAATATGGAACCTGATTGTATAATCGTTCACATGCTCAAGGCTAAATTCGGTAAGCGTGCAAAGCGTAGACTTGCCATCATTACGCGGAATGCAAAAACGGATAAAATCATGCTCACCGACAAAGCTCTTAGCTTCACGTTCCATTGCACAAACATCAAGCTTGAGCGAGCCGCATTCCCAGCCGTATTCACGCATCAGCGCCACAGGGCGCGTAAAGATCGTGTACTGGTAATACCTGCTTGTTGCATCATGGCGAGCATGAAAGTTGTCATCGCAACGTTCCAAGTTTCGAATGCGCACCTTGCGTTCCGTTAAGCCATTTATAGAACGGACCACCTTTTCTGCATCGAGTTCGCCATCGTAATCAAAGTGTACGCACTGGCCACGTGCATGTACACCAGTATCAGTACGACCGGAACCGGTCAGCTTGATTGGTGTTCGCAATGCAATCTGGAAAGCATTCTGCAAAGCCGACTGCACCGTTATAAACTTTGTTTGGCCAGCTTCATTCTGTTCCTGCCAACCAAAAAAGGCACTTCCAAGATATTCACAACGAAAACGATAACGCATGATTAGGATTTAGGGGCTAAAATAGACGAGAGAACGGCACTACGTGCCTACAGACGAGAGGGTGTATGCAAATTTTCATGTCTTAGGGTCTAGGGTATAGTGAATGTTAATTTCCAGTGTTGTCGGCTGTAGGCTGACGCCTGTTGACTGAGAGGTATGGGGGCGCTTCGCTTTGAGGTCGATGCTT
>DCGZ01000059.1 GCA_002314675.1 Fibrobacter sp. UBA1765 | reverse complement strand
ACATCGTTGTGGATTTGGGCGACCCGACACCCCTTATTGGTGTAGGTCTTGGTTTCAGTACATCCAGAAAAGCCGTTCTGAATGTCTATGGAGACGATGGCGAAGACGCGTTCATCAATATTGGCGAAGTGGATGTTGCGCATGGATGGTGCCAGCTTAATTTATCGAAACTTGAGGTCTCCAAGCTTAAAATTGAGCTCCAGTATATTGATGGTCTTGAGGATTGGCAACAGGAAGCCCTTAACCACATTAAGTGTACCGGCCTTGAAATTTATGGAGAAAGCGACGATGTAGAGGCAGCTGCAACAGCCAAATGCCTCAAGAATTACAATGGCGTGGGAACCGCAATGATCCTTGTGACTCCGCTCAACTTGTCTATGCGTTGTTGCGAGGCAATCCGCGCTAAATGCGAGGATGAAGGGCCTGTAGCACCCCGGGAAATCTATGTCAATGTTCCGGGAGAAATCACGGTTGATTTGAGGATTAAAGTGTCTGGGCTTCCAACATTGGATGTTGAAACCTTTACCCAATCCGTCAAGAAGTATTTTGCCGAACTCTCTCCGGGCAAAACCCTCATTCCGGCACAAATCGTTGTGCTTGCCATTCAAAACGGCGCGACTTTTGCCCGCGTCTATGGAAGTTTCAACGGCAGCGCTGAAGAAGAACTTACCGACATCGTGACATGCAAGGAAACCGAAGTATTTACCCTTGGCGAAATGGTTGTAGAATGATTTACCCAAACAAAAGCCCACATTTCAAGGCTCTAAAGCAGCTGTACCCGCTCCAAATGGATGCGGAGGAATATGCCGTTGCCCAGGAACTTGATAGAGCCTTGGCGTATGCAGACGAAGCCTATAACGAACTTTCGCCGTCTTCAGCAGTTCGCACCCTGGCAATGTGGGAAAAGCTGTATGAACTTGACGGCGTTGGTACCATCGAGGATAGACGGCAAGCCTTGCTTTCCAAGTATAACCTGGATTCTGGCATTGCAGAAAAGCATTATATCGCATTAGCACTTCTTATGGGGTTTGAAATAGACATTGAAAAACCTCCGAGAATGTTCAGAGCAGGATTAAGCCGTGCAGGTGACCCTTGCTATGACGTTGACGAACAATATATATGGGTTGTTGAATGTAGGTATAGAGAAGAGGATTGTGATGCTCTTGTCAAGGCGTTTGAAGATCAAAAAATACCATTCACAAACATTAAATGGAAGTTCGGTGTAAAAGGATATTTCATTGATGAAAGAAGTGGAGAAAAGTTTATCGATGAAGACGGGACGATTCTCGTAGACGAAAGAGATGTCATCATTAAGGAAATGCTTGCAGATGAAGATGGCATAGCTATTGTAGACTAAGTGATTAAATACAGGTTTAACTTAAACGAGGAATAAAACATGGCTGAAAAGAAATTTTCTCAAACAGATTTGGTCAGCAGAAAAGAAGCCAGATCGAGCAAAGCCCACATGATTGTCAACATTGCTGGTGTAAAAAACGGCAGGGTTCCGACATCTGAATTTGACCCAGTAATCGTCAAATACAATGTAGCGACGATTGACGACGTGAAAGAACTGTATGATGATGGCAAAACTATTGTCATGCAGACTACTGCTGACGGCGTTGGTATTTCCGTAATTCTCTCCTACTACCAGGAAGATTCTTCTGGCGGGGTGTTCGTTTTCAATCGAATGGTGGACGAAGGAAGGACTGAATCCTACAAGCTTAGCTCTGATGGTTGGAGTTTGACAACTCAAAATTTTGTCCCTGAAGCACCTGAAGACGGAAAGGAATACGCCAGAAAGAATAAATCCTGGCACGAAGTCGTAGGTGGAGGCGGTGGAGTTGTATTCCCGACATCCAATTATGGTTTAGGTGATTGGAACCACCGGACTGGCGCTCAACGTGATGTGATCCTTCAGAAATCCTTCCACGGAAATCGCGAATGGCTTCTCGATTGGCGTCCATATCTTGTCGATTACACCACAACAGAAGGCGAAATTCGAAAAACACCTTCTGCCCAGCTTAAGAAGAATAACTGGTTCCGAAAGATTGACGGAAGCTACGCAAATGTCGTGGGCATTACCGGTAATCAGTCTTTGGCTTGCAACCAGCAGCTGTATTGGGACAATGCAGCCACTAATCCTATTTCTGAAGATTTCTATGATTCCGGTCTTATTTTTAAGCCTGCAGTATTCTGGGAATACTGTAAATCCCACCTGTCCGATATCAATAGCGCCTACAATAAGAACTACAAAGCCGCTGTAGAAGTGAAGCTTTACAAAGCTAATGGTACTGAAATGGCCTATGGAAGCTACACAGACGATCATATTGTGGCTCCCTGGGAAACCACCAACAATATGCTCGGGGTATTTATTGGACGAGCAGACGACGTGTATCTCATTGATCAGGTTGTTGGAGATAGCGGTAAGGAATGGAAAGGCCTTCTGTCTTCTCCGGATGAATTTGATGGAATTGATGCTAGCGCTTATAAGCTTGCAAGAACCGGTATGGCTCCTGGACCTGTTACGGCAAAGTTCATTAACAGCAAATGGGTAACCAGATCGTTCTTCTTCAACTATGCTTCTGGCACTACTTGGGAATCTGGCAACAATATGGCTGCATCCTGTAACGGTGAAAACATGTCTGATGGCCAGACCAACTATAAGTATTGTAACAGTTTCTTCAACAACGGTCATTATCCGTGGGTTGGAAACTGGCCTTATGGCGGTGGTTCCGGAAAAAGTGATTCTAGCCAGAGTTCCGAACAATATTGCCCCAATGCCTACACATGCCAGGTATACAACCGCAAGAACAATGCCGTAGCAAAGAATCCCTTCCCGTTCGCAGAAGGAGGCTATCACGCTCTTAACACGTTCCTGAATGCGATGGAAATCGGTTATGGCACCAAGGATTTCTTTGCAGCAGACATGTTTAGTGCAGGCGTATCTTCTAATTATCCATGTAATAGCGATGAAACATGGAAACTGAATGGCGGTATTCGATTTGTTTCCGGAGAAACAACTCGATATGCGACATGGGCAGACAATAGCAATATTGACACTGGTCGTAGATGGTCTACAGTGACAAACTGGTATAAACCCAAGTTCCAGTGCATGGAACCGCAAATTGCAGCCTCTCTTGCAGCTGAAATGAATCTTTCTCCAGGAGAATCCTTCACCTGGAATGGCGGCACATGGCATTACGACAATGCTACGCCCCTTGATGGCTATCCCATCAAGAATGTTGCAGACGGCGAAATGAACATGAGAATGTACAAGCTTATGTCCTTCTCGTACAATAACATTACATACGAAATGAACTTGGTATGCGGCCTTATTCATGGTATGAATACCAGTGGCGATTTCGTAACTTATACACAGGGAGGCATTGAACTTGTTGTGTCTCCGGAAGAAGAAAATTCTGAACATAATGACACGGAAGACGTTGTTGATGTATATTTACAGTGTGACCAGACAAAATGGCATACCGAAGACCTTGAAGGAAGTTATTCTAGCAGTTTCTGGTATAAGCCTAATGGTCAGGCATTTAACTTTGAAGGAACTTACTTGAAAGCAGGTGAAGGCCGAATGCGATCTGCGTATTGCCGTAGAAGGGACAGTTTTACACCGATTGCGAAGGAACTATATGCACATGCCTCTAAAGGTGATGACACTATAGCTGGTTCCAACTCTATCGGCGATTGTTTCTTCAGCAATGCAAAGAATGACGACTTTAGTGTTACAGGTGCAGGAACTGGTTACAGACACAGAAATGCGGTTCGTTTCCGTGGTGCTGCTTCTCACGTCGCTTGTGCGCCGCGGTGCCTTCTTGCGCATCACCGCGCTGCCTATGTTGATGTGAACACCGGTTGCTCTGCTCAGGTCCTTCTAGGAGGTGACAACTAAATATTTTAAAGTTCAACAGGCGTGCAACGCCTGGCCCATCGAATCTGCGACGAGTCTTACATTGGGATAAGACCACCGAAGCGCAGCGGAGGTGGTGAAAAAAATCGGGAGATTGTGCAGGGGCGGTTCGTTTCCGTGGTAATGCTAATAACGTCAATTGTGCGCCGCGTTACCTTAATGCGAATAACCGCGCTGCCAATGTTAATGTGAACAACGGTTGCTCTGCAAAGGTCTTTTATAACGGTCTCTCGGTGCCTAGGAAAGGCAAATTTATAAGACAAGGTAGTAAAGCTTATGCTAGAGACTACTGGCCCTGCAAGGGGTCGCTCTGCTAGACCTGAAAAGGATTATGAAGGTAGATAGAACTAAAGTATTGTTGGCTATATCGAATGCGGCAAGAAAGCATGGAACGAATCCAGAAGTTGCTGAAATGCTTAAAAATCGAGAGTCCTATGCAGATGATGTGGTGTCATCTATTGAAGATGGCTCCTATATAAATAGGCTTCAATATCGTTCTCTTACTAAAGTAAATCCTAATGGTAAAAGGAGAAATATCAATTCACCTTCTTTATATACGAGGGTGCTTCAGCATGTATTTCTTGTTCTGATCATGCCGATTTATAAAAAGCTTGATCCAGGAATAGGGATGAACTGCAAAGACGGATACGGCATCAATTCGTCTATAAAAAATAATTCAGTGATGCACAAAGTCAAAAAATTGATGTATGACAAGAGAAATCTCCACTACTCTCTTATTGTGGATCAAAGAAGGTGCTATGACCATGTCACTAGGAAAATTTTTAGACAATCATTAAAAAAGATTGTTAAAGACAAAGAACTTGTTGATTTTGGTGTCGAAGTTACATTTTGTGGGAATACATTTCCAATTGGAACACCAACTTCGCCTGTGGCACACCATATAATATGCCTTGGCTTTGACAGATGGCTTGGAGGAGTTGCCCCTTTTAAGGTAAGGTATGCCGATGACTGCTTACTTGCTTTTGAAACCAAAGAAGAAGCAAACGAAGCTAAGTGGAGGATTCAGAACTATTGGTGGTACGAAATAGGTATTAGGGCTAAAACAACCACCTGTAGAATACAAAATATCGACAAGGAAGCTTTATCCTATTGTGGCTTTGTTGTAAGAAGAAATCCTGAAAAGGTAATAAATGATCATGATAAAGGATATTGCACCGTAAAACAGGGTATAAAACATCGTGCAAATCATTGTTCGAAAAACGAGTCCTGGGCAGCTTACTTTGGAATTTTTGCCAGAACGGACTCTTACACAACGATGAAATCTATCGAGGAAAGAATGAAATTATCTGAACTTACAAAAAAAATCAAAATTGACCGAGAAATGGATGCCAAGAACATTAGCCCGAAGGACTTGCTTGGCGTAAAATTCACCATTTACGATTATGACCTTAGAAAGGACAAGAACGGAACTGCTAACTGGATTAAGTTTTTAATTGGCATCCCTGATGAAAAGACTGGAAAGATTCTTGCCAGAGAGTTCCATGGAGGCTATTCATTCCTCGTAGACTTTATTGCAAGGGCAGAAAAACTTGTTGGAAAGGAAAATCTTCTTCCTATGGAAGATGTTGAAATTGAAAGCCAAAGCGGTTTCATCTTCAAGGATTCAAAGAATCAAATGGAATTCATTGATGATTTAAAATAGTTTCAAGGGGTATTAAAAATGAATAAAATGGAAATTAAATCCGGGGATTCTGTTAGCCCGGAATTACTGAACGAACTGCAAAATCCGTCTTTCAAGAAGGAAAAAGACCAGGTGGGAGCTCTCCCTCCTCCAGTTATTGATCGTGGTTTTACTCGTTTCCCGAGTTCTAAAACATTTGCTTTTAATAAAGATGATGAACGTAAAATTGCGACAGCTCATGTACCGAAAGGTTATATAGCTACTTTTGATATTGAGGGTAAGTTTAGCTCTTCGTATGTTCCTCATTCTGGTGGACCCAACAAGATTCCTTTTAGGTTAAAGACAGAGAATCTTTATGATGATGGGGTCACATATCACTATGGTGAAATTATTCGAGCCCTGGATAACGGAAATCTTAAAATATTTGATAATGACGACGAACGGAATGCCGTTCCTGCTTTGTTTTCTGCATCGATTTCTAGTGAATTGAACTATTACAAAGATGCCGATATCGTTCTCTACTTAAAGATTTTTGACTGTCTTAGTGCTTACACTATGAGTGATGTTTCGGTAAGACTTAGGCTAATCCCGGCAGAATTCAAAAAAGACATTCTCGATCTGGAAGCCTAAAGCAATGAAAAGGGTAAACCGTTTTGGTTTACCCTTTTATATTTTTCTCTCACGAATTGTGATTTTTTCTCTCATTCAAAGTGCGCCGTTATACTTGCATTAATCACCATTTGTCAAAATCATTAGGAGCATAAAAATAAAATTTTCACACTACACGCAATAAAAGAAGAAGCCAAGATGTTAAAACATCTTGGCCTTTCATCAATCAGCAAAACAGCTTCTACTTCAAAATGTCTCTTAAAGTATTCATCAGCTTGGCGACATCAATAGGCTTTGCCAAATGACCATTCATTCCTGAATCGAGAGCCTTCTGACGGTCTTCCTCAAAGGCATTTGCTGTCATGGCCACAATAGGAACATTGGCCTTCGACGGGTCTGCAAACTTACGAATGCAGCGAGCAGCCTCGTAACCATCCATAACAGGCATCTGGATATCCATAAGCACAAGCTTATAAGTATCAGCAGGCACTTCCTGCAACCGATCCACAGCCTCCCGGCCATTTTCAGCCACATCAATCACAAAGCCCGCCTCAACAAGAATGGTAGACGCGATTTCCTGATTCAAGGGATTATCCTCTACAAGCAGAAGTCGAGTGCCCTTAAAGTCATATTTCACCGATTCGCAAGATTCAGCATCCTTTTTGAAGGGGTTTGCCAGGATGCTGCGCAATTCAGACATAAACAAGGGCTTAGAACAAAAAGCCGTAACGCCAGCATCCCGAGCCTCCTGTTCAATGTCGCTCCAGTCGTATGCAGTCAAGATAATAATGGGTTTTTCATCTCCTATCACGTGACGAATACGACGCACGGTCTCTATGCCATTCATATCAGGCATGAGCCAATCCACAATATAGGCGCTGAATTCGGAACCCTGTTCCTTTGCATCCTGAGCGCGTACGACTGCTTCCTTACCAGAGGTAGTCCATTCCGGGACCATTCCAATTTCACGAAGCATCTTGCTCACGCTGATGCAGGTATTGGGATCGTCATCTACCACAAGAGTCCTAAGCCCCTGCAACTGAGGCAAAGCCTCAAACTTTGGCGTCTCGGAACTCAGTTTAAACTCAAGGGTCACAATAAATTCGGTACCCTGGCCTTCGCTAGAAATAATACGAATGTCGCCACCCATCATATTCACAATATTCTTGGTAATAGCCATACCGAGGCCAGTACCCTGAATACCCGAAACTGTAGAAGTTTCTTCGCGAGCAAAGGCTTCAAAAATATGATCCTGGAACTTTGGGCTGATCCCTATGCCATTATCCTTTACACGGAATTCATAACGGGCGCGACCCTTGTTTTCGCAAGGGATTTCAATAACACGAAGGCTAATGGTACCTCCGTCACCCGTAAACTTGATAGCATTGCTCAAAAGGTTTAAAAGGATCTGGTTCAAACGCAATTTATCAGCAACCACGCCTTCATTCACCACATCCATGGCGTCAATGAATAGGTCCTGCCGTTTCCTGAGTACATTGGTCTGTACGATAGTCTTTATATCGTGGAGCAGGTCAGGCAAGCGCATTTCAGCTTCTTCCAGCTTCACCTTACCACTTTCAATACGACGCATATCAAGGACGTCATTGATCAAGGAAAGCAAATGTTCACTAGAAGTCGTAATTTTAGCCAGATAATCCCTTAGACGTTCCTTATTATCGATATGGGCTGCCGCCAACGAAGTAAAGCCTATAATCGCGTTCATAGGCGTGCGAATATCATGACTCATATTATTCAGGAAGAACGTCTTGGCCTTGTTTGCCTGTTCCGCCTGAACCAGTGCGTCCTGCAGGCTCTGTTCCGTCTTTTTCTGGCGGTTGATTTCGCGAGAAATATAAAGTACATGGGTAGGTTCTCCACGACTATTACGACGAGCAACAAGAATAGTTACAGCACACCACCCCTGAATAATTCCCTCATACTCCTCACTGGCCGAGTCTTCCACGGCAAGAATTTTTTTCCACTCTGAAATATTGTTGAATTTAAGCATGGCCGGCTTAAACCTTTCAAGAATCATCCGATCCGCCATAAGGTCAAGAGCTTTCTGGGCGTCATTCTGCAAGTGCTGCACGGCTTGTTCTACAGACCTGAATGTATGAATAATCGAAAAGGAGTTATGTTCAATATCGACAAGGAACACACTATGGTACAGGTCACTAATAGCCTTAATCACGCTAAGCTGCATATTCAAAAGTTCATTTTGTTCCTGATCCTTTGCGGCTTGCCTCTTAATACGTCTAAATCGGCCAACCACAATATAAACAACCAACAAAATCAAGACGACAACAACGGCAAATGCAATTTCCACGTTTTCATACACTTCGTCAATAAAGGAACTTTGATACAAAAGTTCTGCATACTTATAGGACAAGTTCAAGGCATAGTCATCCCCCATCAAGGCTATTCCGCGATTTAGCAACTTGAGCAAGGGTTCATTGCCAAAGGCCACCCCAAAGTATTTATCATTGGGAATGTTCAAAAGTTTCACAGAAAGATTCGAGAACTTACGATTCTTTAAGATATGCGTCGTACGCAAATTGCCTATAAACGTTGCATCAACCAGTCCGTTTTGAACCGCATACAGACAATCCTCAACCGTATCAAAATACTGAATCTTGGCATTAGGATAATGGTCCTTTATAACATAGTCCATCATCTTGGTTTTCTTATTGACAGCAATGTTACTGAAAATAGATTCCCTAAAGGCGCCCTTAAAAACGACAGACACCTCGGAACGAATCACCGGAGAGGATTCACGAACTCCATTCTGTTCAGCCCAATACAGGCTCCCACCCAATGGGAAAGCCACATCGATTTTACCAGCAACAACATCGGCCACCATGTCTTCATAATCATCATAGGCCGTGTAAGCAAGAGCTAAATTTTTGGCAACTATAAACTTGGTCATTTCAGGGAAGAGATCAGCAACAATACCCGTCGGAGCCCCATCCTCTTCATCACTATACGGAAGAATTTTTCTTAAATAGCCAACCTTGACGGTATCATGCTTAGCAATCCAGCCACGTTCTGGACCAGACAAGGTCCTGCTGGCAGCAGTAGCGCGAATATACTTGTCGTAAAGTTTTGCAAGAATAATGGGATCGTCCGTCATCATCTGACCCAACGCACGATTCAGTTCACCAAGTAGATCGGGTCGGTTCTTGGAAACGCACAGGAAGTAGTTGGCGTTTTCCATCCTGACAACAGGAATAAAGTTTTCATCTACATTGCGACCAGCCATTTCAACGAGCGCAGCACTGACAGCACCCGTTTTCAAAGCAAGGTTGCGATCCCATTCCGAGTCAAATACCTGTATATCGGCCTGGACATTAATCCTCTTGAGCAACAGACGTAAGACATCATCCACGTCCCCTTTGACCACGCCCACTTTTTTCCCATTGAGGGAGGCGGGATTTTCGGAAACATCGCTACTTCCAGCCATTTTTACTAACTGAAAAGCGTTTCTTCCCATGGGGATATTCGGGAACAGCATCAAGTCGTCCCTTTCCTTGGTGTGGGCAAAACCCACAAACAAGTCTACTTCACCCTTCAAGAATTTTTGGTAAAGGTCGTCATAGGATCCAAACACATATTCATAGCGCCAGCCAGTATACTGAGCAATCCTCTGATAATATTCGTAGGAGTAACCATATAGGGTCGAACCCATGGTCCCTTCCTGGTAATTTTCGCTATAGAAATAAGCAACTCGAACAGTCTTGGGTTCAGCAAAGGCGGAACTCAAGGCAATCAAGACGATGGAGATCGTGAACATCAAAGACTTAAACATGCGCATACGTCTAAAATTTACAATATTCTTACAACATCTTTTTATTTACAGCAATTTACAGTACTCTTTTTTGGACTACCTTTTGTTTCATTTAACAGTATTCCTTATTTTACATCACATCAAAACAGCCAATAAATCACGTAATTCAACATTTTTGTATCATAAGTGAATAAAAGGCCAAAAAACATTCTATATTAAGCCTTATACAAAAGAGACATCTTATGAAACCGATTTTTGAATACCAGGACTATCGTCGTTACATGCTGGATTTCTACGAGTATCAAAAGAAGAAATCAGCATTTACCTGGCGTGAATTTTCAAAAATAGCCGGTTTTGCGTCTCCATCCTACTTAAAGTTAGTCTGCGACGGCAAAAGTTCATTGAGCCGCGTGGGAATTCCGCAAGTGGCCTGTGCCATGGGGCTTTCCGGTCATGAATACGATTACTTCATCAACCTTGTGGAATACGGCAACGCCTCTGACGACAAAAGGAAGAAGGCGGCCTTTGAGGAAATGGTCCGCATAGCCAAGGAACAGCGAGTCCGCATTATGGATGCGGATGCTTTCGCCTACTACGAATCTTCAATCAACTCCATTGTCCGAGAACTAGCCCCCCTGATGCCCGGAGCACTGCCTAACGAAATGGCTAAAAAGATTCGTCACAACTTTACCGCCCAGCAAGTCCGGGATTCACTGACGCTACTCGAAAAGATCGGACTGCTCAACCAAACAACCACCAACACTTACCAACAAACAGAGAAAGCTATTACGGGATCCACCGAAGCACTCCCCCTGGCATTACGTTCCATGAACCGTCAAATGATCGACCTGGCAAAAGAATCACTAGATTTGGTGGACGCAAACAAACGAAACGTAGCAGGGGTAACCATGGGCATAGACGAAGAAACTTTTTCACTAATCAACAAAGAACTTGACGACTGCCGCAAGCGAATTATTACATTAGCCAACAAATGCAATCGCATCAACCAGGTTTATCGGTTGAACCTGCAGTTCTTTCCCCTTACCGAGAAGATTTAGGAGTAAGCAATGAAGAATTTCGGTTTAAATAAGCTTGTCTCTACAGTCATATTTCCCGGCGTCAGTTTAATTGTCGCCTGTAGCGGGGGCATTTTTTCTACAGCAGGCACCGACGACAACCCCAACACGCTTTCTGAAAACTCCAGCAATTCAGAGGACGCTACAAATTCCATCGGAACACTACCTTCTACGTCAGCAGGTTCTGCCGGACACAACGGAGACCCAACAGTTCCTCCGCCAAATAATACAGACACCCTGATTTGCAACCTCCCCACGGATATCAAGGAAAGCACCATAATTAAGGGCAACGTGACATTCCTCAATTATCTCACTATTCCCATAGACAGTATAAAAATTAAAAACGCACTAAGAGATTCAATAACAATCAATCCCGATACGACACAGAGGGAAAATTTCTCTTCTTACGTTGCAGGAAACCAACTGTTCTATTCCGCCAACGAAAGCTTTATTCAAATCCATTGTAACCGCGCAGACAGTTCCTTCCATTTCTACCACATCGCTCCAGTACAGGAAGCCCTTTACAAGAGCTTAAGCAATGTGGATTCCGCACTTACAATCGAATTCCAAACTGATTGTAATGCCGATAACGGAAGTTTCGTAAGAGAAAACAACTACAGTTCCTGCCTTGTACAATCCACCAGTACAGATACCCACTGGAGCAAGTACGCCAAGTCCGTTATTGACTTCTGCGAAGAATAAAACGCAAAAACAAAAAAAAGGAACCCCGCACCATTCAGTGCGAGGTCCTTTTTATTATGGCTTTTAAAGTCTTGCGGACTAAGCCGCTTTCCTGATCTTGTGAGCCGCGAGCGACCTGTTAGGTGTTGGAGAAGATCTGGAAGCCACCGTAGGATTCTTGTCCGTGTTCTGCCAGGTCAAGACCGCGGAGTTCTTCCTTTTCGCTAACGCGGAGGCCCATAGTCTTCTTGATGACGATGAAGATCA
>DCGZ01000090.1:12841-27591 GCA_002314675.1 Fibrobacter sp. UBA1765 | reverse complement strand
TCTACGTCCACCTTGCCACCAGCAATCATGAATTTTACATCTTCAAGAATGCCTTCAAAATCCATGAGGATGTAATTGCGCAGTGCGTCAAAGGATCCTGTCTGGTTCCAGTAGTTTTCCATCCTTTGGTTATCCATGGCGACAACAACGGAGTTCGAATTGTAGATTTCGATTCCGTTCAAGTTATAGCCATCGTACCAACGCTTGCATTCTTCAAAATCGAGTCCATGTTCCTTGCAGAGCGACTCAACTTCTTCGTTGGTAAAACCGATGCAGCTGGCGAGCTTGCCCGCATTCAACATGGTGTATTCGCGAAACATGTTCAGCTTGCTCTGCACCTTGTCGCGAACGACAGGCAGAATGCCAGTGATGTAGGCAAGTGCAATGGCCGGGGCCAAGTTGACATTCTTGAACATTCCATTCAAGAAACCAAGAAAATGTTCAAAGTATTCGCGCTTGGTCTGTTCGCGAACCAGCACGTCGTACTCGTCGATGATGATGACGAACTGTTCCTGGGTGGCGGCGTAGATTTTCAGCAAGCACGCTTCTAGCTCTTTGTCTGCTAGCGAAATGCCCGCCTGCGGGAACTGAACACTCAATTCTTCGCGAATGCGTGAGGTCGCCAATTCAATGATATCTTCGCCTTTGTAAGTGGAATAAAGAGAATTCAAATCAATCTGAATTACGTTCAGCTTGTTTAGGTACTTTTCGAAGCTGGGGTCCTTCGCAATCTTCAAGTCTGCAAAAAGGTGACGGCTGTCGCAACCTTTGCTGTAATACGCCGCGAGCATGTTTCCCACCATAGTCTTTCCGAAACGGCGCGCACGGGACATGCAAACAAACCGCTGGTTGGTATTCACCAGCTTGTTGATTTCTGCAATGGCCATGGACTTGTCGACATAGATCGGTGTATTGCGATCCAATTGCAAGTTTATATTATTCGGATTGACGTAGTTACCCATACTTTACAATATAATAAACTAATACTTCACGAACTTCTTGATTTCGCAGGTGTGGACCTTGGTTTCGTCGTCGTAATTCACGCCCACGAACAGAAGGTCGCCTTGGTATTTTTCGAGGCAGTCGAAGTAGCGTTTTTCTTCGATTTGCGTGAGGGCTGTGCCTGCACTCTTGTTGCGCTTGAGTTCGATGATGACAGCCGGAACATTGGGAACATACGGGATGAAGGCCACATCGGCGTAGCCCTTGCCGCTAGGCAGTTCCTTGACGATGGTGTATTTTAAATTTGCGTAGAAATATGCAAGGCAAATTACCGCCTGGAACGTACCCTCGTTATTGTAGTTCAGATTGTTGCAAATTTGCGTATGGGCCTTGTCAAGAGCAGTCGCTACGGCTTCGGAATCACATTCGGCGGTAGCCTCAATCAACTTCTTGGAATTGTTCACCAGTTCCATCACGCCCTTGTAATCGGGTGCTAGCTTGATGGACTGAATCCATTCGTCGCGGACTTCGCGGTTCGGGATGTAGCAGAGACTTTCATCCTCGTCAAACGCCAGGTACCCGAGGTGCAGCAAGTATGTAAAGACATCATTCTTGCTGTGGAAATCCGTCATGGTGTTCAGGTAGGAATCCGTATCCACCTCAACCTTGCCGCCACCAATCATGAATTTCACATCGTCAAGGATTCCTTCAAAATCCATGAGGATGTAATCTTTGAGAGCCTCGTAGGAACCTGTTTTAGACCAATAGCTTCGATACTTTCCATCCATCGCTGCTTGTACCACGGAATTGGAATTGTAGATTTCTACGCCGTTCAGATTATAGCCATCGTACCAGCGTTTGCATTCTTCAAAATCAAGGTTGTGTTCCTTGCATAGAGCCTGCACTTCTTCGTTGGTAAAACCAATGCAGCTGGCGAGCCTGCCGGCATTCAGCATGGTGTATTCGCGGAACATGTTCAGCTTGCTCTGCACCTTGTCGCGGACTATGGGCAGAATGCCCGTGATATAGGCGAGGGCGATGGCCGGGGCCAAGTTGACATTCTTAAAAAGTCCGTTCAAAAAGTCCAGAAAATGTTCAAAGTATTCGCGCTTGGTTTGCGTGCGGACCAATACATCGTACTCGTCGATGATGATGACAAACTGTTCCTGGGTGGCGGAGTAAATTCGTCTGAGAGCCATCTCTAGGCGGTCAGATTCAATTTCGACGTTCGGAAACTGATCCCTGAGTTCTCGACAAACCTCCGACTCGGCTAGTGTGATGATATCTTCGCCCTTGTAGGTGGAACAAAGTGAACCCAAGTCAATCTGAATCACGTTCAGCTTGTTCAGGTACTTTTCGAAACTCGGGTCACTTGCAATCTTTAGGTCTGCAAAAAGGTGGCGGCTGTCGCAGCCCTTGCTGTAATACGCCGCGAGCATGTTTCCCACCGTAGTCTTTCCGAAACGGCGCGCGCGGGACATGCAAATAAACCGCTGGTTGGTATTCACCAGCTTGTTGATTTCTGCAATGGCCATGGACTTGTCAACATAGATCGGTGTATTGCGATCCACTTGCAAGTTTATATTATTCGGATTGACGTAGTTACCCATATCCGGTAATATAATAAAAGGCGAACACAGAGACAACCGGGGTATCCAAGGTCAATGCTATCATGGTTGCATTTTTTATACCTTATCTATTCTTCGTTGTTTGAATATACTTAGCTGACGGAAGAAAAAAGGTATATTTATACCAATAATCTTTGTAGAAAAAGATGAGAATGTAGCTCTCCTTTCCTTTAATCAAAGAGAATTTGGTTTATTTGTAGATGATGAATATGCGTGTTTGGAAAATTTGCAGTTTAGTCTTTTTGCTTCTTGCGGCTTTTGTCCTTGATGCTTTTGCTGCATCCCCGACGGTTGCGCCGGACCGTATGCGTAACCTGCGCATGTTGGAGGCAAGTCCGTTCCTGTTTGAATACCATCGTGTGACCATGGGGGAGGGGCCGCAGTTCTTTGCGTATCCTAAGCGCGATACGACTTTCCGCAAGAATTTTGACGAGACCGAAAAGGACGCCCTGTTCCATTTGGGCGATACGGATTACAGGATTGCGGCTTCCATTGTGGGGGGCGTCGATTACCGTGGTGGCGAAGCTCTGGGCGATACCATTTGGCCGGGGATTGATGGCGGTCTGTTTATCCGCGGCTATGTGGATTCTTTAGATTTTTCCTTGGAGGCCCGCATGTATGTGGAGTCCCATTCTGCAAAAAGGCAGAAGTCCTGGGACCACGAGGTTTTTGATGAACAGTACGGCGACATTCAATATGTGAGTTATTCCCGCTATCGCGGGCAGGTGGGCTTTAACTGGAACCGTTTTCGCGTGAGCGCCGGCCGCGATGTGTTGCACTGGGGGCCGGGTTTCTATAACAACTTGACGCTGAACCAGTTTGCCTTGCCTTACACGTTCATGACCTTGGATGCGGTCTTTGGTCCGCTGCATATTGTGAGCGCGTACGGAGACCTGCGTATCGGTCAGTGGGCTTGGAGCGATGAAAACGCTAACGAGCGTAATATGTATGCCCATCGTTATGAACTTGCCTTGGGTAACTTGACCCTTGGCGTGAGTGAACTGCAGGTGATTTATAACGATAGTAAGCCCCTGCTGATGGTTCCGATTATTCCGCTATTTATTGAAAAGGGGAATTTCTCGGAAACAAGTAATAACGGAACAATTTCAGCGGATCTCAATTATCGTTTGTTCCGTTTTGCGCGAATTTATTCAGAATTTCTTTTGGATGATATGGAAAGCCCCGATGAATTGCTGAAGGGTGAGATGAACAACAACCGCTGGGGCTTTATGGCAGGCATTCAGGTTGGTCATGATTTCTATCTCAACAAGATGAAACTGGAGGCCGGTGCAATTTTGGAATACGCCCGAGTGGAGCCTTTTACCTACACCCATCATGATTCCGCGAAGGCTCAGCTGGCTCACTTGAACCATCCTCTTGGCAATCCCAATGGCCCCAACAGCCAGACTATCGACTGGTTGATGTATACCCGCATGCATAATGTGTTTCTCTCTGTCTTGCTGAGGTTCTATTGGAAGGGCAAGACTTTCGGCAGTTCCATTGATGATGTCTTTGAATGGGCTCCAAAGAATTATCTGAAGGGAGCCAAGATGCAATACTCCGTCACGCCTTCCTTGACCTATGAAGGCCGATACACCGCCTTTACCGGCAGCATTACCTTCGTTGACGACCCGCAGGTTTATTTGCGCGTCGGGTTCAAGTGGTAACAAAGAACTACAATAAACATAAAAGCCCCGAAAGTTGCATTTAACTTTCGGGGCTTCTGTTATTTTGGCGTTGCGTTAAAATTTAAGGCCGGCAAACAGGTTGTTTGCGAGCATCGGAACAAATCCGCATGCGATTACGCCAATCATGAGGATGATGACGGCTGCCTTTTGGCGGCATGTAATTTGCAATGCGCATGGTTCAACTTCTGGCTTGTCGATCCATGCAGCCTTAAGAACCTGAATGTAGTAGTAGAGTGCAAGCACGTTGTTGAGCACTGCAAATGTTACGAGTGCGTAATGCTTGGTTTCTGCTGCAGCAAAGAACAAGTGGAACTTGCCAAAGAAGCCTGCAAGTGGCGGAATGCCAGCAAGGCTCATAAGAGCTACAACGAGTCCAATTGCAAGTGTCAAGTTCTGCTTAGAAAGACCACGGAGCGAAACGAAGTCTTCCTTGCGATTTTGGCCCACAATGCCAAATATGAAGAATGCAAGATAGTTTGCAAATGTGTAGAGGAACAAGTAGTATACGATTGCAAACTTTGCATTTGTTTCTGGCCCAAGGACTGCTACGAGAATGTAGCCTGCCTGCGAAATGGAACTGTATGCCATAAAGCGGCGAAGCTTGCTCTGCTTGAGTGCGCCAAGGTTACCTGCCAAGAGCGTAAGGCCAGCAAGTAATGCAAGGAACGGAGCTACGGTCTGCTGCACGGCTGCAAACGGTCCAAATACAAGTACTGCAACAAATGCAATTGCTACAGCCTTGGAGGTAACAGAAAGAAGTGCTGTTACCGGTGTTGGTGCACCGTCATAGACATCTGGAGCCCATGTGTGGAACGGGAAAAGCGTAAGCTTAAAGCCCACACCAGAAATCAGGAACAGTACAGAAATCCAGAGCAGCGGGGAAGATGCATTCTTAGCAACTTCAGTTGCAATCTGCGGCATGTTCAAGGAACCTGCAAAGCCGTAGAGGTAGCTGAAACCAAAGAGTTCAAATGCCGTTGCCGCAGAACCCATCAAGATGAATTTTACAGCAGCTTCGGAACCTTCTGAATCCTTCTTGTTCCAGGCAGTAAGAGCATACATCGGGATTGTTGCAAGTTCTAGGCCAATGAAGAGTGTAATGAGGTCGTTTGCAGAAACTACGATTACACCGCCAAGAGTTGCAAAGCCCATGGTTGCAATGAATTCCGGGAATTCCTTGAGGCGGGCCTTGCCTGTGCTTGCATGGTCAAAGTAGTCCTTTGCAAACCAAAGGGCGCAAATGGAACCAAGAACGAACACTTCGCGCATAAAGATGCCGAATGTGTCGATCTTCCAGTTGCTTAGGTAGATTTGCGTATTGCCAAGCATCAGGCAGTTTTGCCAAATGAAGACTGTGAAAAGAACGATGTTTGCTGCGTACCACTGTAGCTTTTCGTGCTTGCTTGCGAAAATGCGGAGCGCAAGTACAATGAACGGGAAAAGTACAAGCAGAATGTCTGGTAAAATTGCGTTTTGTAAAATCATTTGCCTACCTCGTCAAGTTGCTAACGATTGGTGCAATGGATGTGTCAAGGAAATCTGCGAATGGAGCCGGGCAAAGGCCGATTGCCAAAAGGCAGATTACAAAGATCACGATAACAATCTTTTCTTCGAATGTAGCGTCGGTCAGTTCCTTGAAATGCGGATTTGTAACTGGGCCATGGAGCATTCTGTTTGCTGTTTGCAAAATGTAGACTGCCGTGGCTGTTACAGAAAGAATTGCAAGGATTGTAACGATACGGAAGAGCGTGCCTTCGTTCTGGAAGGAACCGATAAAGATGGATGCTTCAGCTACGAAACCGGAGAAGCCTGGGAGGCCAAGGCCAGCAAAGCCGGCAATAACAAAGCCTACTCCAAGGAACGGCATAATCTTCATGAGACCGCCCATCTGCGTGATGTCACGAGTATGGGTACGGCCGTAGATCATGCCGATTGTTGCAAAGAAGAGGCCTGTAAGGAATCCGTGGCTAAGCATCTGGAGTGATGCACCGCGAAGTGCCACAGGGGTCATTGCGCAAAGGCCAAGGAATATTAGGCCAAGGTGAGAAATGGAGCTGTAAGCTGTAATGAATTTAAGATCCTTGTGGCGCATTGCAATGAACGGTCCAAAGCATACGTTAAAGATTACAAAGAACAAAATGTACGGGAGCCAGAAATGTGCTCCTTCTGGCATAAGGTACATAGCAATGCGCAAGCAGCCGTAAGCGCCCATCTTCATCATAACGCCAGCGGCGAACATGGAAACCGCAGTCGGTGCTGCGGAGTGGCCTGCCGGAGACCAGAAGTGGAACGGGAACAGGGAACTTGAAACTGCAAAGCCCATAAAGAGAACTGGGAAGGCCCACATTTGGAAATTCTCTGGGAGCTTTACATTTGCAAGTTCGAATACGCTCCAGGAGCCGCCTTCTACATACATGCCTAGGAATACCGCCATGACCATGGCAGAACCAAGAGCGAGCGTAAGGGTAAGCTTTTTACCGCCAAGGTCCTTGTCGCCTGTGCCATAGCCAGCAATCATGAGGTACATGCAAAGTGCTTCCATTTCGTAGAACACGAAGAATAGCACAAGGTCAAAGCTCATGAATACGCCGTAGACGCTTGCTGCAAGAATCTGCAAAAGGCCAAAGAAAACCTTGTGACCGCTTGCGATTCGCCAGCTTGCAAGCACGCCCGTGAAAATGATCACTGCGGCAAGAACAAGCATCAATATCGTGAGAGCATCAGCGCCAACAAGGTAATGGGCAGAAATTGCGGCAAGCCACGGGAAGTCCGTAAGGTAAGACATTGCAAATGCGTTGCCGCCTGCATACGGAGCGTAGTCAAGAATCATGTTTGTTGCAAGGAAGAGTGTTATCATCAACACGATTCCTGCAGAACAGAGATGAATCTTCTTGAGAAGAGCTACTTTGGAGTTTGCGATAGGCACGCAAACAAGCACCGTCAAGAACGGAATGATCCAGATAAGGTTAAAAAGAATTTGTTGTAGCATAGTCATTCCTTAAAGTGGCAACTTGCCGACAAAGTACCAGAAAATAACACCGACAATCATAACACCAACATAGAACGGCAGGTAGCCGTTTTCTGCTTCACGAACAAGAGCTCCGGCCTTTCTAACAACAAAGAGCGTTGCGTTTACGAGGCTACCGATAATCCAGTCTTCTACAAAGCGTGCTGATGCAGCGACTCCGCGGAAAATGAACTGGCGAACGACCGCATAGTATATTTCATCGAAATAGAACTTGTGGTTGATTGTCTTGTAGAGTTTGCAACGATTGTCTACATCGAGAGCGCGTTCAATGTTTGCCTTTGGGCGGGCGTAGAAGAGCGCTGCAATCAAAATGCCAAGCACTGCCATGCCGCCAGCTGCGTATGGAATCCAGGTGGCGTGGGCGAGGTGTTCTGCCGTTGCTACCGGGAGTGCGCCAGGAACAAACTTTGTTGCAAAGATGTTCTTTGCAAGCAGGCCAGAAAGAAGTGAAGGAACTGCAAGGCAGACGATTGGGAGTGTCATTGCAAAATCTTCATGCGCATGTGCCGTGTGTTCGGAACGGGCCTTGCCATGGAACGCAAGGAAGAACAGGCGGAACATGTAGAATGCCGTGAGGCCGCTTGTAAGAAGACCGGTTGCAAATACGGCAACGTGGCCAGACTGGAATGCTGTCATAAGGATTTCGTCCTTGCTGAAGAATCCGGAGAATGGCGGAATGCCGGCGATTGCAAGGCAAGCAATGAGTGTTGCAATGTATGTGAATGGCATTTTTTTGCGGAGGCCACCCATTGCATCGAGGTCATTTGTGTGAACCTGATGAATAAGGGAACCAGCAACAAGGAAGAGCATGCACTTGAAGAATGCGTGTGTAAAGATATGGAATGTAGAAGCTGTGTAACCAAGCGTATTGATGCTGCCGTCGCACAAGCGGCTTGCACCGAGCGAGAACATCATGTAGCCGAGCTGGCTAAGAGTGGAGTAGGCGAGAATGCGCTTGATGTCTTTTTGCGTGCAAGCGATTACTGCTGCAAAGATTGCTGTGAAAGCACCTACAACCATGACGATGCAAAGAGTATTGCCTGCACCAGCCATGAACGGGAAGAGGCGAGCTACAAGGTAAACGCCTGCTACCACCATGGTTGCACTATGGATTATTGAAGAAACCGGTGTCGGACCTTCCATGGCGTTCGGGAGCCAGATATGCATCGGGAACATAGCGGACTTGCCCCAGCCACCGACAAAGATCAAGGCTGCTCCAATTGTAAGGGCATCACTTGCCGGCATTACCATGATACCGAGGTTTAACGGAATGCTTGCGAAGTCCTTGAGGTTGACTGCGTTGAGGGCAGCGAAGTCAAAGGACTTGACTGCGTAAGAAACAAGCACCATGCCGAGCAAGAAGAAGCTGTCTGCAAAGCGGGTCAAGATGAATGCCTGCTTACTTGCAGAAACTGCACTTGGCTTGTGGTACCAGAAACCGATGAGCATATAGCTTGATACACCCACGAGTTCCCAGAATACGAACATCTGCAAAATGTTTGTAGCAATTACAAGGCCGAGCATGCTGAATGCAAAGAGCGAAAGCAATGCAAAGAAACGGCCCGAGCTCATGTCTTCGCGCATGTAGCCGATGCTGTAGATGTTTACGAAGAACGCAATCGAGGTAACGACCACGAGCATCATCACAGAAAGCGGATCGAGCAATAAGCCGATGTTTGCGTTAAAGTCACCGACAATCGGCAAGAATCTGAACTGCCATGCAACAGTCGGGGTTGCTCCATTCGTAAAGAATGCTAATGCAACAGAAATTGCATAAGCCGCAGCAAGACCTGCACAAAGCACAGAGAATGCTGCACTTGCCTTGCGGGATTTGCGGCAAAGGAAAAGACCGTTTACTGCAAAGCTCAAAAGCGGCAAGAGCAAAATCAAGAAGGAATAGGAATATAGACTAGTCATGGAGATCCTCCAGGCGGTTTACATCCAGACTCTTGTGACGGCGATACATTGTAATAAGGATTGCAAGTGCGACAGCCATTTCGCAAGCCGTGATTGCGATTACGAAAATGCTGAAGAGCGAACCTGCGGTTGCATCTGCCGCCTTGAAATGTGCGAATGCCACAAAGTTAATGTTTGCTGCGTTCAGCATAAGTTCAATGGAAATGAGCATGCCTACAAGGTGGCGGCGAGTCAAAAGACCAAAAACGCCGATAGCAAACAGGACAAATGCTAGAATCAAGCAATTAAGGAGAGTCATTTTTCCTCCTTGTCTTCATCTTTTTTTGCGATTGTTACAGAAGCAACAAGGGCCATCAAAAGCAAAAGGCTGATCAGTTCAAAAGGAATCAAGAAGCCGTTTGCGCCAGGGCTAAGCAAGCGGAGTGCGTATGCCCCGAAAGTAGAGGCTTCGGCACTTGCGTTAGAAGTGGCTGTTGCAAGTTCTGGCTGACCGATAAGGAACTTGCCCATGATTGCAAGGAATGCTGCGGCAATTGCGCCCGCAATGAACTTGCGTGGCAAGTGGACCTTGAAGGATTCTTCGCCGAGATGGCTTGTAAGAAGAATCGCAAAGATCATGAACACGACAACGCCACCGGCGTAAACCATGACTTGTGCCACGGCCATGAATTCAGCCTGCAAAAGAATGTAGACGATCGCTGTCGCAATGAATGTCGCAATCAAGAAGATAGCGCTCTGCAAAATATTCTTTGAAACTACAGTAACGACAGCAGCTACAATCATAAACGCAGCGACAACGTAAAATACGATATCGGAGAAAGGAATTCCAAGAATCATCCTCGACCCTCCTTCTTGTTCAATACGCGTTCGAATTCTTCTGGATTGAACGCGGCGAATTCAAAGCCCTGTGCAAAGTGGATTGCTCCGAACGGGCAGGCTTCTACGCAAAGGCCGCATTGTGTGCAGCTGCCAAAATGGTAGATGTATTTGCCAAGAACCTTTTTGCCGGCAATGTTCTTTGTCGGGAGCACGTTGATTGAAGCGTTAGGGCAGGCGCGTTCGCACATGCCGCAGGCTGTACACTTGTTGTCTCCGTTTTCATCTTCGACCATTTCGAGGTTTCCGCGAAAACGTTCGTGCATCTTGAGCGTAGCCTTGTTTTCTGGGTATTGCTCCGTTACAATCTTCTTTGGGTTCAACATGTACTTTGTAGTAACAGTCAGGCCCTTTAGAAGGTTGATAGGACCTTCTATGCAGTTGCGAATGTACTTCGCTGCATATTCCTTAGTGTTTAATTCTTTATCATTCATAATCAGTTTCAGTTGTCAGTCGGAAGACGGAAGTCGAAACACGCTTTGGTTTTATTCAAGAATGTTCCTTTTCGTCACGTGGGCTGAATAATACGTTGTATTGAAATCTCTTGTATCTTGCATCTTGCTCTTGTATCTGTCTTAAGGTAAGAAAAGTCCAAAAGCCACGAACACAAAGCCAAGCACAAGCATAATCAAGTTCACTGGCAACAGGAACTTCCATTCAAGAGCCATGAGCAAGTCTGTACGCGGGCGAACAAAGGTCCAGCGGAACATCATGTATACAACGACCATGAAGAATGCCTTTGCAAGGAACCATACGATTCCTGGAACCATGTTCAAAATTCCGTCGACAGCGGCTATGCCGATGCATGGTGCGTTGTAACCGCCAAGGAAGCATACTGTCGCAACGCAGCAGGTTGTGAACAGGTTGATGTATTCTGCAAGGTAGAACATGGAGAATGCCATGCCGGTATATTCAGTGTGGTGGCCGCCGGTAAGTTCCTGTTCTGCTTCGGCAACGTCAAACGGAGCTCGATTGAGTTCTGCCGTAGAACTGATGAGGAACATTACGAATGCAAGCAAGCCAAGAACCGGAGCCTTGAAAATCCACCAGTCCCAGAAATTGCCGCTCTGGCTTTCTGTAATGCCACCGAGGCTTGCAGAACCTGCGAGCATAACGATAAGCAAAAGAACGAGCGCAAACGAGACTTCGTAGCTAATGAGCTGCGCACCGCTACGCATGCCGCTTATAAGGGAATACTTGTTGTTACTTGCCCAACCTGCAAGCATTGTGCTCAAAATGCCAAAGCCGTTCACAGCGATAATGAACGGAATAGCAATGTCTAGGTCAGCAACCTGCAAGTTCTTTCCGAATGGAATCATGCAAAGGTTAAGGAATGGGGCCGTCACCACAAGAATCGGAGCTAAGTAGTAAAGGAACGTCTGTACGCTTTTTGGTGCGTACACTTCCTTGAACAAAAGCTTCATGATGTCAGCTGCAAGCTGCAAAACACCGTGTGGGCCAAGGCGCATTGGGCCAAGACGGCATTGAATATGGGCGCAAATCTTGCGTTCCATGTAAATGAGGACTGGCACAGGACCGATACCTGCGACACCCATTGCAACCATGCAAATGACCACATTGATGAGTGCTGCAATTTCTGCAGACGGAATGTAGCCTTGCACTGTTGCCGGCAAGTAAGCGACAAGGTTCGGGACCCATTCCCTAACAAAGTCGCCAACGATATTTGGATTAGAAGGTGTATACATTAACAATTACCTACCTATCAATTTCTGGGATAACCGGGTCAATGGATGCAAGTATTGTAACCAGGTCGGAAATCTTTTCACCCTTTGCCATTGCATTCACTGCAGAAACATTCGAGAAGCTCGGAGACCTTGTGTGGATGCGGTATGGGTTAGCTCCACCGGTAGAAACTACGTAAGTGCCGTATAGACCCTTTGCCGTTTCGCTTGCCGCATAGAAGCTGCCTGCAGGGAGCTTGAAGTTCGGCTTTTCCTTGCTGCGGTAAGGGCCAGCCGGGAACTTTTCGATGCATTGCTTAATGATCTTGATGGATTCGTACATTTCTTGCCAACGGATAAGGTAGCGGTCGTAGCAATCGCCATTGTACATGACCGGAACGTTAAAATCGAGGCTTGAGTAAATGCTGTACGGATCGTTCTTGCGAACATCATAGTTTACGCCGGATGCGCGGGCGACTGGGCCTGAGCAGCCGTATGCAAGAGCCTGTTCCTTGGTGAGCTTGCCCACGCCAACGGAACGTTCTACAAGAGCGATGTTCTTTGTCAAAAGACGGTCGTAATCCGGGAGAGTCTTTTCTAAATGTGCAAGGAAAGCCTTGACGCGCGGAATAAAGGTATCAGGCACGTCCATGCGGCTTCCACCCGGGCGGAAGAAGTTTGTTGTAAGACGCTGGCCTGTTACTTCTTCAAAGATGTCGTGAATCATTTCACGTTCCTTGAAACCGTAAAGCAAGACCGTTTGGCCGCCAAGGTCACCGCCGTAGCAGGCGTAGAACACGAGGTGGCTTGCAATTCTGCCAAGCTCGGTCATGATCACGCGAATGTATTCTGCGCGTTCCGGAACACCGATGCCAGCGCCTTTTTCTAGGGCAAGGCAAACACCAAGGTTGTTTTGGATTGCCGTCAAGTAGTCTTGGCGGTCAGACATCATGATGTACTGGGTATAGCCAAGGTTTTCAGCCTGCTTTTCCATGCCGCGGTGAATGTAGCCGAGATGCGGAACAACTTCAATAATTGTTTCACCAGTCAAGCGTATAACAAGGCGAAGAGCACCATGGGTACTTGGGTGCTGTGGACCCATATTCAAATAGTATTCTTCGAATTCGCCTTCAACGGAAGGTTCGCGAAATCCTGGAGGTAAATTAGACATATTCATTTCCAAATTGTAGATGCAAGATCCAGATGCCAGATACAAGTTTTTTAGCAAGTATTTTATAGCAGTTTCTTGTTTCTTGATCTTGCATCTTGCTTCTCTTTTAAACCGGCTTCTTCAAAATGTGTGGGTGAGTAAAGTCCTTGCGGAGCGGGTAGCCCACAAAGTCTTCGGGCATAAAGAGACGACGAAGGTCTGGGTGGCCTTCGAACTTGATGCCGAACAGGTCGTACACTTCGCGTTCCTTGAGTTCTGCGCCAACGAATAGGCTTGAAAGCGAAGGAATGCTTGCAAGCAGGCTTGTCGCACGCTTTTCTTCTGGAATGGATTCATCCTTAGGGAGTGAAACGCGAACAAACATTTTGTGCCCGTATTCAACGCTCAAGAGCTGTGCGATGACATCGAAATGGTCCTTCCAGTCTACACCAACAACATCAGTCAATACTTCAAACTTTGTACGGCTGTCGTTCTTGAGGAATTCTACAAGCTTTAGGTAGTTTTCCTTGCTTACGACTACGTCGAGCGGTAAATCTTTTGGAAGGCTGTCAAGTGTTTCGTCAGAGGAATCTTCTTTACCAAAAATGGAAAGTTCTGGCGCGACACTCTTTGCAATTTTGTACAATTCCTTGTAAGATTTTCCAATTTCTGTAACAACAGGACGTTCCACGTCAGGGAACGCTTCCTTGGCTACGCGGACTGGTTTGTACGCAACATAGTCTTCTGGCGGGTTTGCCTTGAAGGCTTCACGAGCTGCGGCCATTTCTTCGTCCTTGATTTTTTCGGCAGCCGCCCATGCCTTGCTAGCTTCGGCCCAGCGTTCAATTTCGCCGGCCTTGCTGGTTTCGCCTTCGTGCCAAGGATTCCTGTAGGATTCCTTCATGATCTTTTCACGGAGCTTTAGAAGACCGTTAAAAAGAGCTTCTGGGCGCGGAGGGCACCCCGGAATATAGACATCTACCGGGATTACCTGTTCTGCGCCGCGAACAACGGAATAGTTGTCGTAACGGAACGGGCCGCCACTAATAGTGCATGCGCCCATTGCGATTGCATACTTAGGGCCAGGAATCTGTTCCCAGAGCATTTGCACGGCAGGAGCCATTTTTTCGGTAATGGTACCCGCAATAATAAAGAGGTCGGCCTGGCGAGGGGAGTCGCGGAACACTTCGGAGCCGAATCGTGCGATATCGTAACGGGCCATGGAGCTCGACATCATTTCGATAGCGCAGCAGCTCGTGCCGTATGTAAGCGGCCAAAGGGAGTTTGCGCGGGCCCAGTTCACAACATAGTCAACCATGTTGACCACGTACTTTCCGCCTGGGACAGGGTCTAAGACCTTAGGGACAAAATTCATTATTCCCATTTTAGGAATCCTTTCTTCCAAGAGTATGCAAGGCCACTAACAAGAATAGCCACGAAAATAATCAAGTCTGCAACAACGATTGCGGGTGTAATTTCAGGTTGACTGCCAGCAAGGATCGTCTTTAAGTTGGCACAGATCGGGAACAAGAAAAGCGCTTCTACATCGAATACGAGGAAGAGCAGCGCAAAAATATAATAGCCGACCTTGAACTGGACATGGGATGAGCCGATTGTGGCCATACCGCATTCGTACGGGTCGAACTTGCCCTTGGTATTTTTGGATGCAAATCCAAGGATCTTTCCGACAGCCATTGCACCAATGGCAATGATTGCCCCAAGGAAAAGGATAAATAATAGTGGTAAGTATTCTATCATAGTTTTGTGATCTGTTGCTAGTATCTAGAGGTTAATGAATGTCGTTTTTCATATTTAGGTATGAGGTCGCTTCGCTTTGAG
>DCGZ01000090.1:0-12818 GCA_002314675.1 Fibrobacter sp. UBA1765 | reverse complement strand
TCGCATCTAGAGGTATGAGGTTTTGTAATTACAATTCCTGTTCTCTGTTTTCTTCCGTCTTCCGACTCCTGACTTCTGATTCCTGACTTCTGATTCCTGTTAATAAAAATGCTGTAACTCCTGCAAAGTACCAAACACGGAGTTTCCTGTCTGGAAACGTTCATGGATATGCTCACAGAGGTCCGAAAATTCGTGAGCCGTAGTCTTGTTCAATATTTCAAGGTTTTGCTGCAAGTTGCGCCAAAAACCGGAGACATGTTCTGTCGATGTCTGGCCGTTCCTTGCACGTTGTTCCATCTCCCTTAACAAGGTGTCGGTTTCAATTCGAGAAATGATATATCTCGTTGTCGCCAAAAGCTCTTGCAAAAAGTATACCAAGAAGAACTCTTCTTGCAAAATACCTGCACGACGGTCCTTGGAAAACGGTTGAACCTTGCCGGCCTTGCCAAAGAAAATGGCTGCCTGGGCATATTCAAGGCATTTTTCAAGGATTTGTTCGTAACGCTTGATTTCTTCTTCTATCGTATAGAACCTGGTTCTATTGTCGGAATCTTGCTTTGCGTAATTCTTTAGACGCTGTTCCAGGGAACGGAAGGCGTAATAGACTTCCTCGTAATAGCGGTTGCGCATTCTGCAGTTGAATGCGCGATTCTTGATCGTATAGTCCGAATGGGGGAGAAAAATGTTCATTAGTGCTTAACCTCCCTTACCCCTTCGATTTGTTTTAAGCTTTCGATAACCTTGTCCACTTGAGATTTGCGGAATGCCTTGAATGTCAGGCGTACTCGACCGGAGTATTTGATCGAAGCCACGCTCATTCTTGAAAGGAACACGTTAGCCTTGGAAAGCTCATTCAAGATGTCGATGGTAATGCCTTTTCTGTTGTCTGTTTCAAGGACCATGCTTACTTCGAATGAATTTGCATTCTCGTCATCCCACGTTACGGCGATGATTCGTTCCTTTTCAATTTCCTTGAGCTTGGAACAATGGGCATTATGGACCTCGATACCCTGGTGCGGCATCATGGCGCCAATAATAGGTTCTCCTGGAATTGGGGAACAGCAATTTGCAAAGTGAATGAGCAGCGAGGAATCTGTAGAAATCGGCAATGCGTATGGATCGTCCGCCGCAATTTCCTTGGAGAACACGACGATACTTGTTTTAAGATCGTTCTGGTTTTCTTCTACCGGAGAAAATTCTTGCAAGTACTGGTGCAGGGTTGCAAGGCTTAGTTCGCCAAGACCGATCTGTTCATAGAAGTCCTTGAGCGTAGGCATCTTGAAATGTTCGCAAATTTCAACTTCTTGCGGAGTCTTGTCCTTTGGCACCTGTAAACGCAAAAGTTCTCGTTTCCAGATTTGCTTGCCGAGGTCGCTTGCCTGCTGCTGGAAGCTTGTGCGCATCCACTTGCGCAGTTCCTGCTTGGCCTTGACTGTCTTTACGATTTCCATCCATTCTGGGCCTGGTTCCTGAGCCGGGCTCTTAAGAATCTGGACAGAAGCTCCTGCCGGGACTGGCTTGTCGATATTTACGACGTCGTTGTTGATTTTTGCACCTATGCAGTGCAGGCCGAGTTCCGTATGGACAGCGAATGCAAAGTCAAGGACCGTTGCTCCCGGAGGAAGCTCTATGGAATCGCCCTTCGGGGTGAATACGGTCATGCCGCCCGGTTTAAGGTCTGCACGCAAAAAGTTCAGGAAGTCCTGGGAATCAGGAATTTCTTTTTGGAGCTGGGCCATCTGGTCTAGCCATGCCAGTTCCTCGCCGTCACGGCTTGTTTCCATCTTGTATGCCCAGTGGGCGGCAAAGCCCTTTTCTGCGGTCATGTCCATGTCCTTGGTTCGAATTTGCACTTCGACCATCTTGTTTTCTGGACCAATGACTGTTGTGTGCAGGCTCTGGTAAAGGTTTGGCTTTGGTGTCGCGATGTAATCCTTGAAACGGCTTTGGAGTGGCGCCCAGAGGTTGTGCACATAGCCGAGGGCAAGGTAGCAGTCCGAAAGGGTCGGTACGATAATGCGGACCGCAAAGATATCGAAGATGTCTTCGAACTTGCATTCGCGACGTAACATCTTGTTGTAGATGCTATAAATGTTTTTGGTACGGCCCTGGATTGTGCAGTCGAGTTCTTCAAGGGCCATTTTGAACTGCAAAGGACCGATGACTGACTTTACGTAGGTTTCGCGCTTTTCCTTGTTGACCATGAGGGCGTCAACAATCTTTTGGTATTCTACCGGGTTAACGTACTTGAATGACAGGTCTTCAAGTTCCGACTTGAACTTGTAGAGACCGAAGCGGTGGGTAAGCGGTACGTAAATGTCTAGAGTTTCCTGTGCAATGGCAAGGCGGCGGTCTGGCTTCATGTAGCGCATGGTGCGCATGTTATGTACACGGTCCGCGATTTTAATCATGATGACTCGCGGGTCCTTGGCCATGGCCGAAACAAGTTTACGGTAGGTTTCTGCCTTTGCTGCCGTCTTGTCTATTCGCTGTTCCTGCGCTGCCGAAATTTTGGTGACTGCATCGACCATGAAGGCCGTTTCTTCGCCAAACATTTCTGCAAGTTCTTGCAATGTGTGCGGGGTATCTTCTACAACGTCGTGCAAAAGCCCGGCAAGCACGGAGGATGTGTCGAGGTGTAAATCGGCAAGGATTTTGGCTACTTCAAAAGGATGTTCCGTATATGGCATGCCGCTTTTGCGGAACTGCCCTTCGTGAGCTTTTGCGATAAATGCAGCTGCTTTACGAAGAAGTCCTTCGTCTAGTGAAGGGTTCTTGCGAATGAGCACATCGATAATGTGCTCTTGATTACTGGTTAAAGTAATTTCGTTCGTTTTTTCTTCTTCCATACGCTACCCAATTTACCAATTTAACCATTGTTTGTAAAAGCCAGAAAAATCAAAATGCGCTTTTGGTATGTTGTTTCATTTGTTTGAAATATAATTTTAGGACAAAAATGTCAATAGCGTGCTCAAATATGTTCATTATGAATTGGAATATTTTGTATAAATTAAATTTTTAGGTCGGTGCGCAAGGTTACGCTTTTTTTAAAAAATTGTACCAATTTTCAATAAAAGGGTATATATTTTGAGCTCATTAAAGAAGTCGGTTTTATTTATGAGGTTTTGAATGCCTGATTGTATTGTTGCGTTTGGTATTGATAATGATGTTTTAACGATTGCCTTGAATGGCAGGATTGATTCCGTAAATGCGGCTGTTGTCGAACAGGAAATTTTGAAAATCCGTTCTGAAAACAAGGAACTTAATGTTGAGGTAGATGCCGAAAAGCTTGAATACATATCTTCGGCCGGTCTTCGTATTTTGCTTAGGCTTCAGAAGGGCGAAAAGAATAAAATTCTCGTAAAGAATACAAGCCCAAGTGTCTATGACATTTTTGATGTAACCGGCTTTGTAGAAATCCTTGATGTAAAGAAGGCGCTTCGCAAGGTAAGCATTGATGGCTGCAAGGTTGTCGGCAAGGGGGGAACTGCGACTGTATATAGGCTAGATTCCGATACGATTGTAAAGGTCTTTAGGGAAGGGACCCCATTGCATATCATTGAACAGGAAAATGCAAGGGCGAAGAATGCTCTTAAGTTCGGGGTGCAGACCGCAATTTCATTTGATGTGGTTCAGGTCGGAAAATCCCTCGGTGTCGTTTATGAACTTATCAATTCAAAAGATTTACTTACCTGCATGGAAGAAGACAAGTCAAATTACAGGAAGTATGTTGTAGAGTTTGCAAACTTTGTAAGGGCGATGCACTCCATTGAAGTAGATGTAGATAGGTTCCCGTCTTCAAGAAATACGATGGTTCAATACTTGAAGTATCTTGAAGGCAGGTTTGCCTCGGCTGAAGAAGTAAAGAAAATGCAGACTCTGTGGGAAATTGTCCCGGAATCGAACCACTTTATTCATGGGGATTGCCATGTCGGTAATGTAATGATTCAGGATAACGAGCTGATGTTTATTGACCTTGCTGCAAATGCGTCTGGACACCCGGTTACCGACATGATCAGCATGTATTTCTGCTATTATTTCTGTGCAAGGTACAATGTCGAAAATCCAAACGATGTCTTGATGCGTTCCTTTACCAAGGATGAGTGCATGGATATTTGGCTTACCTTTATCGCTGCCTATTTGCAGACAGAAGACAAGGCTTTGATTTTGCGCGTTACGGAGCAGGTGGAGGCATATGCTTGTTCCAGGATTTTGCTTGCGCAATTGAGTTACCCGGGAATGTTTACGCCAGAAGCGTTCAAGATGATGAAAGACCGTGTTATGGCGTACGTTGATAAAGGAATTGAACCGCTTTGTTTTTAAGAGTAAATGCTATGAATAAGCTGTTAGGGACGCTTTCGTTATCTTCGTTTTTTTTATTTGTAGCTTGTGATAGTAATACAGAAAAAGAAAATTCAGATGCTAAAGGTGAAATTCTTAAGCAGGAAGTTGTTAAAAAAACTTTGAATTTGGAACGTGTAATGAAACTTGAAAATGTGGCAAATGTACGTGAACTTGGTGGTATTGAAACACGTGATGGCAGGCATGTAAAGGCAGGCTTATTATGGCGTTCTGCAAACCTTGCTAAAGCAAGCGAAAGCGATGTAAGTTTTTTTCAAGGTAAAGGCTTGAAGCTTATTTGTGATTTGCGTACGGAACAGGAACGTTCCCATGGCCTGGATGTAGATATTCCGGGTGCTCAAAACATTTGGTTTAATGTTCTTGGTGCATTGCCTGAAAGCGCAAAGTCTATGGCAAAGGGGAGTTCTTCCGATACACGCGCAAAGCTTGGCAAGGCGATGAATCCAAATTCCTTTAATGAAGAAGCTGCTGGTTTTCTTGCTGATTTTGTATCGACCGGGGTCTTTGACGGCATGATGGAAAATCTTTATGTTGGCCTTGTAACAAGGGAAGATTCCCAAAGGGAATATGCAAGAATGTTTGAGGCAATCCTTGAACAAAGTGGCGGTGCTGTTCTTTGGCATTGCACACAGGGCAAGGATCGCGCAGGCCTTGCGACTGTATTCGTGCTTTCTGCACTTGGCGTGGATAGTGCAAAAGTCATGGATGATTTTGCAAAGTCCAATGAATCTTACAAGGGCATGCTTGATGTTGCAGCGAAGGTCGCTGCTGAAAAAGGCTTGTCAGAAGCTCACCAGGGCGTTATCATGGCCATGCTTGGCGTAAATCCGGCTTACTTGAAAAAGGCTCTTGATTATATTTCGGCGAACTTCGGCAACATGGAAAATTACATGGAACAAAAATTAGGGCTAACCAAAGAAAAGCTAGCCCTGTTACGTGAGTACTATTTGGAATAGGCCTTGTTATTTTTTAGGTTCTTCGCCTTTAACCTTGTCGGCTACGGCATCTAGTGGTGCTACGATGACTTTTGTCGGAGTTAGCGCCACTTTTACCATTAGGTTGCAGAATGTTTTCCATACAACCTTGATTACGGAGAACTGCGGGTCGTCAATACTGCCTTCCACAGGCATATCAATCTTGATTTGATCGTGTCTATCTTTCAGAATGTAGAGACCGACTTTCATTGGTACCGAGAATTCAGGTTCAATGCTCTTATCCTTGTCGGCAACGTTGATTTTATCGATAAGGACTGAATTCTTGCTTGTAAGCTTGTTCTCTACGATTGTAGACTTGCAGTCTACATTGATTGTGCCTGCGCTGAGCGGGTAGCCTGTGTAGTGGATTGAATATGGAGAAAGCGGTTTAAGAGCCATGTTCTTGAGGTCTACATTTATGCTTGCGTTTGTAATTTTCATTGTCATGAGCTGTTCGGGAATGCCGTTGAATGTAAGGTCAAGCGTACCGCTTTCCTGGAAACCGACATGCGCCTTGATGCTTGCTGATTTCATGGAAATGTCTTTGCCCGTAACACTAACGTTGTTAACAGTATAATGCAATGGGCGTACGAGCGTGTAGTCGTTCAGCGTGAACGTTACGTTTGCAACTTCAAGCTTGTTGAGTTTGAAGTCTGGAAGGTCCTGTTTGGTTGATTCAACATCCGTTGAAACTGTGGCAGGTACGGTTTGCGCTGTGTCTGTGCCGATTGCGACCGTGGAAGTGTCTGATGTTGCTGTTGGGGAGTCGTTCTTTAGCAATTGGTCGATATTTGTCTTTCCGTTCTTGAACATGTCGAAGTGGCCGTTTACGCCAGAAAGCTTTACATAGTCGATAGGGAACTTCATTGTCTTGAGGTTTACGCCTTGGTACGCTGTTTCAAAATGGCTAATGGAGTAACGGCCACCAGATTTTTCTCGTACAGCGAAATCTTCGAGTTTTACAAAGCCCTTGATGTCAGATGCAAGCGGATCATTCAAGGAACCTGTGGTTTTTACACCGAGAGATAAGTTACCAGAAAGGGAGTCGATTTGAACAATCGTACGGGCGATGGAGAATGCGTTAGAAAGAGCGAACTTGTCTATGTTCAGGTTTACGTCGAAGTTTCCATTTGCAATCGCAAATTTGACAGCGAGGTCGACCTTGCCGCCTTCTTTGAATTCTGCGTCGATATTTACTTCTGTAGAGTTAGCGTCAAGGAACACTGTTGGAATATGTATACCTGCTTTTGCAACATTTAATTCCATGCCCTTTTGCAAATCCTTGTAATGTAGCGAAACGTCAGAAATGTCGATGTTGTGAATTTCTACATCTAAGGGCAGTTCTGGAACCGGATTTGTGTAAATAAAGGCTTCAAGCGTGTCTGTTGCATTTGTCGTATCTTTGCTTGCGGTTTCGGTTATCGTCGAATCTGGAATTGCAGTAGAATCTGATTCTGCTTTTTTTGCCAGGTATTCAATAATGCTTGTGAAATTGAAGCGATCGCCACTTTGAACGACCGTAGCTCTTAAGCCCTTAAGAGTAAAATGCTCAAGTTTTGCCGTACCGGTAATTAAGGCTAGTGGCGAAACTTTAACATTCATGTAATCAAAGCCGGCAAACTCTGTCGATTTGTCATCTTCCATTACCTGAACGTCTTTCAAGGTTATGTTAAGGGTAGCGATATTCCATTTGAATTCGCCAATCTTGATTTCGCGGCCAATAAATTCATTGGAATGTTTTTCTACGTATGCCTTTGCAATCGGCGGCACGGCAAACTGTATAAAAAGAAACACTATGCAGAGAATGGAAAGTATTGCTACAATCAGGATTTTGATTATTTTTTTCATAATGGAATGGTGTTCTTTTGAATTGTCCGTTTATAAATTTAGCTTTCGTTGATTTTTTGGATAAAACCGAGTGCATATTTTTGCACTTTAAAATTGCCTATGCCAGGAATTTGAGCGAATTCGTAGATTGTTGTAGGCCGTCTGTTTGCAATTTCAGTTAATACCTTGTCACTGAAAATCATGTATGGAGGAACATCCATTTGTTCTGCAAGTTCCCTGCGGTACATGCGCAAGGTTTCAAAAAGATCCGCGGCATCGCCATTGAGCAATGAATAAGTTTTGCGTTTCTTGTTTGGTGACTCTGGAATTTCTTCGTGTTCTTCAAGAATTGCAAGCTCGATTTTTTCTTCGCCTTTGAGGATTGCCTTGCCAAATGGGGTAAGCATTAGGGGCTTTCCGTCGGTGTATGCCATCTTGAGAGCGCCAAGATGTACCAGCTGCTGAATAAAGTATTCCCACCTTGCTGTTGGAATGTCTTTTGCAATGCCGAATGTAGGCAAGTCGTTATAATGCTTGTCCAAAATTTCTTGCCTGTGTGAGCCTCGCAGAATGTCAATGATAATATCTGCATTTTCGCTGTTCTTTGTACGAACGACTGCGCTCAAAGCCTTTTGCGCGATAATGCTCCCGTTAAAGCGGCGTGGTGGGTGCTTGCAGACATCGCAGTTGCCGCAATCGTGCTTTAGCGTTTCTCCAAAGTAGCTGAGCAAAATGCGCCTGCGACAGACTGGACTTGTGGCGTAGTGTTGCATGCGTGAAAGCTTTTCTAGCTGCAGTTCCTGTTCTCCGCTATTCTCAAGGAATTTTGCAAGTTGGACAAGATCTGATTCCGAGTAAAATAGCAGGGTTTCTGCTGGCATTCCATCACGCCCGGCACGGCCGATTTCCTGGTAGTAGCCCTCCATGTTCTTTGGCGTATTGTAGTGGATTATCCAGCGAATATTTGACTTGTCGATACCCATTCCAAATGCAATAGTTGCGCAGATGATTGTGGTGCGGTCGCGTAAAAAGCTTTCCTGGATTTTTGCTCGGTCTTCTGCTTCTAGGCCAGCATGGTATGCGCATGCCTTGTAGCCATTCTTGATAAGTTCCGCGGCTACAGCTTCTGTGCCTTTTCTGCTTAGGCAATAGATTATTCCACTTTCGTCCTTGTGCTTCTTAATGAATTTAAGAATTTCAAAAAGCTTGTCTTTTTTCTTAAGGTTTGTACGCACATTGAGCGAAATATTTGGACGGTCAAAAGAAGCAATGAATACGTTGCTTTCTGGGATCCCGAGCTGCTGCATAATGTCGCGCCTTGTCATTTCATCGGCCGTTGCCGTAAGGGCGATCATTGGAATTTGCGGAAATTCTTCGCGCAGGTGGTGGAGTTCCGTGTATTCTGGCCTAAAGTCGTGCCCCCATTGAGAAATGCAGTGCGCTTCGTCAACAGCGAAAAGAGATATTTTACCCTGCTTAAGCAAGTATGTCATTTCAAAGACAAGTCGTTCTGGCGAAATGTACAGAAGCTTGAGTTCTCCGTTACGGAACTTTGTCCTGATTTCTGCGGCTTCTTCTTGGTTTAGACTGCTGTTTAAAGCGGCTGCAGGCACGCCGTTTGCATTCAGGTTATCGACCTGGTCTTTCATTAATGCAAGAAGCGGGGAGACAACAACTGCACAGCCTTCAAGTACAAGGGCCGGGACTTGATAGCAAATAGACTTGCCGCCACCGGTTGGCATAAGAGCAAGCGTGTCTTTCCCTTCTAGGATATGTTTTACGATTTCGCCCTGTGTGGGACGAAAATTTTCGTAGCCAAAGGTATCTTTAAGGCAGGCTAAAGCACTTTCATATAAACTCATGATAAGCAAATATAATAAATAGTGCTCAAAAGTGTATTTACTTTTACCGTTTAATGGCTTGAATACACTTAATTCCCTACCTAACCGCTTCTGCTTTTGCTATATTACGGTACAAATTCAAGGAGTTTTAAATGAAACACCAGTTCGGTCTTGTAGCTGCCGCTGCAGCCCTCTCTTTTGTAGCATGTAACCAGGTTTCCTCCGATTCTACACCGGCAAAGGAATCCCTTTCTAACGACGCTTCTGATAATGTTAAGATTGCGTATGTATTTGGTTCACGCCTTGGTGCTGAAGTTTTTGGTGCAATTCCAACCCAGGTTGGCGAAGGCATTTCTGAAGATGCTCTTCTTCAGGGCTTTAACGATGCTTTTGTAACTTATTCTGATTCTACAGCAAAGCTTCAACTTGATGAACAGGAATTGACTGGTGTCGGTGGCTCCTATTCAATGACTGCCCGTAGCCGTTTTGATTCTATCCAGCCGGATTCGGCACGTCGCGCAACGCTTACTACACAGGAACAGATGCAGGCTTACATGGATTCTGCATGGAAGGCTTTGCCTGTTGCACCTGAAGCTCCTGTTACTGGCAAGCCGGTAAAGGTTTCTAAGGAATCCAAGAATATCGAAAAGTTCTCCTATATGTTCGGTGTAAACTTTGCTGCCCAGATTTATAACATTGGCAAGCAGCTTGATCTTGTTCTTTCTAACGATGCCGCTATTGCCGGTATTCGTGATGGTCACAAGATGGCTAAGGATACTACTTTCAAGGGATTCTTCTCCGCTGATTCCATCAATGCCATTAATGCTCGTGTAACTGCACTTTCCAATGCGGCTCGCCAAAAGCAGATGCAAGAAGCCCAGGCTGAAGAAGCTAAGCTCAAGGCTGCTCTTGCTCCACTCCGTGGCGATACTCTTGCAGACGGTATGCCTGCTAAGATGAACCCGGCTGTAGTTGTCAAGGGTATTAACGTAGAAGCAAGCTCCCTTTCTGGTTTTGCAAACAAGCCGCTCCTTGTTTTCTATTTCTCTGCAACATGCGGCCACTGCAAGCATGCAGCTCCTGAAATCGTTGCGATCTTTGAAGAATTCAAGGCTCAGGGCCTTAACGCAGTTGCGGTTGCTTCTGCAAGTGGCTCTATGAAGCAGATTCGCCAGTTCATGGAAGGTGCTAAGATGGAATTCCCGGTTGTTCAGGATACAGAACGCCAGTTCGGTGAACTTTACAGCGATGGCTATGTTCCTAAGGTTTACCTTGTAAACCCGGATGGCTCTTATAACTTGTATAAGAATTTTGGCAACCAGAAGGATGAACTCAAGGCAGACATTACAGCTCTCCTTAAGGATAAGAAGAACGTAGAACACAAGATTGATATTCCTGCTCCGGCAGAAGCTCCTGCAGCAAACTAATAGAATTTAGTTTAGAATCTTGAAGAGTCTCGGCGTTTACGCGTCGGGACTTTTTTTATGCGTAAAAAACATTGGAAATTAACATCTCTGGTCTCTTGCATCTGAAAAACACCTTCCTGTTTTCTGTCCTCTGTCTTCCGTCCTCTGCAAATACTAAATTTGTTTACGAAATATTTTGCTAAGGAAAATTGAAAAACTTTTCTAGTGAATGAAAAAATATTGGGAATTAACATCTCTGGTCTCTTGCATCTTGCTCTTGCATCTGAATTCTGAACTATGATTATTGCAAATTACGATGTCGTTGTTGTTGGTGGTGGCCACGCCGGTATTGAAGCAACTCACGCCGCCTGGAAACTTGGCGTAAAAACAGCAATGCTTACCATGGATTTAAATGCCATTGGTAGAATGAGCTGTAACCCTGCTGTTGGCGGTGTAGCCAAGGGGCAGATCGTTCGCGATATTGATGCCCTCGGCGGCCTTATGGGACTCCTTACCGACAAGGCCGGTATCCAGTTCAGAATGCTTAACATGAGCAAGGGGCCAGCAGTCTGGGGACCGCGCGCGCAGTGCGACATGGAGTATTATTCTGAATGCGCGCGCAATATGCTTATGTCGTTTCCTGGGCTTGACTTTATACAGGGGGAACTAGCAAGTTTTGAACGCCTGCCAGATTCAAGCCTTGAAATTGTACTTACGAATGGCGACCGCTACATTACAAAGGCAATCGTCGTTACCAGTGGAACGTTCCTTGCTTCCAAGATGTACACCGGCTTAAAGCAGAGTGTTGGCGGGCGAGTGGGCGAGCCCTCTGCTGATGCTCTTTCAAAGACATTCCAGAATATTGGCATTCCGCTTCGCCGCTTGAAGACCGGCACTCCAAGCCGTCTTGATCCAGATACAATTGATTTCGACGAATGCCTTGTGCAGCATGGCGACGAAAACCCATGGCCGTTCAGTGACCGTCACTGCAATCCGATCAACAACGATTCCGTTTGCTGGATTACACGCACGACTCTCAAAACGCACGACATTTTGCGTTCCGGCTTCAAGGAAAGCCCGATGTTCTCTGGCATCATCAAGGGCAAGGGACCGCGCTACTGCCCGAGCATCGAAGACAAGATCAATCGTTTCGGCGACAAGGATGGCCACCAGCTGTTCTTGGAACCAGAACAAAAGTCTTTAGGCCGAATCTATGTGAACGGTTTTAGTTCTAGCCTTCCTGCAGAGGTGCAGCTTGCTGCGTTGCATACAATCCCAGGTCTTACTCGCGCAAAGGTTTTGCAGATTGGCTATGCCGTGGAATATGATTCCGTTGACGCAACAAGTCTTTACCCGACATTCGAAAGCAAGACTTACCCAGGCCTTTACTTTGCCGGTCAGGTCTGTGGCACAAGCGGTTATGAAGAAGCTGCTGGCCAGGGCCTCATGGCAGGCATCAACGCCGCTCTCAAAATCAAGGGTGAAGAACCGTTCATTCTTGGTCGTTCTGAAAGCTACATTGGCGTGATGGTTGATGATCTCACAAACATTCTGCTCGATGAACCATACCGCATGTTTACTAGCCGTGCTGAATACCGTTTGTTCTTGCGCACTGACAATGCTGAAGAACGTTTGAAGGCAAAGGCTCGTGCTATCGGCATGATTACCGACAAGGACTGGGAAGATTACAGCAAGCGTCGCGAACATGTCGAAATTTTACGCAAGCGCTTGAAGGAAGAATCCGGAACGCCGGAACAGATTAACAAGGTCCTTGAAGGTAGTGGCCAGGCTCCTGTTACGGAACGCTCCCGCTGGATCAACATTCTGCGTCGCCCAGGAGTGAACCAGGATGTGTTCTTTGATACCGTATTCCCGAACGAAAACATCGGCCGCCGTGATAGACTCTTTATGCTTTCTGAAGAAACCTACGCAGGCTTCTTTGAACGCCAGGAACGTGAAATCCATGAGCAGCAGAAAGTTGAAAAGGTACGACTTGCTGAAGACTTCGACTACATGGCTGTAACTGCGATGAGTATTGAATCTCGTCAGAAGTTGATTGCCGCTAAGCCGCTTACACTCGGTCAAGCTTCTCGTGTTGCTGGAGTTCGCCCGGCAGATATTACCGTGCTTATGCATTACCTGGAGAATAGGGGATAGAATAGACGAGAGAACGGCACTACGTGCCTACAGACGAGAGACGAGAGGTGCATGCAAATTTTCATGTTTTAGGGTCTAGGGTACAGGGGTTAGGGGTTAGTGAATGTTGATTTTCAGTGCTTTAGAGGCTAGAGACTAGGTTCTAGAAATTAGGGTAATTGTTCTAGGTTGCCGCGTTTCGCTCGCAAAGACATGAAAGAATACCGTTTCTTGTATCTTGCGTCTTGCTCTTGCATCTTACTTACCTCAAA
>DCGZ01000013.1 GCA_002314675.1 Fibrobacter sp. UBA1765 | reverse complement strand
CTTTGAGGTCGATGCTTCGCATCTAGAGGTATGAGGTGTTGTAATTACCGTTTCCTCTAGGCGCGCAGGCGCCGACCCCATACCTCAAAGCACCGAAGGTGCGACCTGACTCCTGTTTTCCGTCTTAATAAAAAATGAGAACCTACATCGCCATTGACTTGAAATCCTTCTATGCTTCTGTGGAATGCATGGATCGAGGCCTTGACCCGCTCAAGACCAACTTGGTCGTTGCCGATGAAAGTCGAAGTGACAAGACAATTTGCCTAGCCGTAACGCCATCGCTAAAGGCTTATGGAATCCCTGGGCGCGCAAGGCTTTTTGAAGTCAAGCAGAAACTTGCCGAAATCAAGCGAAAGACTGGCAAAGAAATTTCTTTTATTGCGGCGCCGCCAAAGATGGCGAGGTATATTGAAGTCTCGGTGCAGATCCATTCTATCTATTTGAAATATGTGAGTTCCGACGACATTCATGTGTATTCCATTGATGAATGCTTTATTGATGTCACGAACTACTTGAGCCTTTATAAAATGAGCGCGCGTGACCTTGCCCGAAAAATGATTCAGGATGTTTTAAAGGAAACCGGAATCACGGCAACGGCAGGCATTGGCACAAACTTGTACCTTGCAAAAATCGCAATGGACATTGTCGCAAAGCATGTTAACGCCGATGCCGATGGCGTGCGCATTGCAGAACTTGATGAAATGAGCTTTCGAGAAAAACTCTGGGACTACACGCCGATTACAAAATTCTGGCGCGTGGGCAGAGGCATTGCGGAACGCCTTGCTAATTGCCGCCTGCATGGTGGCCGTGGAATTTTTACCATGGGTGAACTTGCCCGCGTGAGCGTGCAGAATCCGGAAGGCCTCTACAAAATGCTTGGCGTAGATGCTGAACTTTTGATTGACCATGCCTGGGGCTATGAACCATGCACGATTGCAGATATCAAAAAGTTCAAGCCGCGCACAAACAGCATTGGCGGTGGGCAAGTGTTAAGCCACCCTTACGATGTTAAGCAGGCGAGGATTGTTGTTCGCGAAATGGTTGATTTGGTTGTGTTGGATCTTGTAGATAAAGGGCTTGTTACAAACGGCCTGACGCTAGATATCACATACGACCGCGAGAGCGTCGATAATGGCAAGTGGCATGGCGAAACTGTCATGGATTTTTATGGACGCAGAGTTCCAAAGCCTGCCCACGGCAAGACGACTCTTAGCAATCATACTTCATCGAACGACGTGATTTCAAAGGCCGTGATGGAACTGTACGACCGCCTTGCACATCCGTTGCTTACAATCAAAAAACTGAACTTGACTGCAAACGACGTGCTTGACGAAAGTCAGGAACAATATGACTTGTTTACCGATGTCGCAGCGCGCGAACGCGAAAAGAAACGCCAAAAAGCAGAGCTCCTGATTAAGCAACGCTTTGGCAAGAATGCAATTCTAAAGGGCATGGATTTTGAAGAAAGCGCAACCACGAAGGAGCGCAATTCGCAGATTGGAGGGCACCATGTCTAAATACGATGACATCATAAACATGCAGTACCCTCGCCGCGACTGGAACTTCGAAATGAAGCACCCTCGCATGAGCATGCAGGACCGCGCAAAAATCTTTGCCCCGTTTGCGGCTCTCCGCGGCTTTGAAGAAGCCATTGCAAAAAAGCTGCAAGAAGTAAAAGCGAAGAAGTAAATAAAAAAATGTAACATACTCCGAAAAAATGTGTAAAAATACAGAATTTCGGAGTAGGCTGTGCGAATGTTGTCTGGAGATTATTTCAAGAATCCGTATTCATAGACTTTGGGTTCTATTTTCTTTGCAAGAATTTTCATATTCTTTCGAAGGGTTGTAATCAAATCCATGTATGTTTCATCGTTGGAATCTGAATTCATGCGCCCTTTAGATTCTCCTTGAAAATGTTTGCGGATGTCGTAAAAACTGGCATCAGGATTTGCACGAGGTTGTGTGTGATAATATTTCCAGAGTTCAAGTCCTGCGTCATAAACGGCTTGAGATTCTGGAGATAGAGTAATTGGTGATTCTTTGTCATTTACTTCTGAACCATTGACTGAAATTTTACCAGCAAGAAAGTCTGCAATGTATTCTTGCATGAACTTGCTTTTGAATGTTTTCTTGCAGCCTACCTGTTCGCGTGTGAATGGAATCCAGTGATTTACCGTGTGTTCGAAAGAAATTGCATTTTGCGTATGAAATAACGAGTAAATTAGACAATTCAGCTGAAATTCAGAATCATATTTCCAGTTGTCGTTTGGGTATAAAAATTGGTCTCTGTCATTCAACCAATTTGCTGATGTAAAATGCCGACAAGATAGGTAAATTGCTGACATTAAAACATTTGATTTTGTGATAGGCTTAAAGTACGTAGAGGTTTCGTTACTCTTTTTACCGACGATTGCAACATATTTTTGATTTGAATAATCGTTTCCGTTGCAAGTTAGCCAGCCGATTTGTTCTGAAGTCTCTTTCCAAGTAGGCCTTAACCAGTCATTTATGTATTCGCATTCGTCATAGCTGAATATCAGTTTTTTCTGTAATGTATTGCCATGAGCATCAAATACGTCTGCTAAAAATTCATTAAAAATTTCTTTTTGGGATGTGTCCCAAATTTTAAAGCCAATCGGAAATTGTCCTTTTACATTGTCAAATGTGTCTGCCGGCATCAGAAACATTACATTTAACTTAGCGAGAAAAACTTTTCTGTATTCCCTAAAATATGATGATTGAAGAATTTTTAATTTTGAAAATTCTCCGATAATACAGTTTGGTATGTGCAAATAAATTCTCGCCAAAAATTGTGCGTATAATTCACGTTTTGCAAACTTCCCAAAATGTACATCAATTTCTTTATGCCATTTGTTTTGATTGGATACGCCGTTTTTCCCACCAATCATACTTCCTGCTTCAGCATACGGCGGATTTATATAGACAACGAGTTTCTTTCTTTTTCTTTCATCTTTCAGAATTTCGCGAAGTTCTTCTGGACATTTATCAAATTCATCGTTTAAGAAGTCGAATTGGAATATGTGGTTTTCCGGCATGTTCCAGCCGTTATTTACGCGATCTACCATCACATCGATGTCTTGCTTATCCAGCGTAGATACCCATACATTATCATAATTACTCAAACCGTTTTCCAGGTTTCCTGTGCCTGCACAGCAATCCCAAATGTAATAGTCGTCTTGCCATGATTCACCCAGGACTTTGGCGAGGTACTCCTGGGATTTTTCCACCCAGATTTGTGGTGTGAAGAAAGATCCTTTTCGTTCACGGATGTCTTGAGGAACGAGGAGGTCTCTGCGATTGATGATGTAATCCCAATACTCTTCTTTGGGTGGTCTTGCGTAGATTGCCCAAAATTCCTTATATGCCTTTTGCTTGTCATTGAATCCTACGGAAGATACCGTTAGAAAGCCGTTCTCGTCAATTTTCTTTGCAAGTTCGTATTTCGTATTTTTTAAAACGACAAAGAGATTTTCCTTGATAGACTTGTTGTTGTCCGAAAGAAGATCTGCTAAGAAAAAGTCTGCTGATAGAAGTCCAACGCTGTTGGCTTTTTGCCAATCAACGTCAATTGACGCTTTGACCTTGTTGCACCATTTTTGAAATACAAATGTGAAGTTGTTTTTTGTGACAGAAATTTTTTCTGAAACATCCTTTGATGTTTTGAAATTTAACTGAATGAATTTCTTTAATTCTTCAGAGTCGCTTGCATAGTAAAAAAGAATCTTGTTTTCGTCTAATTGTTTTTGGCAAATGGATAATAATTGTTTGAATTCTTTGGAGTCATGATTGGATGGTGTTACGTTCCAGTTAAAATCGTTTTGGTAGAAAATTTCTTGGATGGTGTGATATTCGATAAATGCGAATTTCTCCGCATCAAAAGCTCCAATATATTTCGGCGGAAGATTTTTCTCAAAAGTTCGTTCCTTTCCAATTGTCAAAAGAAGTTGAACGAATGATTCTAGAATGTCATGTTTAGCGCCCTGCTTTGCTTCTGCCCAGAGAATGGATTTTAGATCGCCAAGATCATCTTCAAAGAGGTCTATGTTGGCTCCCTTTGTATTGTGCTTTGCCACAACGAAGTCAATGTTGCCCAGCTGGGTGTACTTGTATACTTTGAAGAATTTTTGTGCAATGGAGCTTTTTAACTGTTCTTCACTGAGTTTTGTATACTTCATTTGGCGTTCCTAAAAATGTGAGCCAACTTTACTCTTTCTTTTTAGAAACCATTTACCAAACAAAAAATGCGTGGAACCGAATGGCTTGTTGCTACTGAGGCTCCGCTAAAAGCCGACCGCTAAATAAGCACAAACGGCCCACGCACAAGTGTGCGTGAGCGCTTGCCTTACTCCTAGCGGCTTTTTGAAATTTAGCGGATTTCAGTAGCTAGAATAAGAGCAAATTCACTCTAAAAACCAGGCGCCCGGCAAGGCATTCGCCAAGCAAGGCTATGTAATGGGGAATATAGATAAAAATCGAATAGGCTTTCGCACTTTTTCTTTAATCAACTTAAATTCGCGTAGAAATCCGACAATTCAAACTTAAAATGCCATCAATCCACGAACAGGTCGTCCATGCAGAGGGCTTTTTGAATCTGTGCAGCGTACTCGTTTTGTTTCAGGCCGAAAGTTGTCATCATGGTCGGGAACAACGCTGACCGAAGGCCCGTTTCTTGCTTGAATGCTGCAATCCGATTTTGGATTTTTAGATACTCATCTTTTTGCAGGGAGAATTCGCCCTCGGAATATTTGATTTCAAAAACGTTTACTATGCGGTCGGCCCGTTCGAGGACTAAGTCGATTTGAGCGCCTTCTTCGGAGTTCTTGCTTCGCCAGCTGTAGTATTCTGTGCCAATTTGTTCGACACCCAAGGCCTTCTTGATTTGGTCCACATGAGCTAGGCAAATGCGTTCAAATGCAAGCCCCATCCAATTATTGACTGTAGAAGTATTTAAATGATTCGTCCAGTAATGCTTATCGGTTGTCGCTTTTTTGCAAAACTGGTTTACGAAAAAGACAAAGAAATCCGACAACTGATAAACGCCACCTGTCGCCTTGATTTTCTTTTCGCGAACATTGTAATACCGAATGAAATCACACTGCACAAGGTTTGTAAGGCATTCGCTTAAATGTCCATTGTTGGGAGTTTTCATGGTATCTGCAATTTCTTCACGAGTAAGTCCTTTCTTCTTTTTGCAAAGGGCTTCTATAATTGCAATGTAAGGGGCGGGAGTCCTAAACAGGGACTTCATCAGTCGTGAGTATTCGTTTTTTAGAGTTCCGTCTTCTGCAAAAAAAAGTCGATCAATAGACTGGGCAAGGCTTTCGCCTTTTTCTATTAAGTTCAAGTAGTATGGGATTCCGCCAAAGACCATGTAGGACTGCAACACGGATAGTCGATCCCACAAGATATTATTGGAACTAAGAAACTCCTCAGTTTCGGCAAGAGTAAACGGCTTGATGTGCATTTCGTGAGTAATGCGATTGTGCAGCCCGCCATGGGAGTCAATGATGTTTTTTATCATCCAGCTGGTCGCACTCCCACAAACAATGAGCATTATTTCTGGGCGGGTAGAACACCAGTTATTCCAGAAATTTCCGAAGGCTTTGACAAATCCTGACTTCGGTGTTTCAAAGCAAGGAAGTTCGTCTATAAAGAGCACGCATCGCTTTTTCGCGACTATTTTTTGAGAAAGTAAAGTTTGCAAGTGGGCAAAAGCTTCTAGCCAATTTTTAGGGATATCGCCTTGGTAACCGAGCTGACGGAGTGAAATAACGAACGCAGCCATTTGTTCCTGGGCAGTACCGTCAATAATTCCTGTGATTTTCAGACAAAGCTCGCCACCGTACTTTTGATCAATCAAGAATGTCTTACCCACACGGCGACGACCGTAAAGTGCAATGAATTCCGGCTTGCCAGAATTGTAATAAGCATCCAATAATTGAATTTCACGATTTCGCCCAATTAAATTCATAGAGTTTCCTCCTAAGGGCTAATATACATTATTATTTATCAAAATAGCCCAATAATAACGCATAATAGGGCTAAATTGATAAAAAAATTATCAAAATAGCCTGGCTTTAGCTTATTATAGGGCTAAAACGATTAAAAAATCATCAAAATAGCCCATGTATAAAGTTCAGGATTGCAAATGTAGGGGGCGAGTAATCACACTGGATTGGACGAAATGCTTTTTACGGCATCCAGTCGATTGGTTCTATGCCCTTTGACTTTAAGTATTCATTGGCCTTGCTAAAGTGCTTGCAGCCAAAGAATCCGCGGTAGGCAGAAAGCGGGCTCGGGTGCGGGGCTGTTAGAATAAGGTGCCCGCGGTTCGGTGCTACAAGGTTTTTCTTGTTGATCGCAAAACTTCCCCAAAGCATGAACACGATGTTTTCACGTTCTTTGGAAAGTCGTTGGATAATTGTATCGGTAAAAATTTGCCAGCCGATTTGCGAATGCGAATTTGCCGTGTAGGCGCGCACCGTGAGCGAGGCGTTCAACAGCAAGACTCCCTGCTGTTCCCATTTTTCGAGGTTGCCGTGTTGCGGAGGAGTTATGCCAAGATCGTTGTGCAGTTCCTGGTAAATGTTTACAAGAGACGGTGGCGGCTGTATGCCGAACGGTACGGAAAAACTTAGGCCGTGAGCTTGCCCTGGGCCATGGTAAGGGTCTTGGCCAATGATTACAACTTTTACCTTATCAACTGGGCACAGGTCAAGGGCTGCAAAAATGCGTGGGCCGGGAGGGTAGACAGTGTTTCCTTGCGCCTTTTCTTCAACAAGCTTTTGCTTGATCTTTGCAAAGTATGGTTGCTCGAACTGGTCGTGTAACAAGTTGAGCCAGGATTCTTCAAGTTTTACTGTCATGTTAAAACCCTCTCGGCAAGGATTGCCGTTTTTTCGCCCTTGACGCGAGTGTAGAATAATATTGCTTCGTTTTTGCCCTTTGGCTTTAGGCGCTTGATTTCTGCGTCGGGATCGAGGCGAACGCCGCGCAGTTTTAGCGTGAGTTTTCCGATGCCATGTTCATGTAGCATGTTGCGGACTGCACCGCTAGCGATTTCGCACTTGTCAATAATTTTGAATGTCGCAAATCCAGGAGCTGGTAACGGAGAGTCGCAACTTACGTAGGCGATGCCTTCTGAAATCAGGTGTGCGTTTGCGTCGCTTTGCTTTGCAACTTCGCCAAATAGGTGGCTGCGCAAAAGAATTGCCGAAGGCTCTGAAAGATAAGCGGAAACTTCACCAAGGGGCAAGTCCATGTAGCTTGCCGATGTGCGGTATGTTCTATCGCAACCTTCAAGGCTGTCGTTTTCTTCGAGCATTTGCTGAATGCGTTCTTCGCTTTCAAAGTCGCGTTCTGCGCGAGGCGCGTTCCATTCGGCTATGACATTACCTGTTTTATCTACCATTACGGCACGAACATTATCTTTGTTCTTTGCAAGTTCTCCAAACAGTACTAGGCATTCTCTGCAGTCGCTGCGAGAACCAAGGTAAAGAATTTCGGTTTCTTTTGGAATGTCGTTGACTGGGTAGCCTGGCGGGAGCTTTACCATGCCGCCCTTGTATTTTTTGCTGAGCTCAACAACTTCTTTTAATGTTGGAGTAAGGTTTCGCAAGTCACGCTGGTTTTCGCCAACGGCCGCACGGCGGGCAGGGTCGATGGTAAAATATTCTGCATCTGTTTCTACGGTGCGAACGTCTGCAAGGATTGTGCTGCGTTCAATGCCAAGAGCTTTTGCGTTTGCTTTGAACATTGCGATGCGTGCTTCGTCAAGGTCTACGCCACGCACTTTTAAGTGTGCCGGCAAGAACATGGAATCGCCGCCCATGCCGGAGCAAAGGTCGTCTACCTTGCCTTCGCAATTTGCCCAGAGCGTTTTCTTGAAAATGCCAAGGTCGCTTGCCGTGGATTGTTCGTAGGCGAGCGTGTCGCAAATCAAGAATCTTGGATTCTTTGCAAAGTCTGCGATGCTCTTGAAATCATTTGTGCAGAACCTTTCAAAAATTTTTGGTAGAATTGTGTAGTAGTCAAGAATTGTTTTGCGTTCTTCGTTGCTATAAAGCTTTGCGAGCTTTTCTGCAGCCTTCAGGGTGTCTAGCTTTTTTTGGAGAGCTTCCTTTAAAAAGCCTTGTACACCTTCGGAGGTGAGTAGCGCAATGTCTTGAACTGAAAATTCTGCCATGCGTTATAATTTAGCTTTTTAGGGGGCGTTACGGGGGGCCACCCCCGTTGAGTGGGGTAGCGATAGACTTGTTTAAGGCTAGCGCGAGGGGAGAGACTTCTCCCCCTTGGCCAATAAATTTCTAAATTAAGATTTGTTTGAAACTTTTGTACAGAACTTTCTGGTCTCTGGTTTCTAAAAAGGGCGGTGTAGTGAAACAATGTCTTGTCTCTTGCATCTTGCTCTTGCATCTTAAAAAGAGGTTTTTATGATCCAAGTGATGGTGAATGGTATCCCGGGCAACATGGGCAAGATTGTTGCAGAAACTTGCGCTGCTCGCGGCTTGTTTGTTGTTCCGTATTCCTTGACTGGCGAAATCATTGTTGAAAATGAATCTGAAGTTGCCGGCAAGACCATTCAGCTTTTGAAGCCGTCTAACCGTGAAGAACGCATTGGCGAAGTTTTGAAGCAGTACCCGGATGTGATTTGCATTGACTATACTCACCCGAGCGCAGTGAACGACAACGCTGATTTCTACGTTCGTCATGGTATTCCGTTTGTGATGGGTACAACTGGCGGTGATCGCGAAGCCCTTGCAAAGCTTGTTGCTGATAAGAACCATCCGAGTGTTATTGCTCCGAACATGGCCAAGCAGATTGTTGCTTTCCAGGCTATGATCGATTTTCTTTCTAAGGAATTCCCGACTGCATTTAGCGGCTATACTTTGAGCGTTACAGAAAGCCATCAGAAGACCAAGGCCGATACGAGCGGTACTGCAAAGGCTGTTGTCGCTGACTTTGCGAAGATGGGGCTTGATTGCTCCGAAGAAAAGATTGTGAAGGTTCGCACTGAAGCGGAACAGATGGAAAAGATGCATGTGCCAGAAGAATATCTCGGCGGTCACGCTTTCCATACATACGCCCTTGATAGCGCAGACGGTACTGTTCACTTTGAATTCCAGCACAATGTTTGCGGTCGAAAGATTTATGCTGAAGGTACAGTGGACGCAGTGTGCTTCCTTGCAGAACAGATCAAGAATGGTAGTGCAAAGCCGTTCAATATGATGGATGTTTTGCGTTCCGGCAAGATGCGCTAAGAGTTGCTAGGTCGCAGGGCAAGCTTTCACGCTCACTGGGTCCTCGCGCTTCGCGCTGTGGAAGCGTTCGCTTAGAAACTTGCCCTAGCTCCCAAACATTTTTGCGCATTTGCCGTTTTTTGTTTTTCGGGTCCAGCGTTCTGGCAAGATGCGCTAATTTTTTTACCTCGATCTAAATCAATCCTGCCATGTAAAGTGGCAGGTGCAAAATTTCGGCATAGTCCGTTTTTCAAAGTACTTCTTTATGAATGGGTAGCTGACTTCGTCGCCCTTAGCCCACAGAAATTCTTCAAAATCCATAGGGTACAAATTGATGGAATCTTCTTCGGAAGAGATTTATATGTCTTTAACATTTTGTTGAGGATATACTAAAGATTCACTTTCTTGGTAATCATACATGCCGTCTGTGACAAGTTGGATTGATGTCAATTTGAACAACAGACCTAGAAAGAGGCTTGATTATCTACCCCCAAAATGAGTATCTTTCAAGAAAGTCCAACATTAATTTTTAATTTTACGAAGTTGTGTATTTAGAGCAATCTAACGCAAATAAAGCAGATCTAAATGATCAGAAAGGTTTAGGACACAGATGAAGAATTTTCGCAATAGTCACACCAATATGAAAGCAATGTTTTTGAATGCTTTCATAACGACTATTATTATTGAATTTTCATGTGTCGGCGCAGGTCTTCTTGATGGAATCATTGTCACCAAAATGCTTGGTGCTATCGATATGGCTGCCACTGGTATCGCTTATCCCTTCTTCAGCTATGTAGGTGTCATTAGCGGTGTATTATCGATAGGAATGCAAAACATCATTGGCGCAAACTTTGCTCGAGGAAAAATCAAGGAAGCCCAAGATGCATTTAGCATTGCCACCATTACCGCCCTTATCTCATCGGCTTTATTTACCCTCATCATTCTTCGTTATTCCGATCAACTTGCTTTTTTACTAGGCGCTAGAGACAAGGCGGCCAATCTACTTAATGGGACTTCTGACTACCTATATGGTTTATCATTTGGCTGTATTCCTCTTATTCTAAACGTCGTTCTTGCCTGTGCCGTTCAAATGGATAGTGGCAGCAAAAAAGTTCAAATAGGGGCTCTAGTTTCATCCATTGCAGATGTGGTATTGGATATTGTCGCTGTTAAATTAGGTTTGGGACTTTTTGGTATCGGTCTTGCCTCCAGCATCTCCTACTTCATCAACTTCGCTATTCTATTAAGCCACTTCTGGGGAGATGATTATTCCTTAAAATTACACATCTCACATTTGCCTTGGAAAAACCTAAAGCAAATGACCCTACTAGGAAGTCAAAAAGCAACATATCGACTTCTCAACACCATACGTCCCATTATTCTAAACGCAATTATCATTTATGCGGGAGGATCCCTGGGAATGGCTGCACTAGCCATCCACAACAATGTGTTATCCTTCCTTGAAATTCCAATGACAGGAATATCCAGTGCAATCGCTCTTTTGACAGGCATCGCCTACGGCGAAAAGAATCTTGAAGACGTTAAAGAAATCGGAGCGATTGCTCGTAAATACACCATCGTATATTCCATTATTGTGGGCATTCTCATCTGTGTATTTGCAAAGCCCATTGCATCATTTTACGTACAAGACATGGATGCCTTAAAGCCCTTGGTTACGTTCGCCTTGTACTGTCTTGCTTGCAGCCTATTCTGTTCCACATTGGTAAAAAATAGAATCTCTTATTTACAGGCTATCCATCAGATTAAGCAATGTCAGGCGTTGACCCTCCTAAACAGATTCGTTGTCGTCATCCTATGTGCCCTCATCTTTGTAAATCTCTGGGGAAGCTATGGCGTTATCATTTCTTTTGTCCTAAAGGATATTTTTATTTGTCTCGGTTGTTTGCTTTTCTATGTGTTCAAAAGCTACCGGAATAACAAATCTTTTTTCCCAAAGGAAAAGGATTACCTTTTGCTATCCCATGAGTTTTATCCAAATCCAGAAAACATTATTGAACTGAAGGTAATGAATATGGAAGAGGCAAGCTTGACCATTGAGCAATTGATGCTCTTTTGTAAGGGCCATAAGTTTGATTCTAGAAAAACCTATAGGGCGGTCCTTTGTTTAGAAGAAGTTTTGATAAACTCTATCCAATACGGAATGAAGTTTAAAACAAACGCCAACCCTATTGATGTAAGAGTCCATATCACCAACGGGGACATCATCATCAAGATTCGAGATTATTTTCAAAAATTCGACATTAAGCAGCGAATCAATTTGATCAAAAACAATTTGGAAGACTTTTCCAATATTGGAATTAAGCTTGTTGCAAAAACAGCTAAAGAAATTTCTTATGTCAACATGCTTAAAACAAACAATGTTATCATAAGAATCTAGAATCTTACGATTCCTTTTTTATAAAAACAGAAATCTTCTTTTGAAGCCTTATTCACAAACGATGAGGAATGCCCTACGCAAGGAGTCCGGTGCGACCTTCGCTAAGTTGCAGAACAATCCTACAACCCGAGTTTTACCAATTCGTCTGTAACGCGTTCTGCGAACGGGCTTGCTTCTTCGCCGCTGAAAGTGCCGCGTGCAAAGCTGCGAGAAAGAATCAGTTTAGCTGTTTCTGCGCTAAAGCCTCTGGATTCCAGGTAGAAAAGTTCATCTTCGTCCAGGGAGCCGCAAGTGTTACCATGTGTACATTCCACGGCATCGTGGTAAATGCGGAGCGTTGGCTTTGTTGCAATTTTTGCGCCTTCGTTCTGGAGAATGGTGTTTATGAGCTGGCCAGACTTTACATCGGTGCAGCCTTGCATAACGTCAACCTTGCCGTCGTAGCTTGCGAAAGCCGTGCCGCTTAGAATGTTCCTTGCGAGCTGATTGCTGTGCGTGTTTGGCGCATTGTGATGCAAACGCAAAAGTGTGTGGTTCGAAGCCTTTGCGCAAAGCACAGAAAGACTGCGAAAATCAAGATTTGCTTCTTCGCCGTTTAGGTCTATGTCAAAGCTTGTACGCACGGTGCCAAGGCCCGTGTGCAAGATTTCTACGCGAACGTTGGAACCTGCTTCTGCCTTGATTTTGAAATGCCTTAAATGCGTGATTGTTTCGGCATCGTTTTCGTGCATGAACAAGTTTAGCTTTGCGTTCTTGCCGACGTTAATGTCGATGCGTTCGCTTGCAAAAGGGCGTTCCTGGTGGTTGCCGAAAACTTCCAGGGAAAGTTCAGCAGAATCTTCAATGTCGAAAATGGAATGGGCAAATTCATCGCGAATTTTTAAGATACCGTTTTCGCGTGAGCCTGCGGCAATGACCTGCTTGCGTGTGCTTGCTGCAAATGCGAGCGGCAAAAGGGCTGCCACATTGTTTTCGGTTGCTATGGCAAGTTCGTCGGCTTCGTTTTCGCCGTCTGCTTCTGGAATTTCAATATGAGAAACCTTTGCAGTGGGGAAGTAGATCCAGTCGTCGTTGCGTGGCGCCGGGAGCCCGATTTCACGAATCCTGTTTCGTGCAAGGTTCTTCATTATTCTTCTCCAGGAATCCAGTCGTAACCCTTCTGTTCCAGTTCAAGGGCAAGTTCCGGGCCACCGCTCAAAACGATTTTACCCTTGCGCAAAACATGAACGAAGTTCGGCTTTACGTAGTCGAGCAAGCGCTGGTAATGCGTTACAAGGATTACGGAGCGGTTGTTGTTCTGGAGGGCGTTAATGCCGTGAGAAACAATGCGGAGTGCGTCAATGTCAAGGCCTGAGTCTGTTTCATCAAGGAAAGCAATCTTCGGGTCAAGAATTGCCATTTGCAGAATTTCGTTGCGCTTCTTTTCGCCGCCGGAGAACCCTTCGTTAACACCGCGGGTGCTGTAACGGTCGTCCATTTCCAAAAGCTTCATGGATTTTTCAAGAAGAGCCTTGAATTCTTCGTCGCTGATTTTTTCAAGACCCTGGTAGGCACGTTTGGAATCAAGTGCCATGCGTAAAAATTCGACGTTGTTTACGCCAGGAATTTCAATCGGGTACTGCATGCTGATGAAGAGACCGGAGTTTGCGCGGTCGCAAATATCCTTAGAAAGCAGGTCTTCGCCATCGAGAGTTACAGAGCCTGCATCTACCTTGTAAGCCGGGTGGCCGCTAATGACCTTTGAAAGAGTGCTTTTGCCTGCACCGTTCGGGCCCATGATGGCGTGTACTTCGCCTGGGCGAACTTCTAGGTCAATGCCGCGCAGAATTTGCGGGCCGTCAACGAGACTTGCTTGTAGATTCTTGATTGAGAGCATGCGTAATATACCTTGTTTGTTCTATAAATTTAAAAAGATTTTATTTCAATGTCTTGCGGGGAGGGGGCTACACTCGGAGTTGCTAGCTACCCATCGCTTGGTTGTAGCTTGCGAGTACCTGCCTGTTAGCGGATATAATTTTTAAAAGTTCGTTCAGGGGGAGTTTCCCCTTTTTCGCTTCGATAAGCTGACGCTTTGCCGTAGAACAAAAAATAGTGAGTTCCATTTTAAAGTCTACGTCATCGGTTCTGTTTCTAAGGCGTTCTGCAAATCTGCGTTCCAGGTCGAGCGTCATTTCAAGGAATTCCTTGTTGGCGTTGGCATCACCCCATTTTTCGTTTGGGAGTCGCGTCAAGATTTCTTGCAGTTCCGGGGATACCGTAGAAATGAAAAGTTTCAAGTTAAGTTCGCCGTGTTCACGGTAGAATACAAGTGCAGATGCTAAAAGTTCATCGAGCATGCCGGATTCTAAAAGTGATACGCCAGCGGCGGCAAGTTCCATGTCAAAGAACATTGCAGCGGCTCGCAATACCATTGCGTTTTGAATGACAAGGTTCACGTAGCGAATTTCAAGCGGCGGCAAGCGATCCCACTGAAGTACGGGAGCTTCCTGAACAGGAGCGCTTTCTGCTTCGGGCATTTTGCGGGGTGCTCGTTGCGGTTGCGGCTTTACGCCACGCAGGTTTGCAGCCGTGCCAAAACGCTCCGAAAGAATTTGCAAATACTGGTTTGCAAGTTCAATGTCTGGGATCCTTGAAATGATTTCCTTGGTACTCTTGACGAACTCGGAACGTTCCTGGGGTGTCCTTGGCGAAGCTTCGTGAATCAGGTAGTCGAGCCAGTCTTCTGCATTCTGCAATTCACTTAGGAATGCGTCTGGCCCCTGCTCGTTAATAAAGTTGTCCGGGTCGATCTTTTCGCCGTTAGGCCTAGAAAGCGAAAATACGAGCGGCGTAATGGATTTTGCAAGGACAATGCCTATGCTTCGGTGCGTTGCCGCCTTGCCTGCCTTGTCGCCATCAAAAACAAGGTAAGAAGTTTTTGCGTAGCGCGCAATGATTGCAGACTGCTGGTCGGTAAGTGCTGTACCGGATGCTGCAATCACGTTCTGGATTCCTGCCTGGTAAAGGCTTATAAGGTCAAAGTAGCCTTCGACAATTATAACGGAATTAGCCTTTGCAATCGCTTGCCTTGCATGGTACATTCCAAAGAGAATATCGCCTTTCTTGTATAGCGCCGTGTCTGGGCTATTCATGTACTTTGGAGTAACATCTGGCTTTAAGGTTCTGCCGCCGAATGCAACGATCATGCCCGACATGTTCTGGATTGGAATCATCAATCTGCCACGGAACTTGTCAGAAATTCCACCGGTTTCGTGTTCCTTGGCAAGGCCCGCCGTTACAAGCTGCCTTGGCGAATATCCTTTTTTGGCGGCGTAGCTTATGAACCCTTCGCGTCCTTCCGGTGCATAGCCGAATCGGAATTTTTTACGTGTTTCTTCTGTGATGCCGCGCTTTGCCAGGTACGAAAGCGCTTCTTCGCTTTTTAAAAGTTCTGCTTCAAAGAAACTTGCGGCAAGGTCGTTAAGTTCCTTTACCAGTCCCTTTTCTTCGGTTTCTTGTGCGTTGCCGCTTCGCTCATTGAACTTTGGGAGAGTAAAACCGGTTTCGTTTGCAACCCATTCTACAGCCGACTTGAAGTCAACCTTTTCGTGCTCCATGACGAACTTGAAAACATCGCCGCCAGCGCCGCATGCAAAGCACTTGTAAATGCCCATTTGCGGGTTGATGTTCATGGATGGCTTACTGTCGTCGTGGAACGGGCAACGGGCTAAAAATCTGCCTCCGCTTGTAGGGCGTATAGGCAAAAAACGCTCAATGACGACGGAGATGTCGGCATGGGCCTTTAATTGCTGGATTACGTCCTCGGAGTACATTGCCATGCGTGCAAATTTAGCTTTTTCCCTAGCGAATTAGTAGAGAGTTTTTTTGAACAGGCCCCTAAAACATTTTTGTTTCGTTATTTTGTATGCAATCTGTTTTTTGGGGTCATGAAAAGTGACCTTTTGATTATGGCGCTTACGAAAATACTACCTTTATATTGGGTAATATTATAGGTTTTGTATGGTTGATTTTAATTTGAAAAATATTGGCCAAAAGAAGAATTTCTTGAAATTGAACGGCGTTGAATATTTGCTTACGCTTGTCTTGATGGTTGCCGTTCTTTTGCTAGTCGTGGTTTACATATTCAACTCGTTTTACCAGGTGGTAAAAAAGCAGACCTTGAACGAGGGACTTGGCAATGTTGCCGTTTCTTCTGAATATCTAGACAATACGCTTTCTCGCGCACTTGATGCCATCAAGGTTTCTAGTTACACGCTTGAAAATATGGAGAATCTAGATGCCCAGACTTTGGAAAATTTTCTTAAGATTCAATCCAGGATTTATAAGGAAGAAGTTGAAAACAGCTTTTTTGACATGTATGTGAGCTACGGCGATGATTTTATGAGCGGTCGCGGCTGGGTTGCGCCAAAGGATTTTGTGGTAAAGGAACGTGTCTGGTACACTAATGCGGTAAATGCCTCAGGCAAGCTTGCAATTTCGGACCCTTATGTAGATGCAGAAACTGGCAAGTACCTTATTTCAGTCAGTAAGGCCTTTGCTAATGGAAAGGGCGTTATCGCCATAGATGTAATGTTTAATTCATTTCAGGATTATACAGAAAAAGTCGACTTGACTGGCTTGAAGAGTAGCTTTATGGTTTCTACGGACGGCTTTGTTATGGCTAGCTCTGATTCTTTGATTAATCACCGGAATCTTTTGCAGGCAGACTCTTTGCAAGTGGGCGAGGCAAAAATCATAAAGCTTTTGCTGCAAAATATTGAAAGAGATTCTGTTCCGAACGAAGCTAATTATATCGTAACCCATATCAATGACATGGAATGTGTCGTATTCTACAAGCTGGTTCAAAATAAGTTCATTGTTGCGTTCGTTGTCGAAGAAGAGGCTTTGAATGATTCCTTGAATAACATTCTTGTGCTTAGCATTTTGATGGCACTTTTTGTGATTATTGTTGTCGGAGCTTTTGTTACAAGTAGCTTTATAAATGGGGCCGTGGCAAACCATGCTGCAAGCGAGCAACTTCGCATGAAGAGGGAGGCGCAAAAGAATCTTGAAATTATCGGCACGATGGCCTCTATGTATGATTCCGTATTTTCTATTGATGTTGAAACAGGACTTGCAAAACCTTATAGTATAGGCAATACAGTAGAATCCCGGATAAAGGAAGGTAAGCAAAGCGACGAATTGACTTACGCCAAGTATTTTGCAATGCTGGTTTCTGCAATAGTACACCCTGAAGACCGTTCAATGTTTGATGGTGTCTTAAAACTAGAAGATGTTGTTGCCGCCCTGAAGACAAAGAACATGTTCTATATCCAATGCAGAGCCTTGGAAAATGGAGAATATCGTTATCATAAGGTATTCTTTATTCGAGCTGGCGAAGAAAAGACATTTACTTCATTCATTATTGCCCTTGCTGACGAGCATGAAGAAATGAAGAAGGAAATTGCGCACCATCGTGAACTTGAAGAAGCTAAAACTCGAGCCGAAGATGCCAATGCAGCAAAGTCTAGCTTCCTTGCCAATATGAGCCATGAAATTCGTACTCCGATCAATGCTATTATGGGTATGAATGAAATGGTACTTCGCGAAGCGCATAGCGAACAGATTGTTTCTTATGCCGAAGATATACAGAGTGCAAGCCAGAGCCTGCTTTCCATTATTAACGATATCCTTGACTTCTCCAAGATTGAAGCTGGTAAAATGGAAATCGTCGATGTGGAATACGATATTAGCTCGATCCTGAACGACGTGTCTAACATGGTTGGCCTTAAGGCCGAAGAAAAGAACCTGCTTCTTGAAGTCGATGTGGATGAAAGGATTCCGGCAAAAATGCTTGGCGATTCTGTTCGCATTCAGCAGATAATGCTTAACTTGCTGAACAATGCGGTAAAGTATACCGAAAAGGGTTCCGTAAAGTTCAAGGTTAGCGAGGAATCTAGGGGCGGCAATACGATTTTGCTGAAGATACAGGTTGAAGATACCGGTATCGGCATTCGCGAAGAAGATATCACAAAGCTCTTCAAGAGCTTCCAGCGTTTAGACCTTGTGCAGAACCGGACTGTTGAAGGAACCGGTCTTGGACTTGCGATTACCTCGAAGCTTGTTAAGCTTATGGGGGGAGAAATTTCTGTAAAGAGTCGCTATGGCAGGGGCTCTACTTTTACGGTTTCGCTTTCTCAGGTTGTTGTTGATGCGACTCCAATCGGCGACTTTAAAAAGCACTATGAAGAATTCAAACGTAAAAAGACCGTAAAGACTTTGTCTTTCATTGCTCCAGATGCCCATGTGCTTGTTGTAGACGACAACAACATGAACTTGCATGTCGCAAAGAACCTGATGAAGCATTTGCAGGTTGACGTTTCTATGTGTGCAAGTGGCATGGAATGCCTTGAAATGATGAAGAAGACTCATTATGATGTTGTATTCCTTGACCACATGATGCCTGGCATGGATGGCATAGAAACGCTAAGGCTTGCAAAAGAAATGGAAGGGAACCTTTGCTTAGATACTCCTGTTGTCGCATTGACTGCCAATGCCATTGTCGGAGCGAAGGAAATGTACGAGCGCGCAGGCTTTGACGGCTACCTTGGAAAGCCGATCAAGACCGATGAACTTGAAAATATCTTGCTCAGGTTCTTGCCAGAAAACCTTGTGCACAGGGTTGAGTCGGTAAACGCCCTGCGTGCAAAGTCTTCGCCAGTCATCAAGTCCCTTGCAGATGCGATTTTGAACCCGACGGCAACTAAGACCGTCCAGGAACCTTTGATTCCTCAGGGGGTTGCAAAGATTTCAAAAACAGCGCTTAATTCGCCGTTTGTACAGCAGGCTCTTGACAAGGCAAGGAACGCTTCTGAAAATATCATTGACAAACAGCTTGGCCTTCACTATTGTGCCGACAACCTGGAACTTTACATGGATGCCCTTGGTATCTATGTGGACGAGTTTGAACAGAATGTCGAAAAGTTGAAGACGGCACTTGCTTCTGGAGATTGGAAAAAGTATTGCATAGTCGCCCATTCTGTTAAGAGCACATCGCTTACGATTGGTGCAAAGGAATTTTCTGAAGTTGCAAAGAAACATGAGTTTGCAAGTAGGGAAGGCAATGCCGAAGAAATCAAGAAGGGCTTTGATGAATTCCTGGACGGCTTTAGGCTCGTAAGAAACGAAGCTGAAAATATTAGGAAGAACGGCTAATGCTTTTTAAACGAAGAAAAACATATTTCGTACTGCTTGCCTTGTTCCTGCTAGCGCATGTCGCTGTAGTCTTATTGCCTTTTGGGGATATAAAGGGAACAGCCCTTTGCCTTTTGCCCCCGTTTGTTGCGATATCGCTTGCGCTTGTATCTAAGGAAGTGTATTCTTCGCTTTTGTTTGGTACGCTTTCTGGCGCCGCCTTGATGCATGCGGATGCAACGCTATTTAATTTTTTGCCCCAAGCGATTGTTACCATGGTTGGTGGCAATGGGAATAAGATTGGCTTGCTAGATGTGCTTTCTGATACATGGAACATGGGTATTCTCGTGTTCCTTGTGCAGATCGGTATTTTTGTTGAGCTTATTAATAATAGCGGTGTGCGAGCTGCCTTTTCTAATTTTGCCGCAAGGCACGTGAAGAGTCGCCGTTCTGCCCAATTGACTACGCTCCTGCTTGGCTGCATATTTTTTATAGATGACTATTTTAACTGCCTGACCGTTGGTACAATTATGCGGCCCATTACGGATTCGCAAAAGGTAAGCCGCGCTAAGCTTGCGTACCTGATAGATTCTACGGGGGCTCCTGTCTGCATGCTCATGCCAATTTCTTCATGGGTCGCTGCAGTATCTGGTTACATTGAATCCGAAAACGTGAATGGTATAGACTTGTTCTTTAGACAGATACCGTTCAACTACTATTGCATTTTGACAATATTGATGGTTGCAATCATCGCGTTCTTGAATTTTGATTTTGGAACGATGTTTGCCCATGAGTATAATGCCCAGATCAAAAATGACATTTTCTCTAGCGAAGAACGCCCTTATGCAGAAGTGGAACGTTCGCAGAATCGAGCTCACGGTTCGTTTGTTGATTTGATTATTCCGATAGTTGTTCTTGTGTCTTCGACCCTTACAAGCATCATTTATACAGGTGGATTCTTTTCGACTGCTTTAAGCTTTGAAAATTTCTTGAACGCCTTTGCTAATGCCGATGCTTCGCGCGGCCTTGCAATTTCTTCTGTGATAACGATATCTTTTACTATGTGCTATTTGCGGTTCCGCAAGATTCTTTCGCTTGATTCTTTGATGAAGGCGATCCCGAATGGAATTAAGCACATGGCCGTGCCTCTTTCAATTCTTGTTTTGGCATGGGTGTTTGGAAGCGTTATTCGCTATGGTCTTGGTACGAACGAATTCTTTGCGACAATGCTTGGCTCTGCTGAAAATTTCAAGAAGTTCTTGCCAGCCATGATCTTTTTGGTTTCTGTAGTTCTTGCGTTTGCTACGGGAACTAGCTGGGGCACTATTAGCGTGCTTGCTCCAATTGCCGTTGCGGTCTTTAGCTTTGATGCCAATGAAACCTTGTGTGTCATCGCTCTTTCGGCAGTTTGTGCTGGTGCGGTTTGCGGAGACCATGCGTCGCCAATTTCTGATACGTCAATTATGGCGTCTACCGGTGCGCAATGTTCCCTGATGGACCATATTGTTACGCAGCTTCCGTATGTGTTGACTGTAGTTGTCGTATCGTTCTTTAGTTTTGTTTTGGCTGGCTTTGTTCAGAACGCGTTCGTTTGCCTATTTATGTCGATGGTCATGATGGTTGCGATACTTGTTGCAATCAAGGCCGTGAATTCAATTTGGCACTTTGGGCATTACGCAGAAATCCAGGAAATCAAATCGCAGAAATAAGGGATGCCTTTTATTTATTGGCCAATGCTTTTTGGCAAAGGGAAGAGGGGAGGTTTAGAGCCTCCTCTTTTGTTATCCAGCTTTCTTTGTTTGCCTTGAATGTTCCCGCAAGCGTTATGAATAGGGGCTTCATGGTGATTTTATGGTGTGTTATGGAATGCTTAAATTCCTTGCCATAATGAAAATCCGAAATTTTTGCATTGCCGATTATTCGGTCAATTTCTGCAGGTATTCCTTCTGCAAGTTGCGGGCTTGTTTCAAAATGCGGGAACGCCGGCTGGTTCTTTAGAAATTTGTAGTCGCCGATGTTCACGAACACTTTGCCATTTGCGTTTTCTATGATGGCAATGATGCCGTACCACGCCGTGTAGGAGCGCTCTTTTTTTGGAGGGTATTTGCCTGTGCAATTTTCTAGGTAGGATTTGCATTCGCTTTGGAACGGGCAAGCTTTGCAATCTGGGGCTTTGACCTTGCAAACACTTCTGCCCAGTTCCATCAAAGCTTCGTTTTGCAGGTAGGCGTCTTTACCTGTTGCAAAATCGCGTGCAATGTTCCAATAATGTTCGCTCGCTTCGGCAGATGCCGTCGGTAAAAAATCAATCTTGTAGAGCCTAGAAAAAACACGGATCAGGTTACCGTCTAGAATCGCTTCGGCCTTGTGAAATCCAAAACTTAGAATTGCGCCAGCGGTGTATTTGCCAATGCCCGGGAGCGCCTCGATTTCTTTTCGGTCGGTAGGAAATTCGCCATTGTAACGTTCTACAAGGATTTTTGCCGTTTTGTGGATGTTCCTAGCTCGACTATAATAGCCTAGACCCTGCCAATGCTTTAGCACGGTTTCTTCGCTTGCGCTTGCAAGTGCTTGTACAGTCGGGAATACTTGCATCCAGTTCTTGAAATGTTCCTTGACTGCTGCAACTTGCGTTTGCTGTAGCATGATTTCGCTAATCCATACGGCGTATGGGTCGCGCTTGTCGCGCGGCGCGGCCGGCCTCCAGGGGAGTGCCGCCGCATTAGCAAGGAACCATTTTACAAGTGGAGACATAGTAGAAGACAGAAGACGGAAGACAGAGAACAGAATACAGAAGTTAGAAGTTGGAAGTTAGAAGACGGAAGTTGGAAGTTTGGTCGTTCGCTGCGCTCACTTTGAGGTGTGTGGGTCGCACCTTCGGTGCTTTGAGG
>DCGZ01000145.1:12020-12203 GCA_002314675.1 Fibrobacter sp. UBA1765 | reverse complement strand
TACCTCTCAGTCGACAGACGTCAGCAACAGCCGACAATTTAAGATGCAAGAGCCAGACGCAAGATACAAGAAACAGTCGACTACATAATCTCAGGATTGCCACGGACCTAAAGGTCCTCGCAATGACATTCCTAATTCTGCATTCTGAATTCTTAATAACCAAAGCCTCTAGATGCGAAGCAT
>DCGZ01000145.1:7898-11974 GCA_002314675.1 Fibrobacter sp. UBA1765 | reverse complement strand
CGAAGCGACCTCATACCTCTCAGTCAACAGACGTCAGCAACAGCCGACAATTTAAGATGCAAGATACAAGAAAATTACCCTAATCTCTAGAACCTAGTCTCTAACCTCTAAATCCTAGATCCTAACCAAGCCCCTTTTTCTTGTTCGCAACAATCACAACTACGGCCGACAATATGCATACAATGGCAAAGGCATAACGAATAGAAAAATACTCGCCAAAAACAAAAATGCCAATAAGTACGGCAGTCAAGGGTTCCAAGGCACCCATCACAGAAGCCGGAGTAGAACCAACATTTCGAATAGCCTTTGCAGTCAATACAAGCGATAAAACGGTGGGGACCAAAGCAAGCATCAAGCCCCACAGCAACGCATTTGTCGAAGGCGGTAATATTGGAGTTTCGCCTGCCAAAAAACTAGCAGCAACAAAGAACAATTCACAAAATACAAGCACAAAGAACGTGAGCTTTACTGCACCGAACTTAATGTTCGCGGCATTCACAACTACAATATAAATCGAATATGCAAGCGCAGAAACAAACACCAATAAGGAACCGAAAAGGCTGACAGAGACTTCACCGCTGCCGTTGTACAAAAGCGCTATTCCGGCCATTGCCAAGGCAATCGAGAGCACAACAAACCTTGTAATGCGCTCCTTAAAAAACACAGCCATCAGGATTGCTGTCAATATCGGATATATAAACAAAAGAGTCGAGGCAATGCCAGCATCCATGTACTTGAAAGATGCGTAGAGCGTATACGCAGAAATGCCAAAAAGTACCCCTAGGATTGCTAGTATTCGCAATTCCTTGAAGGTGACTTTCAGGGATTTCTTGGACACGAGCAACAGAGCAAAAAGCATGCACGCCGCAAAGCCAAAACGATACAAAAGTACCGATATTGTCGGAACGTTTTCTTGGTACAGGTAAAGAGCGCCAAGCGGGTTTGTTCCATAGCAAATAGCCCCAACGACACCATAAATGGCGCCTTTCCACTTTTGCTGCATAAGATTCTTGAGTTATTACTTTTCTACAAATTCCTTGCGGAATGTTCCGTTGCCAAACAAAATGTCAATCGGCAACTTTTCGTATTCATATTCGTAAGGAGGTTGTTTCCACGCAAAATCCTTCGGATACTTGTGGAACAAATATTCAAGAATCTTCACGGCCATGTCAAAGCTGCGGAACTTGTTGCGATCCAAAACATGAATCTGCGCACCGCCGCAAATCTGGCCTGCGCCCTTGTGGAATGTAGGCTGGAAGTAGTTTTCGCGGAAGTACACGCCAGGCAGATTCAAGCCGTTCATGTACTTGCAAAGGTCCACGGCATCAATGAACGGTGCGCCAAAGATTTCGAACGGGCGTGTGGTACCACGGCCTTCGCTAACGTTTGTCGCTTCAAAAAGGCACATGCCCGGGTACACGATTGCCGTATCCAAGGTAGGCATGTTCGGGCTCGGCATAATCCAAGGGAGGCCAGTTTCATCGTACCACATTTCGCGCTTGTAGCCTTGCATGTGCATCACGTAAAGTTCGCACTTCGGGAAGCATTCCGCCTTGAACTGTTCCGCAAGTTCACCAATCGTCTTTGCGTGGCGAATACGGAGCGAATGGAGGCCCACAAAGCTGCGATAATTCAGATCAAGCGTCGGGCCTTCTTCATCTACACAGTTGATCGGGTTCGGGCGGTCATGGACAATGACCGGAATGCCGAGGCTTTCGCAAGCTTCCATGCAAAGGTAGAGTGTCCAAATGAATGTATAGTAACGGGCTCCTACATCCTGCAAGTCCACGAACAGGGCGTCGCAATGGCTAAGCATTTCTTCGGTCGGTTTGCGGCTTGTTCCGTAAAGGCTGTACACAGGGATTCCTAGTTCCGGATCCGTGTAACCTTCCCATTCAATCATGTTGTCCTGGGTATGGCCCTTGATTCCATGCTGCGGTCCAAACAGGGCCGAAAGCTTGAACAGGTCTCCATTGTATGCCTTGAGCACATCCAGGGTATGGTGCAGGTTGGAATCGATGGAAGCCGGGTGCAAAACTGCGCCAAGACGGCAACCACGCAATTTTTGTGGAAAATTTTTAGAAAAATTCGATAAAGCTAGTTCAACCGACATATTTTGTCACTCACGAGTTTTATATTTGGATCCAGATGTAAAAATCAACCTCGAATTCAAAAGAATTTGAGTCAAAGCTAAAATTAACGCTTAAATAATAGAATATTGCCTTAACAACAAAGCGTTTTTCAAAACACTCTTTTGTCTAATTGCTCTATTTTATTATCTTTGCGACCAAAAACAAATAAAATATAGGAACAATTATGGCATATTTGAACAAAGTGATGCTGATTGGCAATGTCGGTAAAGACCCAGAAGCACGCATGACCCCAGCAAACCGCAAGCGCGTATCATTCTCTCTTGCAACTTCACGCCGTTATCGCGACAACAATAACGAACCTAAGGAACAGACCGAATGGCACAATGTTGTCGCCTGGGGCAAGCTTGCAGATACAATCGAACAATTGCAAGTTCGCAAGGGTTCCTGCCTTTTCGTTGAAGGCTCCGTAACTTACCGCAGCTGGGATGACCAGAACGGCCAGAAGCGTTACCAAACAGAAATCCTTATGGATTCCTTCCAGCTCCTTACCCCGCGCAACCAGAATGGCGGCAACTACCAGGGCGGCAATTCCTATAACGCAGGCAATTCCTACAATGGTGGTCAGCAATCCTATGGCCGTGCTCCTCAGCAGGGCGGCTTTGACAGCGCTCCAATTGGTGCTCCAGAAGACATGGAAGAAGACGGTCTTCCGTTCTAACAAGTTTCATTGTTAAGCAATGAACCATCTTCTGATTGCAGAGACCATTCTTGAACAGGTCAGTGTCCTTGTGGCACTGATCTTTGTTGCGCTTGCCCTTGTTGCATTTCTACAGACAATGATTCTACAAGGCAAGAAACGCATTGCTGGCGGTATCGTTACAGCGATAATCGTAGCGTTTGCGATAGGGACGGCAATATACAAGCCAACCATTTCAAGGACTCCTGACCACGGGTTTATTGATTTTTCGAATCGCATTACCCCCAAACAAGAAAACACCCAGGAATCAGGCATTTCTAGATATTGCAACCTAATGCGAAGCTTTTCCAATGAAATGGCAGGAATCAAAAATTCAATTGATGAACTTTCTAAGGTTTCTGCAACTTCTGAACTTGAAGCTGAAAAACTTGCAAGCAAGGCATTAAGCGTTAAGGAAAGGGCAAGTAAATTCTATGGCCGCTTGCAGCGATCCTACAAGCCAAATGATGCCATAGCAATCCACAAGGATTTTATCGCTGCAGCAGAACATTTACGCCTAGCGGCGTTCGCCGTGCACGCAAAAGTTTCCTCCGACGACAACTCATTCCGTGACCTGCAGTCGGAACAACTAAAAGAACAATTAAAGCTAGCACAAGACAAATGGGATGAAACTACCGAGGCCTTGGCTAAGCTTGCACCGGAATTTTTTAACAACAAACAATAGGCTAAACAATGAACAATCCTAAAGTCGCAATTATGGGTGCTACCGGCGCAGTCGGTCAGGAACTCATGAAGATTCTTGAACAGCGCAACTTCCAGCTTGCTGATCTCAAGCTCCTCGCTTCTGAACGCAGCGTTGGCAAGGAATACACATTCCGTGGCGAAAAGCTCAAGGTTGAACTTACATGCGCAGACGCATTCAAGGGTGTTGACCTCGTTCTTTCTTCTGCAGGCGCATCCGTTTCCAAGGAATTTGCTCCAATCGCAGTTGAAAACGGCGCAGTCGTTGTCGACAACACCAGCTACTTCCGCATGATGGACAATGTTCCGCTCGTCGTTCCAGAAGTGAACGCTTGCGACATTCCGCTCCACAAGGCAGAAAACGGCGGTTGCGGCATTATCGCAAACCCGAACTGCACAACAATCATGATGGTCGTTGTTCTCAACCCGATCAACAAGATTTCCAAGATCAAGAAGATCCATATTTCTTCTTACCAGAGTGCAAGTGGCGCAGGTGCTGTAGCAATGGAAGAACTCCAACAGCAGTACAAGGACATCATCGAAAC
>DCGZ01000145.1:0-7791 GCA_002314675.1 Fibrobacter sp. UBA1765 | reverse complement strand
TACACCAAGGAAGAAATGAAGATGTTCAACGAAACCCGCAAGATCATGCACTCCGATGTTCGCACCAGTGCTACTTGCGTACGCGTTAGCTCCCTTCGTTCCCACTCCGAATCCGTTTGGTTCGAAACCGAACAGCCGGTTTCCGTTGAACAGATCCGTGAAGTTCTCCGCACAGCTCCGGGCGTAACTCTCAAGGACGATCCGCAGAACTACGTCTACCCGATGCCGCTCGAAAGCGCAGGCCAGGACAACGTCTTTGTTGGCCGTATCCGTAAGGACCTCGCCGAAGACAACGGCAATACCTTGTGGCTCACAGGCGACCAGATCCGTAAGGGCGCAGCCCTCAACGCCGTCCAGATCGCTGAGTTGCTGTAACAGCGAGTGCAGCGGGCAAGCTTGCTTGTCCATTGCCGAGCGCACAAGCAACGCCGCGTCTAGACAAAAGAAAACCGAGTTGAAAGACTCGGTTTTCTTTTTTTACCAAACATTTTTTTTAGCAAAACTTAAGCATCGGCATCATTTACTTCTAGAGCGGTCTTTACTCTTTGAATAAACTTAGCCTCTTCTTCAGAAATCGGCTGAAGAGAATTGTTTTCAAAAGAGGCGGAAGCCATTGCAACCAAATACTTGACCGTCTTTACGCGAAAATCGTATTCCGCTTTCGACAGAACCTGAAGGCAGGTTTCAACACGAGCACTTGCAGAATCAAAACTTGAGTAAGCCTTGTTAAAATCATCCCAAGATTCAGTAACCTGCTCACGTTCGTAAATAGCATCCAAGATTTTTTCTTCCGATTCTGTAGCAGACTTTGCACCAGGCAAAAGCGTATCGTTTTCTACTGAATGTTCAAGGCAGGCTTCTTGCCAAAGCAAAAGCAAAAGAGCCATTTGTGAACTCAATTTCTTTTTTCCAAAACCTAACATAAAACCACCTTTTTACAAACATTGCCAAGCTTTCATCAAATATAATAAAAAGAAAAAGCGAGCTTGAGAACTCGCTTTTTGATTACTGAAATAAATTCAATTACAGCTTGAGATCCCTAAAATGGGTCGCATCAACTTGTTCAAATTCCTCAACAATTTCCTTGCTAGGAGCCTTTGTAAGAAGGCTTACAACAACGATAGTAATGAAGCTGAGAACAAAACCCGGAACAAGTTCATACAAGCCAAAGATGTCGCAAGAGGCGGCAAAACCAGAAAGGTAGAACTTCCAGACAAATGTAACGATGCCACCTACAAGCATACCGCTAATGGCGCCAGCAAGGTTTGTGCGCTTCCAGAAGAGGCAGAGCAAAACAAGAGGGCCAAATGTAGCGCCAAAGCCAGCCCATGCAAAGCTAACAAGCTTCATGACTACATCAAGGAAGCCACTAGAAGCACCGGGACGGCCCTGGAAGGCAAGGAAGCCCGCAATCAAGGCGATGGCAATCACAACTCCACGACTAACCCACATAAGTTCCTTGTTGCTCGCATTCTTGCGAATAAGGCGCTTATAAAGGTCATTACTGAATGCAGAAGCAGAAACGAGCAACTGGGAATCAGCAGTACTCATGATAGCGGCCAGGATCGCTGCCATAAGGATTGCAGCCACAATGGACGGGAACAGGCTCTGTACAAGAACCATGAAAACCTTTTCCGGATCTTCCATGGCAATACCGTTCTGCATAATGTAATAGCGGCCAAACACAGCAATCAAGATAGAAGCACCAAGGGAAAGAATAACCCATGTCATCGCAATGCGACGTGAATGCTTGATTTCGCCCGGATTCTTAATGGACATAAAGCGCACAAGAATATGCGGCATGCCAAAGTAACCAAGGCCCCATGCAAGCGAAGACACAAGCGAAATAATCGTAATGGCCTTGCCAGTTGAAGCATTCGTAAACACGTTCATCAAGTATGGCTGAACCTGGTTCATTGCATCAATTGTCGGAGCAAAGCCACCATTCAAGTAGCAAATCACGGAAGGGACAAGAAGAACAGCCACAAGCATCAAGATGCCCTGCACGAAGTCAGTCCAGCTAACAGCCAAGAAACCGCCAAGGAATGTATAGCCGACAACCACAACAACGCCAATCCAAAGTGACATCGTGTAATCCCAACCAAAAATTGTAGAGAAAAGCTTTGCGCAAGAAACAAATCCAGATGTCGTATAGAACAGGAAGAATGTTAAAATAAAGAAAGCGGCAATCATGCGAATTGCGCCAGTCTTGTCACGGAAACGATTTGCAAAGAAATCTGGAAGCGTAATGGAGTCGTTGCAAAAGTGCGTGTACTTGCGAAGACGGTAACCAACAATCTTCCAGTTGAAATACGTACCTACAGCAAGGCCGACACCGATCCAAGCTTCGGAAAGGCCACTCAGGTAAATAGCACCCGGCAAGCCCATCAAAAGCCAGCCACTCATATCAGATGCCTGGGCACTCATGGCAACAACCCACTTGTTCATTCCACGATCACCAAGATAATAGGAATTCAGGTTGTTAGCCTTTTTAGAGAAATAGAAACCGATGCCAAGCATCATCAGCAAGTAAAGAATAAAGACTGCAATAGCCATTTGTTCCTCTCGTTTAAAAAATTACTTTAAAAAGATAGAATTTTATTCCAATTTGGAATAAAAAAAGGAAGCAAAGCAAAAACAATATTTTACGCCAACATAAAAAGAGTCACTTTTCCGACAAAAATGTCAGACACAATTTAATTTATATAAAACAGACTATCACAGCTGGTCTTGACAAAAAAAAGAGCATATTGCCAAGCAACATACTCCTTTCCAAAAATGTTCTCCCCGTGGGATTAGGCTATTTTACCTTGACAACCTTGGTAGAAACACCATTCTGTTCAAGAGAAACAGAATAACGACCTGCAGGAACAGATTCACCATTCCAAGGAACAAAGTTAGCACCGCCATTAGCAGAAACAAGCTTATTTTCAAAGACCTTGCCATTAGCGTCGGTAATCACGATGCGAACATTGCCTGCAACAGCCTCAAAAGCGATTGTAGTACGGCTAAGTCCCTTCAACTTTGCAGAGCCCTTAGGAGCAGCCTTGTCAGTCTTGCCGGCCTTCTGTTCAAAAACAGGTTCTGTTTCTACGAAAATAGCCTTGACATCGTTGCCACGGGACTTATCCTTAATGGAACGGCCATGTTCAAGGACTGCAACAAGCTTTTGGTTCGAGCTAGCGCCCTGTTCAGCGACAACTGCCATTTCTTCTTCGGAATAGGATTCCATTTCATCGCCGTACCAGTTTTCAAGAGATTCCTTGGAAACATCCTTCAAACGAATATGACCACGACGAAGCGTGATAGACAAGGTATCTACACCACGAACCATGGAAACTTCAAGAGGCTTGCCAACAGTACCACGAAGAGCGTCCTTCGCACCGTCAAAAGACTTGTCTGCAAGCTTGATGCCGTCAACAGCAAAGATCTGGTCGTTTGCTTCAATACCGGCTTCTTCAGCAGGAGTACCCTTGATAACTTCGACAACGCGAACGCCACCGTCACGGGCCGGGATAATGGTGATTCCGAGTCCACCAAAAGATTCGTCAGCCAAAACCGGGCTTGCCATGAGGCTAGCAAGAGCTAGAGCATAGAACTTCTTCATAAAAACCTCGCAATATTTTCTAAAGCTAAATGTAATAATAAAATTGAAAAGAACAAAATTTTTTTTTAAATCGATGACTGAAATCAACTATTCGTCTTCATATTCACCGTCAAAACCAACAGCGAATAGTTTAACAAATGTTGGGGGAAGAACTCCCTTCATGAGCAAACAATCCGCAGCGAAGCGAGGACGTTTGTGAATGAACGGCGAGTTCTTCTACAAAGAACACAAAACTATTCGTCTTCGTACTCCCATTCATCATCGTCATCTTCAGGGACAATCAAAAGGCCAAGAGACACCGGATCATTCTTGTCATTCAAATAAGCTTCAATAAACACGTTTTTTGAAAGACGCTGTATACGCAAATCCATCATGGTCCCACCCTTGTGGATACTCTTTTTACCCACATTAAAGAACAGGAACTTGGAGTTATGGTATTCAAAACGATTGTTTTCAAAAGCCATGTCCCATGTTGACTTGCCACTTTCAGACTGGTGGTAATCGCAGTAGTTTTCATCAATATTGCATTCAAACGAAACGGATTCCTGATACTTCTTGTTCCATTCGCGACTGAATGCACAAGACTGCACAGACTTGCCACCATTTTTCTTTCGGTTGAGCATTTCATTCAATACAAAAAAATCCATCTTGATATCTTTTACCTGAGTCCAAACGTCACGCAAGATTATATAGGAATCAATATCCTTCGGGCACTTGCCTTCAATTTCGACATTTTCACTAATGCCAAGAATTTTCTGCTGCATATCTACATCAAGCACAGCCGGGATTTCATTTTCTTCAATCTTGTCAAGCACCTTTTTAGGAGGAATCGTAACAACCTTGCCCGCTTCCAAAATTTGATAGCCTAGTTCATCACGGACCATGTTGAAGCAGAGGGCCACATGCGCATCCACATTATTGGAGCCCGCGGATACAAAGTCAACGCCAATGCGCAAATTCCATTCACTTGCATTGCTTTCGGAGCCCTTTACCAGTTCGCAGAATGTTTCTTCACGAATACCATCGATATAAATGATGCTTGCCTTAAGCTTTGTCAAAACCTTGCCGCCATGCTTATCAAGTGTTTGAATGCTCCACAAGTTCGGGTTACGGCGTAAAACTTCAGCCAAGGCCTTGTCACCATCAAGAGCCGGGAGCAAGGAATCGTTACGAGCATTCTTTTCTTGCAATAGTTCAGAATAGCTTGTCGTAATATCCGGGTTGTCAAAAAGAGAACCTTCTGCGGCAAAACAAAGCGCAGTCAAAAGAGCAAATAGAATAACTGTTATTTTTTTCATAATAAAAACTTGATTGAATTCTTAACGAGACAATTTCTTTACAGCAAGGTGAACCAAATATACCAAAGCACCTAGCAAAATAATCACAGGGCCTGTTACAAAATTAAAGGAATAGGCAATAAAAAGCCCTGCAACTACAAGTATCGCTGAAATCGCAGACGCAATGACCATCATAGACACAAGTCCCTTCGCATAAGCTTCGGCAATAAAGGCAGGCAATGTCAAAAGCGCAATCACAAGAATAAGGCCAACGGCCTGCACAGCCATAACAACAGTCAAGGCGATGAGCGTAATCAAAAGTAGGTAAAGCAGCAAAACTCGCTCGCCACGAACACACGAGAATTCAGGATCATAGGAGATTGCCAAAAAGCGTCTAAAGAAAACAGAAACCGTTACCAAGATAACAGCAAGCAGGCCTCCCATTAAATACAGAAGTTCCGTAGGCACAGTTAAAATGCTACCGAATAAAAAACTCATCATGTCACCACTATACCCCGGTGTCAAGTCCGTAAGAATCACGCCGAGCGCCATGCCAACGGCCCAAATCACGCCAATCAAGGTATCGGCCCTGTCTCGGTCACGCCAAGTCAAAAATCCCATAAGCAAGGCGCAAAGAATCGCAAATCCAAGGGAACCAAGCATCGGTGAAAAGCCTAAAAAACAAGCAAGGCCAACGCCACCATAAGAAGCATGTGCGATTCCACCAGCGACACCCGAAAGCCTATTAACAACGACAAACGATCCCATCACGCCGCAAGCGATAGCCACAAGCAAGCCAGCAATAAGGGCATTTTGCATAAAGTCAAAAGAAAGTACATCAAGCATAGACAGAAAACAGAAAAGTTAGACTCTATGTTTTAATTTAGAAAACAGAAGACAGAGGACAGAAAACAGAAAAGTTAGATTCTATGTTTTTTCCCTAAAAGATTTCGCCATGTTCCTTTGTGACTTTAAGGATATGCTTTTCTAGTTCTGTAGAATTTTCAATGATTCCCGAAGGTAGGTTACCTTTTAAAAGTTCAAGGCCAAGAGCATTGTGTAATGCCATCGTCGCGTCGATAAACTTTAAATGCGTCGGTTCTTCGAGGCTAAAGTTCAACGGCTTTTTATTGTAGAGAACTCTATTGTCAGGAATCTCTGCGCCATATTCGTCTTCAACGCCCATGTTTGCAAAAATTGCCTTGGAGTTTTTTAAGGCCGGCAAAAGTTCTGCACGGTTCAAAGCATCACGCTTGCCCGTAGCAGTCACAATCACTTCTGCATTTTCAATGGCTTCTATAGTTGCGGCTACGTCGCGAAAATCAATGAACCTTGCTTTTGCCTTCAAATCGTTTTCAAGGCTTGCATCCGTTACAACCTGAACATTTGCACCATAGCGAAGCGCATACGTAATGATTCCAGAACCAACCTTGCCGCTTCCAAACACAAGGAGCTTTTTACCTTGCCAAGCAGAATTTTCAGGCATGCCATAATTTTTCATTGCCCTAAAGAAGCCCTCGCCCGTGCCAAGCGAAGTTTCAATTTTCTTGATTTCACTGGAATCCGCAATGAACGCCGGCTTGCTACAATTTTCAAACGCATCGCGACCTGAGCGCGTAAGTTCCACAAAGCCAAACCTTGGATTTAAAGTTGCAAAAGTTCCCGCACAGTCAAGGACTATGTCAAATTCAGGGCAACGCTTCTCAGCAATGTCACTTTCTGTAACAAACGGGATTCCAACCTTTTCAAGTTCCGCAAGGACATCGGCATTGCCTGGCACAAGAGAAGTTTTGCCAACATAAAGTTCCGCACCGCCGGCAAGCAAAGCCTCGTACTTTAAAAGCGTATTGCGAAACACCGGCGTATTGTCTAAAACGCGAAGGCCCTTGAAAGGCTTGGTAACGCTCCACTCCCTACGCTGCTCTGCAAGCGCCGGGTATTCAGATTCTTTGTAACAGGCGGTAAGATGTTCAAACATGATTAAGGTTATTAGTTATTAGTTGTTGGTATCCGAGTATTTGCGGAAGTTCGAAGATGGATTTTATCTGTGCGTCAAAGGCCTTTTCAGAAAGTTTTGGATTCACATAGATTGTTTCAAAGCCAGCTTCCTTGCCACCGAGCAAGTTGCGTTCCGAATCGTCAAGCATCACAATATGTTCCGGCAAGTTTCCGCCATATTGAACACGCAGAAAATTCTTTACACCGTCATACGCCGAAGTTGCGGGCTTGCCTTCCCAATGCATGAGCGACAAATCAAAGATGCCATCAAACAAATCCAAGATTCCCATGGATTTTAGACCGGCAAAGCTCCAGTCAAAACGACCGTTCGTGAAAATGAATTTGCGACCTGGCAAGGCTTCAATGATAGCGCGCTTTTCAGGAGACCTTGGCGGGTAAACCAAACCAATGCGCGTATGAATGAAATCAAAGAAGTCATCGGGATCCACACCGTGCATGGCACGAAGCCCAGAAAGGGTCGTACCGAACTTTTGCAAATATTCCTTACGAATTCTTGTTGCCGTATCCCAATCGCTCTGCAAAGTATTCTGGCAGAAAAGCGTTATGCGATGGTCAAGCGACTCGAGCACATAATGCTCATCCGCCGTGTAAAGCGTCAAGTCGTAATCAAAAAGCCAGGCTGTATTTTCGGAAATATTCATACTTAATTCAGAAGACAGAGTAAAGAGGACAGAAAACAGGAATGAGGTCGCACCTTCGGTGCTTGAGGTGATTAAGATGCAAGAGCCAGACGCAAGATACAAGAAACAGTATTCTTTTATGTCTTTGCGAGCGAAGCACGGCCATCCAGGAATCGTGATGAGGTACGCACCTTCGGTGCTTGAGGAGTGAGGTCGTTTGCTACGCTCACTTTGAGGTAATTAAGATGCAAGATGCCAGAATGAACGC
>DCGZ01000146.1 GCA_002314675.1 Fibrobacter sp. UBA1765 | reverse complement strand
ACTTGTCATTGCGAGGACCCTTAGGCCCGTGGCAATCTAGAGCAGTCGTTAGAGTACAAGTGCTAGTGCCGATTGCAACATTTCCTCTAGGCGCTTTGCGTCGACCTTACACCTCAAAGCACCGAAGGTGCGCCCTGACTCCTGATTCCTATAACTTTCAACTTTTAACTAGTGCTTATGAAAAAATCCTTAATTGCATTTTCCCTGTTTGCAAGCCTGTTTGTTGGCTGTGCTACAACGCAAGATATCCAGTTCATGAACGATGAACTTCGTGATGACGTGAAAAACGATGTCAAGAAGGTTAGCTATCGCCTTGATTCCTTGCGAAAGGCTAATGATTCCTTGAAGGTTGCGCTTGCAGAACAAAAGGCCATTGCTGAAGAAAATGCCAAGATGCTTAACCGTATCAAGGCTGATGTCGCAATCCTTGCAAATCGTACTGCAGATGAATCCAGCAGAAACGAAAGCCGCCATGAAGAATTGACATACCGTTTGGACATGCTTCTCGGAAAGTCCGATAAGATTTTGGCAAAGAAGGTCGTGGTAAGTGGAGCACCTGCAGCCCCGGTTTCCTTGGATAGCATTGAAGCGCAAGCTAACTTGCTCCTTGAAACCGAAGCGATGTTTAATACGGCCCGTGCAGACTTTTTGCGTGGCGAATACAAGATTGCCTTCGATGGCTTTAAGCAGGTTTTTGAACAGGTAAAGACTGGCGAAATGGCAGAAGAATCCTTGTACTGGATGGCTCTCTGCTTGCAAGAAGCGGAACAGCCTGAAAAGGCAAAGGTCTTGCTTAACCGCCTGGCTACGGAATTCCCGGATGGCAACAAGACTTGTGTAACGCTCTTTAAGCTCGCTGGCATTGCCGCTGCAGAAGGTGACAAGGAAACCCAGAAAAAGCAGTTGCAGACACTTCTTGAAAAGAAACAGTGCATGGAAACCAATGAGTTTATCCAGGCTGCCGAAATGCTCGAAGAAATTCTGAACGAAGAAACGGCAACTGCTCCAACTGCAAAGGCTACCGAAACTCCGTCAGAAACAACTTCAGTACAGGAAGTCAATGCAACGCCTTCTGCTCCTGCAAACCCAGAAGCTGTTCCTGTTCAAACGACTCCGGCAGCATCAACAGAACTGCCTGTTGAAAATGCGCCTGTAGCAGCCCCTGTTGAAGAAGCTCCTGCAAAATAAAAACGAATTTGTTGTTTGAGTGAAAAGTGCATCGCCATTCGGTGGTGCACTTTTTTATTCCAAAAATGTTAGTGGCATTGCACCTTCAAGTTCCAGGAGCTTTTGCTTTAGGCGAATCCCAAGGGCATAGCCTGTCATTGAGCCGTCTTTGCCGATAACTCTATGGCAGGGGAGTATTATTTGGATTGGGTTTGTGTGCAATGCTCCACCAACTGCACGAACAGCTTTTGGCTCGTCTATGAATTCTGCAAGCTGCTTGTAAGTCCAGGTTTCTCCATACGGAATTTGGAGCAGCGCTTCCCATACTTTTATTTGGAAGGGCGTTCCGTGGAGCTTTAAAAGCAGATCAAAATCGTTTCGCTTGCCTTCGAGATATTCAAGCAATTGGGTAGAAACTTTTTTGTATACCTTGGTAATTTTCTTGTCTTCTAGATGTTCTTGAATGGATCTTTCGAAAACGCATTCGGTTAGATGCCCTGTGGAAAGCAGGTCTCTGTCTGCGATAAATCGCAATCCGCAAAGGAATTCGCCTTCAAAGACAAATTCCCATTCACCCCACACATTGCGGTGGTGGATTGTCGTAAATTGCGGTAATGAAAAATCCATACCACTAATCTATATAAAATTTTTGGTGTTAGAACCTGCGAACTATAAGAGTGCTGAAGTTTCCTTCAAAAAAAGCATCGAAATTTTCGGAACTTTCGAAGCGATTTGTTGTTTTTGAACCAAATACAATGTTCCACGCCCAGTTGTCACCGGCATAGCCGAAAGCCATTTTGATTACAGTCTCAGGAAGGAATATGGACGATTCCTTGCGTTCGTTGTAGCCAAAGTTAACACCCAACACACCGAATATGTTCATGAAATATTTTGGATTGTTGAACAGGAATGTATACGATGCTCCGAGTTGTGGCCCCGCATAGTCTAGATGCTCCCACTCGGTTAGAAAATCGTTTTCTCCGTCATTTTTCATGCTAGCTCGTTGAATATCTGCACCAACAAGCACGCTACCACTGGAAATGTTTTGCTTTCTATCCAGATAATATGCCGCACGAGGGGAATGGTTTTCTCCATTTAGAATGTAGAGAACCCTTGAGCCGTAATTGGCAAACTCCAATTCTATTTCAACATTGTTTTTGTTCTCTTCATCATTATAGGAGAATCTGTTGTAGTATTTGATCCAGGCGTCTATCAAAAAATTGCCCGGAAAATAACTTGTTGCAAAATCAAAATTTTTGGAGGCAGAAGAACGATCGTCTTTTGTAAAGGGGAGTGCGTATTGAATGTCAAAGGAAAAATCTCCGTAACCTAGGCCAATGCCGACTTCTACGGGATTGTTAGTTTGAAGAGTGCCGTCTTTGAAGTCGTAAAAATCCAAGGCAATGTAGTTGAATAAAATCAACCCGCGAATGCTTAACTTTTTGTCAAACTCAGAAACAGCTTTGGCAAAAAGAGGAAATGTTAAAAGCAGAATTACAAAGGCGACGCGTTTCATTTAGTCTTTTTTGACCTAATGATTTTTTAGCCGATGGCTGTGCAAGGTAATTTAGAAAAAAAGCCTTGCACGGGAATGTTTTTGCTAGCCCAAAGAAAACTACCCACAAAACTCCTTTGACTGCGGCATCTATATCCAAAGCCATTTGTGCAAAGGATATGATATAGCATGGAATGCAGCAGGCTAGAACGATGACGCCTGTCCTGAACGAAAGCTTTTGCAGCGCAGGCTTGATTTTATGAAAGAGCTTTTTCACGGGCGCTTACTTGATGTCGTATTTTTGGCAGAGTGCGATGCGTTCTTCTTCGCTAAGGCTTTTCAGGTACTTCTTGAAACCTGGGCAAAAATTGATGTGGAAACGCCAAAAGCGTCCGATGAGTGATTTTGGATTCTTGTCGTACTGTGCCCTGATTTTGCAATTTGCGCAACCCATGATGGACTCCTTTATTTTAATGCTTTGATCAAATTGTCGAGAATCGGGGCGATGGAACCCAATTCTTTTAAGTTTACGTGCTTTTTGGACATTTCGCTAACAAGGCAGGACGGAATTTCTGCAGCTTTCTTTTGCAGGTTCTTGCCCTTGGCTGTGAGGCTGATGATCTTTTGGCGGGCGTCTTCCTTGCCTGGCTTTCGCTTGATGAGGCCAAGGTCTTCCATGCGTTTAAGCAGGGGAGTGACGGTGTTTGTTTCTAGCATCAGACGGTCTGTTATGGTGCTGATGCACACGTTGTCATTTTCCCAAAGAATCATCATTACCAGGTATTGCGGGTAGGTGATGTTCAACTTTTCTAGCAACGGGCGGTAGGCTTGCGTTACCAGGCGGGAAGCCGTGTAAAGCCTAAAGCAAAGCTGATTGTCCAGTTTCAATTCTTTATGCATGGTTCAAATATATAAAATGTATCGCACACGATATAATTGAAAATGGAATATGCTGCTTTTTATAACAAAAGAAGGGACTCTCTTGCGGAGAGTCCCTTTTGTCGTTCCCGGCTTGGCCGGGAATCTGCGGCTCAGTTATGGGAGTGCAGGCACTCCCGCAACCCTCGGCTTACGATTACTTAGCCTTCTTGGAAGCCTTCTTAGCAGCAGCAACCTTCATTGCGCCGCGTTCGAGCTTGATTGTGAAGTTGGTAACGTCGCAAACTTCGCTCGGACCCCAGTACTGGATCGGGCCTGGGTAGGTGTAGCTTTCGGTCTTTGCCCATTCTTCACGGTTTGCTGCGAAGAACTTGAACGGAGCACCGTCGAGAACGACGAGAGCCTTCTGGATAACCGG
>DCGZ01000186.1 GCA_002314675.1 Fibrobacter sp. UBA1765 | reverse complement strand
GCGACCCCATACCTAAACAGTCCTAGATTGCATTACAAGGCAAAGGCCCGTTCTCTCGTCTAACCACTAGCCCCTATTTCTTCTTCTTTCTAAAAGCTTGGGCCAAGATATAAATCACGAACAAGCCTACAAGGCCTACAACGCCCATGGAAAGTTCGCTGTTATATTTTTGGATGATGTCCTGCTGCCCGTGTGCAACATAGCCGAGCACGGCAAGGATAATGTTCCATACAAGCGCACCGATTGCGGTAAAGACTGTAAACGGAACAAGCTTCATGCCTGCAATACCAGCCGGTATAGAAATAAGCTGGCGGATCACAGGTATAAAGCGACCGACTAGTGTCGAAATTGCGCCGTGTTCACGGAAAAATTTTTCAGCCTTGTCAACCTTTGTAGAATCCAGAAGGCACATGTGGCCAAGCTTTGAATCAGCGAACTTGCAGATTATAGGGCGGCCCAGGAATTTTGCCAAATAGTAGTTGATAAATGCCCCGACGAGTGCGCCGACAGTTGCAGCAACAAGGATCAAGACAATGTTCAGGCCTGAGTCTGGTTGAAATGCGCGGTAAGCAGCCGGTGGCACGACAAGCTCCGATGGGAACGGAATGAAGGAACTTTCAAGAACCATCAGGAGTGCGACTGTTGCATAGTTCAAGTGTTCATTGTACCAGCCGATAATGCTTTGGTAAATGTTACCTTTTTCTGCAACTGCAGCAACCTGGCTAGAGTCCGCGACCTCGGCAGCGCAAACAAGGGCGGCTGCCACCAAAAGTAAAATTCCGATTTTTTTCATAGGGCTAAATTTAAAAAGTAAAAATGATTCCCGTTACTAAAAGTCCTGCTGCAAGGCCAAAAGAGGACATTCCTATAATCAATTTCTTGTCTCCTCGATTCGCCATGTCCTTATTCTCCTGTTTTTTCTTTTCATATTGCGTGCCATTGCCTACATGCGGTGTTTTGAGCTCTTCTCGAATATCCTTTGCCTTATCATAATCCTTGCTTGCAAGGTATGTGAATATGCTTCCAAAGATCAAGGGAACAACCGAGGCTCCCATTAACGTGATTCCGATTTTTTTATTTCTTTGTTCCTTGAACCATTCCTGTTGTGCTTCAATTTCTGCAGGAATCGTGAGTGGAGTCAAGTTGATGTCGAGCTTGTTCTTTTCGGTCGGCATTACATAAAAATTGACAGTGGTATCTTTGTAGCCTTCCTTGACAATTTTGATTTTGGCATCGCCAAGTATTTTAGTTTGCAAAGCCTTTGGAGTAACGCCGAGCCTTGAGGTGAATGTTTTGATTGTATCAAGGTCCGGATAAATTTCGGCCCCTTCAGGGTGCGTTACCACATAGACAGCCGGGTTTACCTTCTGGAGCTTTACGGATGCCTTTGCTGTGTCTCCTGGTATAATATGAATTTTTGTTGTGGCGGCCCACAAATGTTCATCAACATCCCAATAGGCAAATACTTCTATGGAACCCGTGTCCTGCGTTGCAAAGGAACATGGGGTCCTGCAAATAGGTTCTTCTCCTGTTTTTGAAAGCAGTGCGTCTTCGGGTTCGGTTTCTACATAAACGTAATGTACTGTTGGGCTTTTATATATGGTGTCAGGAACAGTGACTTTGACTTCTTTGCCGAGTAACTTCAAAAGGGCGTTGTGCATTGCTTCGCTTGCTACAGCGCTTGCAAGCGGATTCTTGCTTGAAACTTTAAAGCTTGCTTCTTCGGGCTCAGCATTGTTTTCGTTAAAGTATGTAAGTTCGATAAGAATGCTATCGCTTGGAGCCGCTTGAACATTGCCAAAAAAAGCGCCCTTAACTTGGTTTTCCCTTGCCTCCTTGATAATGCAGGACGGTTCTGTGCAGCCATCAAGTTCGGTTTCATTAGGCTTTACCGGGTTTAAGCGTTCTTCATCAAGCAAGGCGAATAGAACGTTTTGCAAGTTCTCCGTAAACGAACTGTCTATTGGACGGCGGTTGAATGGAATGAATAGAGTTTTACCTTTCCAGTCTTTAACAATGCCTGCTGAATCTTGTTTTGTGGTATCGATTTCTGCAATTTGTGTGCTGGAATCTGGAAGAACTGCTTGAACGGAATCCACTTTGTCTGTGGAATCTTCTGGCGCAATGTCTTCTTCAATTTCAAGGGAAAGCATTTCGCCGTCTTTGCTTTTGATATTTGCAAATGACGACTTTGGAATACGTACCACGGAGAACTGGTTCTTTATGTAGCCTCCGAGCAAGATTGTGTCTTGGTGAATGCCCACGAACTTGGCTCTTTGCTTAAGGCCTGATTTTAGTTCAACATCAACGGATTCACCTTCGGCTGGCATTCTGGCATAAAGCGCGCATACGATTAAACCGATTAGTATAAAAAACTTTTTCATTAGAACCTCAGGTAAAGTCCAAGCGCAAGGATTGCCGTGCCTACGCCAGCGCTCCATAGAGTTGCCTTTTTGTAGTTTCTTGCGCTACGGCGTTCATCCCTAAAATCACTTTCCAACTGTCTTGTTTTTTCTGATTCAATTTTGTGTGTAGAAAGCTTCTTTTGAATGTCTTCTGCATTGTCGTTTGCATTCTTGTTTAAAATTGCCGTAGTGATAGCGAAACCGTATGGTAAAAGACTTCCGAGGAGCATCCAGTTGCCAACAATTCTATGAGTCCTTTTGGTTATTGCCTTTTCCTGCTCTTCAAGAACTTGTTCTCGAGTTTCTTCTTGCAGCATTACCATCAGGTACGATTCATCTAGCCTAGGTATTGATACATCAATGGTGGAATCCCTGAAACCTGGCTTGAATAGTGTTATGCGGATTGATGGAGCGTCGTATTCTACAGGAATTGCCGCGGGTGAAATGTATTCGGCTTTCTTTGAAAAATCGGGGTAGCCTTCGGTTACGTAGATTTCTGTATTTGCCGGGTGGGCAGAAACATGCAAAATGCGTTCGCCTTCAGAGAATGCGAATGCTGTTATAAGTAAAACGAAAATCGTTATTAGCTTATTCATTTTGCAATTCCGTTTTTATGGCCGTTTCCCTTAGAAATGGTCCCGTGATTCTTATGGAATCCAATTCAAAGCTTATTTTCCATGCTTTGCGATCGGCCCTGTTTTTTGCATTGTCTTCTAGATGAATGTAGGCGTTGCAATAGGTGTGGCAGTTTAGTGCAAATGCAATTCTTGAACCATTGTACCTGTAGGCAATGGAATCGCTAGTGCCAGAAATGGTGACCGCAGTCTTTAAAGCATTGATCCCAGAACCATTCTCGGCAACAAAGAATCGTATGGAGTCTTCATGCGCAAAACTAGGCTGCAAGGGAATCGCTTCCGGTGCGATTTTATCAATCAGTTTCAAGGTGTCGAGTAATGTGAATGCATTTTCGAGAACGGTAAATTCTATGGAATCTTTTGCGTAGTCCGTGAACTTGGTTTCTTCAACGACAGCCTTGTAGCTTGCGTTATTGCTTAGTCCTTGAATGTAGAGAATGGTATCTCCTGCTATTTGGAACTGCATGGCGGTTGAGTCGTTGCTTGTTAATGTTAAAATTCCATTTTTACTTTTGCTTCGTGCATTTTCGTAGACAATGGGCAGGATTACGACTGGTTCATTGTTTTTTGGCTTAGCAAAGAATCGCATTGGCTCGGTAGAAACTTTTGTTGTATCTTTTTGACCATATAGGTTTGCGGTAACAGTCCAGTAAAAAACTTCTTTGCCATTGTCAGTCAATGTTATTGACTGTTCCTTGTTGCAGTCAAAGTTTGATTTTTTTAGAGAACCTGCGTTGTGCAAGTCCTTGAGTTCACTAGAAACGAAAAGGTCACAACTAGCCTTTTCCCAAGGATCAATGCCGAGTGCTTCAACCTTGAATTTGGTGGGTTTGCCCAGGTCGATTGGGCTTTGATTGTTGACAGGGCTTTTGGCCTTGAGCTCGAAAGGAGTGTCTATGAGTATGTGGATGCATGTGATGGTTGTGTCTCCAAAAAAATCTATGGAGTAAATGCATGCCTTGTTACGTGTAGAATCTGCTTGAACGGTAATGTGTTCTGTTGTGTAGTTGTTGTTCCCGTAATTCCAGAATCTAAAGAAATAGTAGTCTGGCAGACGGTTTGTGTCTAGCAGTTTATCTTCTAGGTAGGCTGCGGCCCTAAGCCTTTTTGTCTGCCCCTGTTTTACGAATACGGTATCTGCGGGTTCGAGCGTGTCTAGAATGTAGTACGAGTTTTCTGGAACGTCGAAAATTTTATCGACAAGGAATTTTGGCTCTGTTTCCTTGTATTGTACAGAGTCGCCACAGCTGCAAATAAAAAGTGCAAAAAGCAGTAACGCAAAAATTCGAAGTGTCACCTGGTAACCTCCAAGTTAAAATAGGAGAATACCTGAAGGCCGTTTTCGTATACCGTTTTTACTTGCATTTTGTGTAAGCCTTCGTTTAAAATGTTTTTCGGGAATGTTATGCTTGCATACCCAAATTCATCAAGCGGCATCGGTACAGCGATAATGTCTCTATAAGGTGTTGACCATTGAATGTATTTTACCTTAAGGTTGTAAGGGTTTAATTCCTGGTAGAAAATGTCGAGTGAGTCTTTTGTTGTAATGGTTGTATCGTTGTTTATTTTTGCCCAGGTGCTTTGCGGGCATACATAAAGTTTTTTAGAAGCCTTGTTTGCTGCCGCATCGGTAATGCTTATGGAAAGCTCTCGGCAAATTGGCAAGTGGTACTCCGGAATCAGGATTTGCAGAGTGTCATCGTCTATGCTTGATTCCACTTCCTTGTTGTCTAGAGAGATTGTTCTTTTCCCGAGGGTAAGCGGCAAACCTTCATTCTTGATAGGGAGTATCAATTTTTGAGTGTATGGAATGGTATCGCTTGCAAGGCTTGGGAACTCGGGTGCTGTCTTGTCGATTAATCTAAGCGCTGTGTGTAGAAAGAATCCTTCATGTAGGTTGACTTCTACCGAATCAGGAGTGTAATCCTTATATTTTGGAACTTCTATTTTGAGCGTGTATTTTGCCGCAGAAAGCTTTTGAGTATCAAAATTAAAGGAGTCTAACTTTAACGTGTCTTGCGTACTGTCGGTAGAAAGCGTTAGAACGATATCACTTGTCGAAATGCCCGAAGCAAGTATTATCCCGTTAATGCGGCCTAGTCCAGAGTTCCCTGCGGTGCTGAATGCGCCTGTAAGGGAGTTCCCTTCGATCCCGTAAATGTTTTTGCACGAAACATGCCAGTTGCATGATTCAAGTTCAGGCATTGGTTGCTTGTGCGAATAGAACGGTTCTGTTAAAATGGTGTCTATCTTGAAATCGTTCCCGCAAATCAAGCTGAAGTTGTAGGTGTTTTCGTTTTCTGATTTTAAAAGGTTCCAGGCAAAGTATACGGAATCGGCAGGCATCGCCATGCTCATGTGCTTTGGTGTAAAGTTTACCGAGTCCAGTACAGGTGGTGTTGAAACCCTTATTTGCAGCGTGTCTCTAAGAGTGTCGCCAAAATAATCGACAATGCTAAATACAGGGGAGTAAACGCCCGGCTTTGGGTAGGTTGCCTTGAATTGATAGTCGTTTAAGCGGACGTTGTTGCCATTATCCCAAAAGTAGGTTTTTAACTTGAGGGTCCCGTTAGCACTTGCGCTTCCGTTTAGGTATATGGTATCGAATGTTGATATATCGATACTTTTAATGGTATCGTACTCGTTGCCGATATATGCATTAACAAGAATGCTTGAACTGTCTGCCTTTTGCAGGTAGTTGTCGCCCTCGGAGCATGCGGTAAGCAAACTCAAAAAGATAAGAAAGAAAACAAAATATCTTGTCATTGTTCTTCCTTGTCTTTTATGTAAAACGAGGTTGCACTAGAGGTGTCTGCATTGTTGAAATTGTCTTGCACTATAATGCGAAGAGTATGCTTGCCGAATGTGAAGCCTCCTTGGTAAACGGAACTGGAACGCCCTGTGGCGTAGCCTTTGCCGTCGACTTCAAGGATGTACGTCAGAGCGTCGTTGTCGATGTCGGATGCTTCCCATTTAAAAAGTATAGGTGCGTTTGCGTAACTTTTTAAGGTATCTCCATTTTCGGGGCTTATCAGTTTTTCGAAAACGGGTGGCGTATTTTGGGTGACGTGTATCGCTTTGCCAATGTAGTTGCCCGCATTGTCATTTATGGATACGCTGTCTGGAATTTCGTTCCCTGCCTTGTAGGCGTATACCGGTTTCTTTGAAATTTCTGTTTTACCCACATACCAGGTTATGTTGAGCTCGCTAGCCAATTCCTGCGGTTCCGTCTTTATAAAAAGCTTGAAGTTCTCGTTTGCCGGAACCTGCATGGTTTTCAAGGTGTCGCCATTTTCTTTTATTAGAAGTATGTTTGCAGATTCTAGAAAGATGCCTCTTTCGTAGTCGCTTGGAACATCTAGGCATGCCAAAAGCGTCCCGCAGCAGAAAGCTGCGAAAATTATTGAAAAAGTCCGCTTAAAAACTAGCTTGCTAAAAAACATCCTTAGCAAATGTAACTATATTCCTACCCATGAGTGAAGCGAATATGACATACAAAAACGCAATGGACCGTCTGGAAGAAATTTTGACGAAAATCGACCATTCGGACATGGGCATCGATGAACTTGCCACCCAGGTGCAGGAAGCAACCGTGTTGCTTCGCCGTTGCCGTCAAATTTTGACTGAAACCGAAAAAAATGTGCAAGAAGCCCTGAATTCGCTCGATGGCGAACTAGAAAACAATGGCTAGTCTGTTAGAAGCTAGGAATGTTTGCATTCGCTACCCGCTGCGAGGCGGTTTGCTTTCGCGTGCTGTCAGTTATGTGGAGGCGGTCTCCTCTATTTCATTTGATTTGAATGCCGGAGAAATTTTATCCGTTGTAGGGGAGTCGGGTTGCGGAAAGTCTACGCTTGCACAAGCGCTTGTTGGCCTTGTGCCCTGGACTTCTGGCGAATTGTTCTTTGATGGCTCCAAAATAGATGTTGGCTCGGAACGAGTCTGGAAAAAGACTCGCGAACATATCCAGATGATTTTTCAGGATCCGTATTCCAGCTTGAACCCTCGCCATACGGTCCATGAAATCTTGACTTACCCTTTAAGCTATAAGGGTGTTTCTACTGCGGAACGTGACGCCCTTGCTAAGAAAAATCTGGAACTAGTTGGCATTCCGCAAAGCGCACTTGAAAAATACCCGCATGAGTTTTCTGGCGGACAGCGTCAACGCCTTGGCATAGCTCGCGCGCTTATGATGCGACCTCAGGTTTTGATTTGCGATGAGGTTACAAGCGCGTTGGATGTTTCTGTTCAGGCGCAGGTGCTGCATTTGCTTGATAGTCTTCGCAAGGACTTGAACTTGGGCATGATTTTTATAAGTCATGACATCCAGGTGGTGCGCACGATTTCTGACCGTGTAATGGTTATGTACAAGGGCAAGCTTATGGAAGAAGGCGTTGCTAGCGAGGTGCTTGCCGGTCCGCAGAATGATTATACGAAAAAGCTGATTGCAAGCGTTCCCTCTATTTCATTTTAAGCATTCTGATTTTGCCGGTGTGACGTTCATCACGTCTATTTAGCCCTGGACTTTAAAGCCGGGACTTTTTGTGTCACTTTGTGTGTAAAAAACGAGTTAACGAAAGTTTTTCGTAAGCGAAATTGCCTTTAAAAGAAAGTCTTGGAAATCTATCTTTAGGGTAAGATTTGTGCTTTAGATTGGGCCGGATTTCAATTTTAAGGAGACCCTTTATGCTAAAAAAGAAAGGTTTGTTGGTTGCAGCGGCATTTTCTGCATTTGCCCTTGCTTTTACGGCTTGTGGTGATGATTCAAGCAGTGGTAGCACGGCAGCCTCCTCTACACCTGTTGTTACTGAAGATGCGTGGTACGACGAGGCCAATGGCCTTGTGATTTATCCGAGCGGAATCGTTACCGATGTCGCTGGCAACACGGTCGGTAGTTTTGATATTGCTACAGGCACTCTTGTAATAGGAGAAAATGTTTCTGTAATCGACATTAACGTTTTGCCAGTATTGCATCCAGAGAACCAGACTCCGGAATCTTCTTCTAGTAACAATGGTGGCGAAAATCCTGGTCTTTCTTCTGCAGAACAACCGGTTCCTGGTTCAAGTTCTTCTATTAACAATCCGACTTCTAGCAATGGAAACGGCGGTAACCAGCCGCAGCCGGCAAGCTCTAGCTCCACAAATGGTACTGGCTGGGTCGTAAAGCTCCCTACGGCAGCGCCTGTCGCTAGCCCGAAGCCGCAGATTACGGTAGACCTTTACAAGCAGTGGAAGGAAGCCTTTGTTATTACCCTTTCTCAGGAAAAGGCAAAGTACCCGGAACTCGGTAAGGAATTTAACGAAGTCTTTGGCGAATACGTTGCTCAGGGTTGGGACCCGGCTCGCGTGATTTGGCAGACCCATACTGATACCAAGTGCTGGATCGATGAAGCCCAGGGCACTCCGATGTACAAGCGTGGCTGTACAGTTTCTGAAGGTATCGGCTACGGCATGATGATTTCTGTTCTCATGGAAGACTGGCCGACATTCGATGGCATCTGGATCTATAGCAAGGCTTACCGTGAATCCCCGTATGCTGGTCATTCTAAGGAAGAACCGGGCCTTATGCCTTGGCTTACAAGCACCTTCAACTGGGGCGGTTATGGCATTCTTGACGAATCCAGCGCAACTGACGCTGACCTTGATATCGCAACGTCCCTTATCATTGCTTACAAGAAGACTGGCAAGACCCAGTACCTTGACGATGCAAAGAAGCTTATCAATGCACTTTGGGAATGGGAAATCAACGCTTCCAACTTGTTGATCCTTTCTGGCGATACCCCGATGTGGCATACAGCAGACCCAGTGCTCAACCTTTGTTACTTCTCTCCTGTTGCAATCCGCTTGTTTGCCGAAGTTGACCCGAGCCACGATTGGAAGGGCGTTCTCGATGCAATGTACACCTACATGAAGAAGGTTCAAGACGGTGGTACAGGCGTGTTCCCGGACTGGAGCAATACCGCAGGCGTTGCTGTAGACCCGAAGAACGGTTCTGCTGCAAAGACCTACTGGACATTCAACAAGGAATCTGTACGTATTCCATGGCGTATTTCCTGGGATTACCTCTGGTACAAGGATGAACGTGCTGCAGCTATCCTTTCTACACTCAACAAGTTCATTGTGGAAAAGTCTAGCGGCGATGTGAACAGCATTCCTGCAACAAACTATTCCTGGAACTTGAGCGTTGGCGCTGACATTACTGGCAACACGCTTTCTACCCAGTGGCTTGCTGCCTGGTGCGCAACCGGTATGGCCGACAATACAGATTGGCTTAGTGCTTGCTCCGATCGCTTGAATACAGTGACCATGAACACAAGTGCTTCTAGCTACTTCACAAACATTTTGCACTTGATTTACAGTGAATTGTTCAACGGTTGGTTTGCAAATCCTAACTAAGGATAATTCCTAAAAATCAGTTAAGACGCACGGTTTTAATGCCGTGCGTTTTTGCTTTTTGCTTGAAATTAGGTATATTAATCGCATGAGCAAAGTTATTCCGTTCAATGGTAAAATTCCAGTAGTTGCAGGTTCGGCCTTTATTGCGCCTGGTGCATTTGTAATAGGCGATGTCGTGATAGGCGAACAATCCTCTATATATTTTGGTGCAGTTGTACGTGGTGATTTGAATTTCATTCGTATTGGCGATAGAACCAATATTCAAGATAATGTGACAGTCCACTTGTCTCATGCCTTTGGCGTGACTATCGGCAATGATGTTACCGTTGGCCATAACGCCGTTTTGCATGGCTGTACGATTGAAGACGGCTGTACGATTGGCATGGGGGCCATTGTCATGGATGGTGCCGTAATTCGCAAGAATTCCATTGTTGGAGCTGGTTCCGTTGTAACTGCTGGCAAGGAATATCCGGAAGGCTCTCTTATTTTTGGAACGCCCGCGGCGCTTGTACGAGAACTTACGCTAGAAGAAATTGCAAACAGCCACAAGAATACGGAACACTACGTGGAACAGCTTTCTTCCTTGAAATCATTGGATTGCACAAACTAGATAGGATTTTGCATGTACAAGTTTTTCTTTTTGATAAATCCTATTAGTGGTGGAGGTCAGGGTAAAAAGATCCATGACTTTTTGCCAGAAATCATGCGCTCCATGAGCTTTGACGATTCCGACTGGCATGCCGAATTTACGACTCGCGATAGGACTCGAGAACAAATCAATGAAGCTCTTTCGATTTCGGAGACGCTTGTGGCTGTCGGTGGTGACGGTACGGTGTCTGCGGTGTTCTCTGAAATGATGCACCATCCGCGTCGCTTTGAAGCAAAGATAGGCTTGATTCCTCTTGGCACGGGCAATGACCTGGCCCGGGTGCTTGGACTTTATAAACCGTTTGTAGACCAGGGGCTGTTGTATCTTGTTCGCCGCCTGATTCTGGCTTCGGCACGCTCGTTTGACATTTGGAACATCAATGATAAAATCGCTTTTGCGAACTATTTTTCTGGTGGCATTGATGCTCGAATTGCGCATGATTTTAACTGCGAGCGCAGCTCCGGTAAGATCAAGTCGAAGTCTGTTATAATAAACAAGGCATACTATGTAAAGAGCTTCTTCAAGGACAGGGCGTATCGCTTAAAGTCTGGCAAGCTTTACTTTGTAGACCAGAATGGAGCTCCGTGTGAAGTGGATCTTACGAACCACCGTACCGTGATTATCGGTAATATCCCTAGTTTTGCGAGTGGCTCGAATCCGTTTTACAAGTCCGACATGGCTGACGGCCTTCTTGAAATCGTATGCGTGCCCAACATGGCTTTCTTTATACTTGCGCTTGCCCTTGGAACTGTACCTTTGATAGGGCATGTTTTTAAGAAGCATTTTTTGAAGTCGTACAAGGCGCGCTCGATTCAGTTGAACGTTTTGCCTGAGGAATATTTGCAAGTTGATGGCGAAGACGCTACGGGTGCTCTTGGTGAAAACATAAAAATTGAATTCGGTTTTTCTGTTCGCATTTTGACTCTTGAAAACTAGGACTTTATGTTTTGTAAGTTTGCTTCGGAAATTGCGAAAATTGTGGAGGGCTCGCTTGAGGGCGAGGATTTGCAAGTGACTGGACTAGCGTCGCTTTCTAAAGCAACTAGCTCGAAAATTTCATTTTGGACTGAACCTTTTCCAAGTGGTGAAGCACGTACAACGAACGCAGGGATTGTATTTGTTCGGAATGATTTTAAAGGCTGCCTTGGTTCTTGCAGGTCGCTTGTTCGCGTGGCGGATCCTTACGTTGCGATGGTTCGCTTTATTGAAAAATGCGTGTTGCCTTTGGAATATGAGACCGGTATTGTTGCTCCCGGAGCGCAAGTGCATGCAAGCGCTGTTGTAGAAGGTTCTGTTGAAGCCGGTGCTGTAATAGGACCAAACTGCGTTGTAATGCCTGGTGCCTTTGTTGGAACGGGCTCTGTGCTGGAAGCGAATGTTACCGTGTACGGAGGCGCTCGCCTCGGCAAGGATTGCGTTGTGCAGGCCGGCGCTGTAATCGGCTCGAGAGGCTTTGGCTTTTATTACGATGGAGCAAAGCGTTTGCCCGTGCCGCATGTCGCTGGCGTAAGGATTGGTAATCGCGTGGGTATTGGTGCGAATACAGTTGTTGCCGCTGGCTTTTTATCGCCGACAGAAATTGGTGACGATACACAGATTGATGCTCTTGTGCAGATAGGCCATAATTGTACGATCGGTCGCAACGTTTACATGGCTTCGCAAAGCGCCCTTGCTGGCACTACCGTTGTTGAAGATGATGTAGAAATGGCGGGGGCAGCAAAGGCTTCTGGCCACTTGACAATTGGCAAAGGCGCAAAGATTGCAGCAAAGGCTGGAGTCATAAAGAATGTGCCTGCTGGTAAAGTTTATGCAGGGTTCCCTGCGCAGGAAATTTCTGAATGGCGCAAAGGAATTTTGGAACTCCGTAAGTTGACAAGGAAATGAAATGCTGACGATTTCTTCTCCATCGCTTTCTTATTCAAGCGCTACTACGATAGTAGAATTGTTCCGTAACAAGAACAATTTGAATCCACTCACATGTTGGTGTGTGGGGCAGAACATGCTTTTTAAAAGTTACGATGCGAAGGATTTTATGCGCTTGCGGTGTACGACACCCCGAACGACGGCACTTAGCGATGGCTTTGAAACTTTGTCGATGCCTGAACACCTGGCTGCAGTCCTTTTGCTTTGGCCGCAGCATAATATTACGGTGAATGTCGATGAACACGGCGAATTGCCCTTGCTCGATGGCAGTGCTCGCCCCTGGTTTGATGCCCTTGTAAAGGAAGCTAGGCACCCGGCAAACCTTTGCTTTTACGATGCTCCGGTCAAGTTTAATTTTGAATTTGAAGGTGGCTATTGCAAGGTGGAACCGAGCGATACGTTTGAAGTGGAATATTCCATGGAACGCGGCGTTTACAAGGACGATGTTTGCTGGAGCGTTTATGAGGCTGCCGATTTGTTCCCGTTGTTTGATGCGCGCACCTTTATTTTTGAAGAAGATTATGAAGCTGCTCGTAAGGCAGGGCTTTTGAACGGTGCTTCTGAAAACTGTGGTTTGTTGCTTCGTAAACTTGGCGGAGCTCAAGTTGAAGTGCTTAACGGGCATGTTTTAAGGCATGCCCAGGAACCGATTCTCCATAAAGTTCTAGATTTGGTTGGCGATTTAACAATTTTGGCTCCGGCACTCCCGAATGTCAAAATCAGGATTCACAATGGTGGGCACGCCGCGCACCGCAAAATACTTGAAAGGTTGGTACAATATGTCCCTTCTCGATACACTCCCGAAGTCTTCTAAAGATGGCGTTATCTATGACGCTGAAGTTGTACACGGCTTGCTCCCGCAAAAGGATCCGTTTGCTTTCGTAGACGAAATCAATGAACTTTACGAAGAAGATGGCAAGAAGGCTATCAAGGCTACAAAGTACATTCTCGGTACAGAAGGCTACTTCCGTGGCCACTTCCCGACAGAACCTGTGATGCCTGGTGTTTTGCAGATTGAAACCATGGCTCAGGCAGGCAACTTGCTTGCTGCACTTTGCTTTGAAGAAGAAGTGAAGGGCAAGCGCCCAGCATTCATGGGTGTTAATGGTGTTCGTTTCCGCCGTGCCGTAAAGCCGGGTGACGTTCTTAGCATTCACGCAACTCTTGAAAAGTTCCGCCGCGGCATTATGGTGTTCAAGGCAGACATCACTTGCAATGGTGAACCGGTAAGCAGCGCTGAAGAAGTGACTGCGATGATGGTTTAGTTTGTAGTTCATTTTTGAATGTCTATTAGAGCTTGTTAGCTTCCCACGGACTCTCGTGAGGCTTCGCCTCGGTTCGTCCTTAGGGAACTAACAAGCTCTTTTTCATGTTATATAATGAACTTTTTGAAGATTTTTCAGTTTAGTTTTTAACCGTACAGTAGACGTATTTATCAGGACATATATTCTTCCACGAGCTCTCGTGAGCCTTCGGCTCGGTTCGCTCTTAGGAAAATATATGTCCTTTTTATTGCTGTACGGGATTGCTTGTTTTTCGGGGTTCGTCCTTAGGGAACTAACAAGCTCTTTTTCATGTTATATAATGAACTCTTTGAAGATTTTTCGGTTTAGTTTGTAATCGTACAGTAGACGTATTTATCAGGACATATATTCTTCCACGAGCTCTCGTGAGCCTTCGGCTCGGTTCGCTCTTAGGAAAATACATGTCCTTTTTATTGCTGTACGGGA
>DCGZ01000079.1:24874-33258 GCA_002314675.1 Fibrobacter sp. UBA1765 | reverse complement strand
ACCCCATACCTTTCAGCCGACAACACCGAAAATAGACATTCACTAACCACTAGCCCCTAGATCCTACTCTCTCGTCTATTGATGTTTCACTCTTATTCAGTTCTCTTTACAACGATCGGCACAATTGTTGTCGGGAAGTCGCCATCCTTGTCGGTAGCGAAGACCGGGATAACCTTAGTGCAATCCGGGAGGTCTTCTTCAAAGCTGAATGTACCATCCGGGTTGAGCGGGAACGGTTCACCGCGAACCTGCAAATGTGCATCTGGGCGTGTGCCACCGTAAACGATCAAGCGAGTCTTGACCCAAAGGAAGAAATCCTTACCGTAGTTCACGGAGTCCTTGCTAGTTGCTATATCAGCAGAAACACCGCCCTGTGCAATGGCTGCGCTAGAAAGTGCGCCAGAGAAGAACGATTCAGAGGAGCTTGCAAGGCGGAGGGATTCGAGCCAGGAACTTGCAGTCTGGCTAGAGAAACCGGAACTCATAAAGTTGCCAAGAGTTGCGCCGCCAAGGGAAGCCTTGACAAATGCATCATCTGCTGCCGGAGCAGCGGCATTCTTGTCGAATGCAAGGACCGGCTGAGATTCAACGATCGGAGTGAACTTGTTGCCAGAAACGGTACCAAGAACAGCGACATTTGCCTTGGCATCTGTTGTTTCAACATACCAGCTACGAGCATCGGCAGGCACTACAACATCACGGAAGCGCTTCTGCTTGTTCTTGCGAACGGTAAGGTCTGCAGAAACATCGAACAAGCGAAGCACGAGCTTTGCCTTGCCCTTTGCAGCAGCCTTTACGCGGTCTTCAGAAACTTCCCAGAAAGCATGCATCCAGTTCGGATCCTTCTGCATAAGCACAAGGTATTCCGGGTTAAAGGAATGTGCGATCGCATCGTTTGCAACTTCAAGCTTTGCGGCCTTTGCGACATTCTTCTTTGTTGCAGACTTTGCTGCCGGGGCAGCAAAATCCATTTCAGTCTGGGCGGTAGCCTTTTTAGTAGACTTTGCAGCAGTCTTCGTTGAAGTTTTTGCAGTAGCCTTCTTTGTTGCAGGCTTCGTTTCTGCGACAGTTTCCGTCTTTTTTGCAGTTTTCTTGGCTGTTGTCTTCTTTTCTGCAGTAGCCTTCGGAGCTTCAGCCTTAACGACCTTTTCAGCATCCTTTGCAGACTTTGCGGTCTTCTTTGCAGCCGGCTTTTCAGCAGTCTTTGAAACCTTTGCCGTTTTTACAACCTTTTCTGTTGTTTCAGCCTTTGTAGTCTTCTTTGTTGCCATTTTCTCTTCTCCTTAAATTCTAGCGATAGTTCGGTTTCTTGTTACCCCAGGAACCAACACCCATGAGCGTTGCGCGGATTCCAAAGAAATTTTCGAACCATTCACTGCTGGAACCCTTGTCACGCATGCCTCCAAGGAATGCGATATCAATCATGGTTCCACGCGCACCTAGCGGAAAGCCTAAGCCTAAAGATCCGCCAATTTCGTACACATCCTTAATATACCAATTACGATACCAGGCGCCAACGCGGTATTGCATTCTTTTAAGGTATTTATCGTAAAAAAGCTTGCTTCCGTCCCTCTGATAACCAATGGAAGCCATAAATTCGGTCTGAGTCTCCGTTTTTTCAGGAATATTCCAGGAACCGGAAATGTTTTCTACGTCTTCATCCCAGCCACGAATAGAAAAATCGAGCATCACATGGTGAATTTGGGCAAGGCGGTAATCTATACCGGTAGCCAATGTAAGCGGGACTTTTATTTTGCGCTTGTCATCATAGCGTTCCAAGGTATCTGTTTGCGAAAATCGTAAATCGTAGCTTACATTGTTAACAAGAGTATACGGAGTAGTTACCGAGAAGAACATGCTTGCCAAGCGGCCACGATACATTGCAGAAAGAGTATAGTAGCCTACGCTTTCTGTTTCCCAGTCACCCTTCACGATGTCGGTCACTTCAGATTTGTTTGTTGCCCAGGCATCATTCTTGTCAATCTTCCTATTGTCCGGACCAAGGGTCAAGGAACGCTCGTTGCTACCGGCGACAATATGCATGGAAGCACCCAAAGAAATATAACGGTAGAAAGGCAAACGAATCGCATACGTAGGAACAAATTCAAAAACACTTCCCGCGTATTCCAAGTGAGCATGTTCAGCCCTTACAGAATCCTTGGACTCCACGTCAAGGTTCGAGCTATAATGCTGAGAAATTCCAAGGGCAAGCGCACCGAAATCGCCTATCGGGAACGACAGGTAAAACGACGGTATGTTCAAGGTGCTGTTCGTGTAGGTCTTGCCAGCATCGGCCTGCGTAACTTCGTAATCACCGGTTACAGCAAACGACACTCGTTCTTCGAATGCAAGATTTGACGGATTTATCATCACATAGCCGTCACCAGTCTTTGCGCCACCTGCATAACCATGGCCGGCGATCGCACCGGTTGCGCCAACAGGGTCTTCTTTGCCAAGAGCATCAAGTCCCATCATGGAGCCTGCAAAAGAAACCGCGACAACAGAAAGCATTAAAGAGAGCAGCTTTTTCATTAGTCTTCCTCCCCGCGCTTAGAAAGCAACCAGAGCTTCATGTTAACGCCATTTTCAAGCGCCGGTGCAAGATCGTACTTGGCAAAGTCAAAATGATCAAAGAAGAAATAAATGGTATCGCCCTTGCTATTGATGTAATCGCCGTACACCGTATCTTGCGGAGCTAGAACCGGGTATCCAAGACGAAGCATGAACTTAAAGTTTTCAAGTTCGGAGCCGCGGTTTATAAAATCGCGCATACCATAAGTTACCTGGATCGTGAGGGAATCCGAATTGTCATAGAATATCAAGTTCGGGTGGCCAGTTTCCTTGATAGCTTCATAGTTAAGCTTGTAAGATTCCGTAATGCGCTTTTCCGTGGAATCGTACGCATTGTCAAAAGACGAAGCTACAACCTGGATAGGCAATCCAAGTTCGGACTCGCCATTGGAATCATCCTTAGGAACGCTGAACTGGGCAAGCACCACCGCCTGGCGAACATCCATGCCGTTGCCCTTATTCCACGGGAATTCATCTCCATAGAATTCAGCAAGAGCATCCATGATTTTAGCACCGTCAAGTTCAATGGTAAGGGAGTCGCGGGTTCCGCCATAAAGAACGGTTTCAGAAGCCTGTTCCCCTTCTGCGGTAAATGCGGAACGGAACGGAGTCAAGTAATAAGAAGAATCCTTGCCTTCGTCGCTAATGCCAGTTCTAATACGGATTGACGGGGTAAACGATGCGGAGCCATGACCATAGAAGCGGAACGCATGAGCTGCTTCAGGGGCGGAAACGCGAATTTGTACACGGCCTCCAAACAAGCTTGTATCACGCAGCATTTGCGTAAAGGTATCTGGAAGCGCCAAATACATGGCAACGGAATCACCCTTAAAGTTCCAAGTGTATGTAGAATCAAAGGTAAAAGTCGGTTTCCATTCCTTGATATCTTCGTACCAGACGCTATCTTTCTGATCCACTATGCTGTCAAGTTCAGATTTCTTGTAGCATACATCAAACTTGTAAGATACTTCCAACTTCAAATCTTCATTGAACGGCAAAGAGTCCTTGAAATCCTTGTAGAAATATTTTAAAGGGAATAAGCGGATCGAGGTTTCTGTCGTAGTATCTTTTCTGAATGCGGCGATAAATTTTTTGTTGCCCTTGGTCAGGTTAAAGGCAAAATCCATGTAATAGTCACGGGTCAACCCCATGGCACTGCCAAATGTCGAATACGTATAGCCCGAGGTCGGAGCGTCCGAACGTTCGGATTGCATGGAGACTACAGGCACAGATGAAATTTCAAGAGTCTTTACTTCATAGTTTGCAGGCATGCCATGAGCAGAAAGCCATGAAGCGACTGCATTAGCTTCATCATCGTCATCTAAACTGCTACAGCCAATAAACGTAGCCACAAAGGCAACGAGGCTTGCAAATAAAAATCTTTTTTTCACAAAAGCTCCAAATAGAGTTTTAAACGCGAGTTAATATAACAAATTTAACCTCTCCAAATTTTGAAGCACCGGCTAAAGTAAAGTATTTTAAAACATTTAGTACAAATTAACATTTCTCCATGTGCCTTGGCGAAACGTTTTTACACACATTTCAATTTCAAGATTCGGCAATCTATACTCATCACCTCGATTTTAGGATATATTTACTTTAGAACGATAATTGCTGTAACGAGATATACATGAACTATTTTAAGAATATATTGACCATGGCTGGAATTATTGGGTTAGCCACGGTTTCTTCACAGGCTGTTACCTGGAAGCCTGTTTGTGTTTCTGCCGGACATACGCTTCTTGCCAGTTCTGAACATTTTGAAATTTGCAAAAAGGCAAAGCATGACGATGGCTCCGCCAACAACGCGACGTTGGATGCCACTGTGGCGCAGAATGCCCTCACGACTTTGGAACATATCTTTTCTGTCTATCATGATTCTGCAGAGTGGATTTATCCGCAACCAAGCAATGCTAACGAAAAATTAAAAAGCGTCGCTTACCTGTTTGAAGACTCCAAGATGGCGGCCCTGTACGGTGGCGCCAATACGGAAGCCTGCGTAAAGAACAAGTCAGGGAAGGACGAATGCTCTCCGGGGCTGTGGCTTGGCTCAGGTTCCTTCAAGGACTTGTGGGGGCTGGCTCATGAATACGCCCACGGTTTGCAGAGCGTGGCTGGATGGATGGGTACAAACGCTTCTGCCGGCTGGATCTGTGAATCCCACGCCAACTGGATGGCACATCAAGTGAACCCAACCGACGCGCATTACTGTTCCGAGGCGCTGATCAACTTCCCGTACCTGTATTACGGTTCCACCCGCGACCGCTATTGCAACTGGCAGTTCATGGAACACCTGAAGGAAGAATTCGGCGGTGGCTGGAAAGGCGTTCAAGCCGTAAATCGCATGTGGATGAACAAGATCAACGATGGAGAAAATGGCTACGACACCCAAACGCCTTTTGACGCCATGATCGGAGCCTACGACTGGAAGTATACAGACCTTGCAGAACAACTAGGCAAGTTCGCCATGAAGAACGCAACCTTGGAATATGAAGGTGCAAAAAAGGCGCTTTACAAGAAGACCTGGGGTGACTATGAATTTGCCACCCGCAGAACAACAGGTTACGGTGACATTTATCGCAGGCACAGCCGCGTGACCATGCTAAACGAGATTGATAGTTTTTATCAGGTGCCGAACTATTGGGCGCCGCAGCGCTTTGGATACAACCTGGTTCGCCTCTACCCGGATTCTGTCGGCAAGGTAACAGTGAAGTTCCGAGGCATTGTGCAAGAATCCAAGCCAGCTCCTTATCAGTGCCTGGGGAACGAGTCTTACTGGGAATGGTCTGCTGCACAGAACAAGTGGGTGTCCAAGACGCGCTGCAATCTTTCGCCGGATGTAATGCCAGACCCTGGCTCCAGCTGGACTGTTGGCTTGGTGGCAGAAGGCGCGGAAGGCACTCCTCGGTACAGCGCGATGAAGTCTGGAACCGCATTTAATTTGGACATTGAGACAAAGCCAAACGACAAGGCGCTTTGGCTTACAGTGACTGCGACACCAAAGGATTTGTACACAATCACCTGGGACCAGTTCTACTACACCATCTACCGTTATCCGTATATGATCCGTGTAGAAAATGGCAAGCCCGAAGGCTACGAGCCGGGTGCTTGGAAACCTGCAGGCTATAAGGCTGGCAGTGGCGATTCCGAGGGCACGGCAACTGGCTTCAAACGCCACGAAAACGGCGGAGGCTGGGTCAGCAGTAAGGCCAACGTGGCTTCTACAGTTTATGTGGGGCCAAACGCTGTTGTAAATGGCGGTACGATTAGCGGCAACGCCCGCATCGAAGACTTTGCTGTTGTGAACGGCGGAACCATCAGCGGCAAGGCGGTTGTCCGTGGCCGTGCTCTGGTGACTGCAGGAACTATCGGCGACAATGCGATGTTGGAAGAAGACGCCTGGCTTGTAAGCGGAAGCATTACCGGCAACGCCAAGGTGGGCGCGCTTTCTATCATCGTGAACAGCACCGTTACAGATGATGCCCAGGTACAGGGCGTGATGTGGGCTGTTTCGGGCAAGAAGCTGAGCGGTACGGCACAGCTCCGCGGTGACTTGGAAAACAACTTCAGCAAGGAACTGACAAAAGGCGTATTCTATGGTATGGTAGATGACGGCATGCTAGCAGATGCAACCTACGGAGCAAACCGCACGGCGGCCGCTACAGAAGCAACAGCGGACCTAGGCAATGCTCAATGGTACGCCATCGATGAAGATGTAGTTGCGCCAGAAACTCCCGACATTCCAAAAGATTCTACCTCAGGGATTGCAAAACGCGTTCGTCAAACAACACCAACAACCTTGAACCGAGCCAAATACGATGCCAAGGGCCGAGTACAGAATCTAAACGGAACCTCTCGCAGCGCACACCGCAACAAATTCTTCAAACTATTCTAAATCAAAAAACTGAATTAAAAAGAGAACCGAAGATTTTTCTTCGGTTCTCTTTTTATAGCGCTAGGGATCGACCGTTTTAACGGAAGCACCCTAAAATCAGATGCAAGATCCAGAAGCAAGATACAGGCATCAGGTCGCACCATCGGTGCTTGAGGCATGAGGTCGTTCGCTACGCTCACTTTGAGGCGATTCAATTAATAATTAACGATTAACAATTAACAATGGATGCTTTAGATTGAGCTATCATTATTAATTATTCATTGTTAATGAACTAACCACTAGATCCTACTTTGTAAATGCGCTGTAGATAGCCTTGATAGCCTTTTCTGTATCGGCTTCGTCAACGCCAGTGATGATGTTGATCTGGGAAGAACCCTGGTCAATGATACGGACGTTCACGCTGTTTTCTGCAAGGGCAGTAAAGAGCTTTGCAGCAACACCGATCTTGTTAGTCATGCCATGGCCGACAGTTGCGATAAGGCTAATGCCCTTAAAGATCTTGATGCGATCCGGGTGCATCTGCTGAGTGATGTCTTCGAGAACAACATGTTCCACAGCTTCAAGGTTCTTGGTGTCTACAACGATGCTCATGGAGTCGATTGCGCTCGGGCAAAGTTCATAGGAAAGGCCTTCACCTTCGAGAACTGCGAGAACACGACGGCCAAAGCCGACTTCCTTGTTCATCATGGACTTTTCAATGTAGATCATGGAAAAACCCTTGCGGCCAGCAACGCCCGTGATCGGGAGCTTTGTAGATTCCGGGGTAGGTCCGATGATTGTACCGGCGTCCTGCGGACGGTTGGTATTGCGGATGTTGATAGGAATCTTCTTTGCGCGGCAAGGTGCAATGGATTCGTCGTGAAGAACGCTTGCGCCGGAGTATGCAAGTTCACGAATTTCGCGGTAGCTTACATATTCAATCGGGAGCGGATTTTCGACGATGCGCGGGTCTGCCATGAGCATGCCAGAAACGTCTGTCCAGTTTTCGTACTTTTCGGCATCGATTGCATTTGCAAGGATTGCGCCGGTAATGTCGGAACCGCCACGGCTGAACGTCTTGAGTTCGCCACGGAGGTTGGAACCGTAGAAGCCTGGCAAAACGTAAAGCTGGTTTTCGTCAGAAAGAGTCTTTGCGATGGTTTCGTAGCTAGCCGGAGTAATGCGATACTTTTCATCGAAAGTTACAATCGGGAAGCAGTCCACGAACTTTGCGCCAAGGTATTCAGACATGACGCGTGCGCTAAGGTATTCACCACGGCTTACGAGGTAATCGGTTGTAATGGATTCGACATCGTTCTTGAGCTGGTTTTCAAGAGCGTCGAGATCTTCTGTAACCTTGGTATTCAAGCCAAGGTCAGCGCAGATTTCAAGGTAACGGTTGCGAATCAGGTTCCACGGTTCAGAAAAGTCCAAGTGCTTGGAAGCAAGGTCGAAGGTGGAATAGAGAAGGTCAGTGAGTTTTGTTTCCTTAGGGTTACGCTTGCCCGGAGCAGATACTACAACGATCTTGCGCTTGGAATCGGCTTCAACGATAGCCTTGATTTTTTTGAACTGACCTGCATCGGCAACGGAAGAGCCGCCGAACTTACAAACGATTCTAGACATGTTTTTCCTTTGGACTGCCGGCCCCTGGATTCCAAGCCTCGCGCCCCACTCGGAGCGACATTCCATCGACTCGAATCTACCTGCCTAAGCCAGTCTCTAAAAGTTGTGCCAAATGTAAAAAAATATGGGGTTTTGTAAAACTCCAAATAAGGTTGTGCACATTTTTTTAGAAAAAGCGTTTCTATAGGGGAAATAGATGCAAGAGACGAGAGACGAGAGACGAGAGGCGAGAGACAAAAGAAGGGAGATGGAAGATGGAAGACGAGAGACGAGAGACGAGAGACGAGAGATGGAAGACGGAAGACGGAAGGTG
>DCGZ01000079.1:0-24823 GCA_002314675.1 Fibrobacter sp. UBA1765 | reverse complement strand
TTGCGAGCGAAGCGAAGCAATCTAGGAATGTCGAAACTACTTTAGGAACATTGTATGCAGTACAAAGAAATGTTAAGAATCGCGGCTAGCGCCGAAGTGCCCGTTTTAATACTCGGTGAATCCGGGGCGGGCAAGGAAGTCGCCGCACGGAAAATTCATGAGCAAAGCATTCGCAGCCGCGGCCCCTTTATCGCGCTAAATTGCGGAGCCATTCCAACAACGCTTATTGAAAGCATTCTGGAAGGTGCCGAAAAGGGCGCATATACAGGAGCAACAACAAGCAGGCCAGGCGTTGTTCGCGCCGCAGAAGGCGGCTCTCTCTTTTTAGACGAAATCGGCGAGCTCCCGTTGCAAAGCCAGGCAAGGCTACTTCGCATTCTGCAAGAAAAGAAGGTTCTCCCCATTGGAGCCCATCAAGAAGTAAGTGTAAACTTCAGACTCATTTGCGCAACAAACAGGAATTTACCGGAGCTTGTCCAGCAAGGCAAATTTCGCGAAGACCTGTTCTTTAGGCTAAACGTATTCCCGATTAAAGTGCCACCGTTAAGAGAAAGGATTGAGGAATTTTCGCAGATTGCAAACGATGTATGGAGGCAAATCGAAGCAGATAATTTCTACAACGCCTGGAACCGAAACTTGACAACTTCCGAAATTCAAAAATTGCAGGCATTTAGCTGGCCCGGAAACATTCGACAACTCAAGAATATTTTGGAGCGTTACCACTTGCTAAGGGAACAGCGAATTGGTATATCAACACTACTAGGCGAAGAATCTATCCAGTATTATTCAAAACCGGCAAAACTTGAAAGCAAACGCCAAAAAATTGGTAAAGAGACAATTTTGATGATTCTTGAAGAATGTCGCTTCAACAAGTCGCTTGCCGCAAGGAAACTTGGAATCAGTCGAGGGAGCCTCTGTTACCAGCTAAGGAAAATGAATGAACTCTAGGTTTTAAAAAGGTGATTTTTTCAAATACCATTAGCCTAAGCAGGAGTCTTTATCTATTTTATGGATGTATTGATTTTACTTAAAAAGGCATATTATGAAACGTACATATCTCATCGTTCCTGTTGGAACAGATAACAAGGCAACAGAAGTTGCCGAAGCAGCACTTGCCGCAGCACAAAAGGCAGGCAAGGCAACCCTTTGCACCCTATTCTGCGAAAAATGCATCGCAAGCGCAAAGAAGGAATTTGCAGCAGGCAACGGCCCTGTCGTAATGGAAAACAAGGTCCTTGAATTTTTCGAAAAGACCGAAGGCGCAGAAATCGCACTCGTGAACGGCGTAAACATTCCAGAAAACCCATGCTTTGCTCGCAAGCTCAACGAATCCCTCGCTCTCGCCATTGACGCAAGCGTAATCCTTGCCGCAAGCAACGAAGAAGACGCAGCAGTATTTGCAGCAGAACTTAAGGACGCTCGCGTTCGCGTTATCGCAACAGCAACTCCAGCAAACGCTAGTGAAGTCATTGCAGCTGACCTTGCAAAAGAAGCTCCAGAACACAAGGTTTCCCAGGCTGAATTCCGCGCAAACCTCTTGAAGAAGGCTAGCGCAAACGTAAAGCGCATTGTTCTCCCGGAAGGTTCCGAACCGCGCACCGTCGAAGCTGCAATCCTTGCCTTTGAACGCAAGATCGCAGTTCCAGTTCTCCTTGGCAAGCGTTCCGAAATCGAAGCCGTTGCAGCAAGCAAGGGTCTTAAGATTCCAGAAGGCCTTGAAATCATCGAAGTCAACGAAGACACTGGCAAAAAGTATGTTCCGACGCTCGTTGAACTCCGCAAGTCCAAGGGCATGACCGAAGAACAGGCAACAGAACAGCTCAAGGATTCCGTAATGCTTGGCACCATGATGCTTAAGATGGGTGAAGTAGACGGCCTCGTAAGCGGCGCTGTACATTCCACAGCAGATACCGTTCGCCCGGCTCTCCAGATCATCAAGTGCGCACCTGGCGTAAAGTCCGTTAGCTCCGTATTCTTTATGTGCTTGCCATCCGAAACATTCGTATTCGGTGACTGCGCCGTTACCCCGAACCCAGATGCAGAAGGCCTCGCAGGCATTGCAGCACAGTGCTACGACACTGCAAAGGCATTCGGTCTCCCGGCTCGCGTAGCAATGCTTAGCTACAGCACAGGCAAATCCGGCAAGGGCGACGATGTCGACCTCGTCAAGGCAGCTCTCGAAAGCCTCAAGACAAACCGCCCAGACGTTGTCGTAGATGGCCCGCTCCAGTACGACGCAGCAAGCACTATGAGCGTTGCAAGCCAGAAGATGCCTGGTAGCCCAGTTGCAGGTAAGGCAACAGTCTATGTGTTCCCGAACTTGAACGCTGGTAACATTTGCTACAAGGCTGTTCAGCGCAGTGCCCAGGGCGTTATCGCCGTTGGCCCGATGCTCCAGGGCCTTGCAAAGCCAGTGAACGACCTTAGCCGTGGCGCACTTGTAGAAGACATTGTCTACACAATCGCCCTCACAGCAATCCAGGCGCAGAACTAGTTTAAGGTCAAAAATCCTGGTGCTTTAGCGCCAGGATTTTTTTTATATATACTATACATCCATCTAGACTGAAGAAGGACTTGTTATGAAAAAGAAGCTATTCATTTCAACGGCTACGGCGCTTATGCTTGCTGCCTGCGGAGACGATTCCAGCAACTCGGCAAACGGGAACATTTCAGAACCAGAAGTTTCAAGTTCTTCTCAAGGATCTACACCGGATAAAGGCGAATCCTCTAGCAGCACAATTTCCTCTTCTTCAGAAAAATCAGATGCAAATACATCTTCATCTAGCGAAAAAAAACATGAAGAAAATTTGCATAAAATTTCCTACGGCACTATGGAAGACCCTCGTGATGGCAAAACCTACAAGACCATCACCATTGATTCTACAACATGGATGCTAGAAAATCTTGCCTATAACAAAACATATACAGATGCAATCATTATTGAAGATGGAACTTACCTTTACCAACGAAATGCCGCAATGGATTCGCTAGAAACAGGTTGTGGCTGGCACGACCTGGATTATGACTGGTATTGTGGCATTCCCGATGGATACCAGGGAATTTGCCCAGAAGGTTGGCACTTGCCAAGCAAAACGGACACCAAGCTTTTGAATGTCGCCCTGCAAGAAAGCGCTGAACTCAGCAACATTTTCCTGAACACAAGCATATCTGATTCCAAGGAATGCCCAGAAAGCAACGCTATTTGGACTACTGGAGAACAAGGCTTCGGTCTTTTTGACGGCATCCCTCTATGTCAAGGATATTCTGTCGGTTATTTCGCTTATCTTATAGAATATGCAGCCCCTGTTCGCTGCGTCTTAGGTCAAGGTGCTGATTTCGTTCCACCAGAACCATACGATCCACCACCATCTCCAAAGGCATATTCAGGCGAATATGGAGAAATATCTGACTCACGTGATGGAAAGACTTACAAAACCGTAGTCATTGGCGAACAAACATGGATGGCAGAAAATCTAAACCATTACATATCAGACGAAGAAAGTATTTGCAGCAAAGATGACCCAGAATGCGAAAAGTTCGGCAGGCACTACACATGGGATGCAGCAACAAAGGCTTGCCCAGCAGGTTCACATTTGCCAAGCGAAAAGGAAATTCGCACGTTAAAAGCATACCTTAAAAAAGACTGGTCTGCACACGAAGCCTCTGAATTACTCCGAGCTGCCGAAGACGGCTGGAACGATTACCCGGTAAATGCTTACGGGTTCAGGGCATTGGACGATGGCACGCCATACAAATGCCTTAATTTTGACGGTGAAGAATTTTGCAGTTTTACACATTCCACAGCATTCTGGACAACACGCGAAGGCCTTCAAAAGAACTTTGACGACGGTACTACAACAATCGATTCTACTTATGCAGAAACTCTTTGGCTAATGGATTGTTGCTACACACAAGATTCTTTCTTCGAGAAAAGCAACTGGGCATCCGTACGCTGCATTGTCGATAACTAATACCTGACATCAGTACTTTCTACGTATTCCGCATAAAGTTTCAATCCTTCTTGCCTGTCGCATTCTTCAGGCATCAAAGGATTGTTGTAGAACACATCGTCGCGGAATCCGATTTTTTCGGTATCTTGCAAGTTGCAGGCATAATAGCACTTGACCATGTTTGCCCATTGGATCGCCCCCATGCACATCGGGCAGGGGTAACCCGTAGTATATATTTCGCAGCCAGTCAAATCATGAGTCCCGAGATTCTTGCAAGCATCACGAATCGCCATCATTTCGCCATGGCAAGTGGGGTCTTCGTTTTTTAAAACCTGGTTATGGCCACGACCAACAACCTTGCCATTCTTGACAACAACAGCGCCAAAAGGCCCACCATGTTTATGCGCGATGCCTTCGCGAGCCTCACAAATAGCAACTTGCATGAATTCATTCATACGGGGGCACCTACTTTCCAAGTTTCTTGTTCAGTTTCTTTTGAGTTTCTTTCATGTGCCAGCGAGCACGCTTGTCTTCTAGTCTTGATTCGTTACGAACAGGCAAGGCAAGGCCCTTGTCGATCATCTTTTGGCATTCGTCATAACGTCCCTGGTCCAAATAATACTCCGAAAGAAAATGATAGTTGTAGGGTTCCTTCGGATCTTCCTTTGCAGCACGCAGCAAATACTTTTCTGCAAGCTTTTTATCGGGCCAAGAAAGCACGAACGGAACATACGGAAGAATCGCATGGGCCCTGCCAAGGAACTGGTAATCTCCGGCACTGTCAGCCAAGTCGCGAGCTCGAGAGGCAACGCCATTTTTCACAGACGCTAACGCGCCGGCATTGTTCCCCCACATAGAATACACGGCGGCATAAATCTTTGTAAGCTCCTTGTTCTTTGGGTAGCGCGCATGCAGCGTATCACCCGTAAGCTTAAGCTTATCCACAAACTTATCCCTTTCTGTATTGTTCTTTGTAGCAAAGCGAATCCTAAAATATTCAGCCTTGTAAAGACCTAGAGCCGCACGTTCTCCAAGTTCCTTGTCATTTAAAAGGGAACGGTAAATGCCGATCATTTTATCGACGCGAGCACGGTTTGCCTTGTCGCCATTAGCGCCATCGGCCCTATGCTTGTAACAGGAATCTGCAAAATGCAATTTTTGAGCAGGGGTTGCATTTTCAGGCAACTCATTCGGGGCGGCGACAGCCAATGAAATCAAAAAAAACAAGGGTATAAAGAAAATCTTCATACCCTTGAATATATACAAAAGAAAAAGAAAAAATAAACCTAAACTTTCCAATTCTGCAAAAGCTTGTTTAATCTTGCTATGCGAGCCTTTTCTTCATCGGTACCATGGAATGTCTTGAAAAGCAAGTTGCGATATTCCAAGAGCGAAGTTCTGATAAGAATTTTTTCTTCTTTTTTCAACATGACTTAAACCTACTTTCTCTTTTTGCCGCTAAAATAGTCGTTCTGGCGGGTGCAGCCAAGCACAGCGTGCCACAGAGCTCCGCGCGGGTCAATCTTCTTGCGTTCGCTTACCGCGTATTCGATCGGCACATGGGTAAACGAGTTGTTCATGCTACCGACAACCATGTTGGTCTTGCCAGCCATGGCGGCATGCACAGCATTTTCTGCGAGCTGGAAGCAGAAAATCGCGTCTGTACCCTTCGCAGGAATGCTACGGACCATGTAGCTCGGGTCAAAGTACTTGATACTGATTTCCTTGCCGCAAGCCTTAAAGTGAGCCTTGATCTTTTCGTACAGGTATTCACCGATATCATTCTTCAGAATGTTACCGCTTGCATCCTTGCGTTCCGGCTGGTCCTTAAAGAAGTGCTGGCCTGCACCTTCGGCAACTACAAGAACAGCATGCTTTTTGCCCATGTCGTAACGGTTTTCAAGAGCCTTGAACAAGCCATGCTCGCCTTCCAGCTCGAATTCCACTTCAGGGACAAGGCAGAAGTTTACCGTTGTCGTAGCAAGGGAAGCGTATGCAGCGATAAAGCCGGAATCTCGACCCATGAGCTTTACAAGGCCAAGGCCATTGTAAGCGCCATTTGCTTCGGTATGGGCGCTTGTAATAACGTCAGTTGCTGCAAGCACTGCAGTTTCAAAGCCGAATGTCCTATCAACAAGGTTCAAGTCGTTATCGATTGTCTTTGGAATGCCGATCACAGAAATCGGCTGCTTACGACGCTTGACCTCGTTTGCAATATCGCGAGCGCCACGGAGCGTACCGTCACCACCAATGCAGAAAAGCATGTTGATGTTCAAGCGCATAAGGGTATCGACCATGATCTTTTCATCCTGGTTGCCACGGGAGCTCCCAAGGATCGTACCGCCGTCTTCCTGGATTGCATCAACGACATCCGGGGTCAGGTTGACTGGAGCATAGCCGTAAGCAGGGTTCAAGCCACGATAGCCATACGGAATACCGAAGATATTGCGAACGCCATAGTCGAACCAAAGCACATGCACGATACTCTTGATCACGTTATTAAGGCCCGGGCAAAGGCCGCCGCAAGTCACAATGGCCGCACGGGTCCAAGCCGGATCATGGAAAATAGTCTTGCGAGGACCTGCAGCTTCAAGGAAAGGAACCTGCAAGCCTGCTTCATGCAATTTCTGAATTGTTGCAACATCTGTAGTAAGAGCAACCTTGTCGGCATCACCAACAAAATGGACCCCAGACATTGGAGACTGTAGGGTTCCTTCACCAACAGTTTCAATAGAAAGGTTGTATTCGTTCGGATTCTGAATGATATCATCTCTTGTCATAAGACACCTCGCTTTCTCTCGCTAATTTAGCAAAGGAATTCAAAAAACGCCTACTTTTTATTTGAAATCGATGTAAAATGTATTTTTGTACGGAGTCCCGGGTTCGCATTTTCAAGTTCAATCTTCATATTTGTAAGATTGCACAACTTTTTGACCATGGAAAGGCCAATGCCGGTCCCCTTCGTAGTCCGCGTCATTTCATTTTCGACTCTATAGAATTCTTCAAAGACCTTGTTCATTTCTTTCTGCTGAATGCCAGGGCCGTAGTCCCTAACGGAGAAGAATATATCGTCTTCCTTAACCGACAGCTTGAGCTCGATCATCTTGTAACCCGCATTTGCGGCAAACTTTAGCGAGTTGTCAACAAGGTTCATAAGAATCTGCATCACGGCATCCTTGTCCATCGGGATCATCATGTTGCACGGGTCGCAACTGACAGTCAAGTCAAAGCCATGGTTTTCGATATTCTTGCTGTACATAGCAACAAACGACTCAAGCACACGCTTTGGATTGTCATCCTGCACCTGGACATTCCACCTGTTGCGATCAAGCTTGGAAAGGTTCAAGACATTTTGAATCAAGCGCGAAAGGCGTTCCGTTTCAGACGCAATCAAGTCGTAATACTTGTGTTTCTTTTCTTCGCTTGCCGCCCAGGAATTCTGGAGCATTTCTGCGTACATGCGAATTGCGGTAAGCGGAGTCTTTAACTCATGGCTCACAGCCGAAATAAAGTTCTGGCGCTTAAAGGAAAGTTCCACCTGGCTAGTCATTACCCTGTAAAGGCCATAGAGACCGCCACCAAGAATTACAAACATGATAAGCCCTATAAGGAGAACCATGTTCTCGCCCGGGGAGCTCCTGACGTTAGTCAAGTAGACCTTGAATTGCAAATCCTCAAACGGGTACTGCAAAGGAGATTCAAACAAGAGGCGTGACGTTGCCGGACGATTCCCGAAAACAGCGTAAGACCTATATGCGGCATTGGCTATGGAAAATTCAACGAACGCATTGTCACCCAACTGCATCTTAAATTCATCATCTTCTATGATTGAAGAAAAATATTCCCTAAAGCGGACAATGTAGCCTTGAATAAAGCGTTCGCCACTGCGAGTCACATTGCGATAAAATACGATATAGGATTGATTGTAGACGGCCTGGAACGGTTCCGTTTGAACAACAGCCAAATGGTTGTTTACACCGAGTCTTTGAATCTTTGCCGATTCCACATCAAAGATAAAGCGTTCCTTTTGAGAACTCTCCTCGATACGGGTAACAAAGGTATTTTGCTTTTCAACAATTTTTTTGCGATCAAGGGTAAGGTTCTGCTTGTAAATCTTGTTCAACACGCTGCTACTGGAATCCGCATCAAACGAATGTTCCGGTGGAGCCTGCACGCGAATGTTCATTTGGTTGAGAATCATCTTCAAGGAATCGCGTTTCAATTCCCTTGCCGGACGGTCAGCCATAGGAATCTCTTCAAGATAGCCATCCGGCAAAATCGGAGTCTGCACGGAGCTGTCGGCAAACAACTGAAAATAGCCAACAAAGCCTGCATACTGGTTCTTGAAAGTCGGGCTTGCAAGAGGCGATATCGTAACTTCCTCACCGCCAAGCACAGGAATCGTTCGAATGAATCGGTAATCTGAATAGGAACGCCTATCTTCTACGGTCAAGTCCGCACGAATTCGCTGGTTAAGAGTCTGCATTAGCGAAAATGCACGTTCCTTGTCACCGTATTGCGCAACCATCTGCAAATGGGAATAAGAGCGCTCCAAAAGCACAATTACAGGAATCGCAATGGCAACAAAGATTGCTATAAAGATATACTTGATTTTTTTTGTATTCATAAAAAAAGGACTTCAAGAATCTGGTCTTGACAAAATACTTTATATTTCCAAATTTAGGAAATACTTTTTTTCAAAATTTTAAACCCACCCCCAAAAATATCCACAATAAAAAAATGCCGGCCGCAAAAAAGCAAACCGACATTTAAATGTTACTTGATATAGAACGCAGGGGTTACAAACTTGCGTCTGTACTACTCCGGTGTAGTGCAGAACTGGTAACCTTCGCCACGGAATGTTACGAGCAACTGCGGGTGGGACGGTTCGTCCTCGATCTTCTTGCGGAGCTTTGTTATATGGATATCCACGGTACGGGTATCAACGGATTCTGCATTTTCGTAGCCCCATACTTCGCGCAAGAGTTCAGCACGTGAAACAGCACGGTCGCGGTTCTTCCACAAGTATTCAAGTATTTCAACTTCCTTGCGGGTGAACTGCAACGGTTCTGTACCACGGACACCTGCATATTCACGGAAGTTCACGCGGAGGTTGCCAGCTACAAGCTTGCCATCGCCTTCAAGGGTCTGGCGGCTACGGCGAAGCACTGCAGAAATTCGAGCCAAGAGCATCGGCACGGAGAACGGCTTTGCAACATAGTCATCAGCGCCGTACTTCAAGCCATTGATAATATCTTCATCAGAATTCTTTGCAGAAAGAATAATGATTGGCAAGTTCTTATCCTTTTCGCGAATGCGGTCGCAAACGGTAAAGCCATCAAGGCCCGGGAGCATCAAGTCCAAAAGAACAAGGCTATACTTGCCCGTAAGAGCTTCAGCAAGGCCTGTTTCGCCATCGGCAGCATGCTTTACCTTGTAGCCATTCATTTCGCAAAGGTCAATAAGACCTTCGGCAATGGCCATTTCATCTTCGACAATAAGAATTTCTGTTTGTGGAGCCATATAGTTCTAACCTCGTACCTTAAATAGCCAAGCCAACACCAATTTCTACAGCATGACGGCCAAAATCGATTTCGTCTGCAAAGTCGCCGCCAAAATAGAACTTATAGTTTGCGTATGCAGCAACCGGGATAATCGGGAGCTTTGCACGCATACCAACGAGCAAATGTCCACCGATGCTAGTCTTCAAGCCTTCGTCAACAGCCTTGTCCTGCACATTCTGCTTGAGCTTTTCGCCAGCATCCTGCAGACGATTCATTTGTTCCTGCTGCCAGGCTTCGAGCATTGCCGGGTCGGTCGGCATTTCTGAATTTGCAATCTGCATCAAGTCGTCAGCGACATCGCCTACAACACCGCTAACAAAGCCCTGGTTCAAAACAAAGGTGTTCAAGTAGTAAGTTACACCGCCGCCAATGTACGGGCGGATGATCGGGAGCATCGTAAACGGATAGGTAATGGAAAGGTCTCCGTTCATAGCGACAAACTTCGGGTTTGCCTTGCCAAACGGGGTACCGCCAAGTTCAATTTCAAGCGGGATTTCCTTGTCTTCTACCCAGAGACTTGCATCGTAGGAGCCAAACTGGATATTCATCGTGGCTTCGACATCGATAATCGGGAGGATGTCTACCCAAAGCTTTACACCGAAGCCCTGCATTGTACCGCTGAAATCGCCATGGTTAAAATTAATGGACGTGGCAGGTTCGCCAGTCAGAGGGTCGTTAATGGTAGCCACAGGAGCCGGATCCGGAGCACCCTTCAACTTTGTACCAAAGCCCGGTGCATAATGGAAACCGAGGCCAATAATTGCAAAGGACTGCGATACGCAAAGTGCGGCGGCAGCTGCAAGAACTTTTAGATTCATAGATCAATTTCTCCTAGGATACACGTGTAGCCGAAATCTATATTAAAAAATTTTTTTAGCAAACATAAAAAACGCCAGTTTTTATTACAAAAAACTCACATTTTTCAATTATAGCATTTTTTCACCATGTTTTTGCGCAATACCGCACAAAAAAAGTGCCTACGAAACCATTTTCGCAGACACTTTCGTTTACATATAAATTAATTTGATTAATCTTCAACCAAACGAAGCGGCATAAGAAGGAACGAGAAGTTCTGGCCTTCGCCTACTGGTTCAATAATGCAAGCACCAGTAGGGGTGGTCATCTTCATGCGAACTTCTTCGGTCTTGCACATGCCAAGGATTTCGAGCAGGAAGTTTCCGTTGAAGCCAATGCTGAAAGAACCGTCGCCTTCATGGTTAACGGCAAGCTCTTCGGCTGCGCTACCGCCCACTTCCGGGTCGCTGGCAGAAAGTTCCAAGAAGGAATTTTCGATCTGCAACCTAACCTGACGGGTGCGCGGGTTGGCCATCGGGAGCACGCAACGGAGCTTGTTCACGAATTCAGATGTACGGGCCTGCACCGTACGTTCGAAGTTTGTAGGAATTACGTTTTCGTACTTTGGATACGGGCCTTCGATAAGCTTTGAAATCACCTGTACATTTTCACTGGAGAACAGGATATGTGTACCAGAAATGCGGATTTCTACAACAGCATCGTCAGAGACGTTGCGGAACACATGCTGCAAGACCTTAGGCGGAATAATCACGCCATGTTCAAGAGTTACAGCGGAGCCTTCGGGCTGTTCAATGGCAGCTCGGCCAAGACGATGACCGTCGGTTGCAACCATGGAAATCTTGCCATCCTTTGCTTCAAAGAACACGCCGTTCAAGGCAAGGCGGATGGAATCTGTAGAGACAGCAAACAAGGTCTTTTCTGTAAGGAACTTGAGTTCTGCTGCAGAGATATGGAGTACAGTGCCGTCTTCGACTTCCGTGAACGGAGGGAAATCACTTGCGTCAAAGCCAGGGATACTTGCACCGCTGCGTTCACCGGAGCCCCAGCTCAAGCGGGTCAAATAATCCTGAACGTCAAACGTAACTGTAGAAATTGCCGGGTCGCAAAGGCCCTTGACCTGTTCAGACAAGCGCTTGGCATTTACAATGACAGCGCCATCGCGTTCACCGTGAACTTCTTCCGTGACCTTGATGCCAAGATCAAGGTCGGTTGCGCTAATTTCAAGGAAGTTGCCTTCGAGACGAAGAGCAAAGTTATTAAGAATCTGGAACGTAGCCTTATTCGGAACCGCGCTGATAACCGAAGAAAGAACGTCTTGTAAAACAGCCTTTTGAATTTGGAATTTCATCGTGGTTCCTTTTTAGGAAAATTGGATTGTGCGTGTAGCAACAAAGAAAACGGCAATAAAAATGCCAAGAGCTATAATAACCCAACGAGGCAGAGCCTTAGACTTTTTAGGTACAAAATCCTGTGCTTTACGCTTATCGTTACGACGATCTTTTCTACTCATTAGGAAACTCCTTCAATTTTATGGTCCTTAAAATAGCTATTTTGGGGAGCAATCGTTGAGGCTACAATGGTAAAAAGTACTTTGAATGACACTTTAAGCGGGTTAAAAAATACTATTGCCGGCAAGGCAAGCTCTTTTACAGGCAAGGCAACCACATGCGCAAGTTCTATCAAAAATCGAATCGACCTTGCAAACGAAGAATCAAGGCAAGCAAAGCGCTTCCAAATTCTTGGCGAACGAGTTCTACAGGCAGTCCTTGACAACAATTTCCAGGCCCTCAAGGACGACCCGACAATCGTCGAGCTAATTGGAGCCATTCAAGAAAAGAAACTGGTGATCCAGGAACTAGAAAGCAAGCTCGCAGGACACAAAAAGTAATGAAGAAAATCGAAGTACACCTTTTTAGCGATAGCACAAACTCCGGCAAAAAATTCCAGTTTTCAATCAGCAGGATTGTCTGGGTTCTTGTCGGCATAACGGCAGCTGTCATCGGCTTCGTTCTATTTTCGCCAGCTGAACTTTCAAAGCTTATCCTCGACAGGCAAATCGTAAAAATCTACCAAGAGAACAAGGCCTTAAAGCAAGAAATCCAGGACTCCGAGCAAAAGCTTGCAAACGCAAAAGCCGCTTTGCAAAAAACAAACGCCATGCGCGACACCCTGTTCAGCGACAAGACCATTCGCCACATTTTAAACGTTCCAAAAGGAAACATGCCGCTTGTTACCGCTAAAGAAAACTTCAAGGATGTCAAGGCAAACCTAGACTCGCTATACAATGTCTTGAAGGACAAGCCGGAACTTGCAGGCGCGCTCCCAATTGCGCTTCCGCTAAAAGGCAGGCACACTATAACGAACCGTTACCAAATGATCTTCGACGCATTCACGCAACAGGATCTTCCTCACAAGGGAGTTGACTTTACCGCAGTCGCTGGCGATACCGTTTTTGCACCAGGGAACGGAACCGTACTGGAACAGCGCACCCACAGAGGCTTTGGAATTACCTTGAAAATAGAGCATTCAAAGCACTTGCGTACATTCTATGCCCACCTAAAGGAAGTGATCGCACAGCCAGGGAAGGCAGTCAAGCGTGGAGACCCGATAGCTATCGTCGGCAACACGGGCCGCGCCACAGGAACAGTATTGCATTACGAAATCCGTTATGACGGCGAACCAATAAACCCGGAAAACTATATCCTGATGGAAACAAGAAATTAAGCACAGCCCACACTTGACTTAATTTCAAGTTCTTCTAGCAAGGCTTCGATCTGCACAGGCGAGGCCTTTTTTTCTGCCGATACACGGGCGGCGTTACTAAGCATTTTTAAAAGCTCAACCCATCGAACTGGAGCATTCAACTTACGCGTGTCTTGATGACGCCCAACGGTAAAGGCAAAGCCGCACCTTGAACAGGAGCAATGGGCCGTATAGCTCCCGGTCAAAGGACTGCCAGCAAAACTTGTCAGCACAGCAACGCCCCCACAATCGCAAATTGACTTGAACTTTTCTGAGTCCCATAGCAACAACAAGTCGGACAGGCTAATTTCACAAGGAATTCCCGAAGGAAATCCATAAGGCTTGTCAAAAACAAAATCGACCTTGATATTTGCGTAATCCGGATTATGCAAAATTTCATCACGGTGCAAAAAGAGCAGAGGGATTTTTTTCAAGAAAAGTTCCCGACGGCGAGCCTTGCGACTTTTTAAAATGTTCTCTATTTCGGCTTCTTCCCTATTAAAATCGGATAGGTACGCACCCTTTAAAAAGCCTTCCTTTTGGCGACTTGCAAATTCCTTGAAAGAACCCATATTCCACTCCTACGATTTCTTTTTTTTTGCTTTATTGCGCATTAACGCATTAATCAATATATTAAAGATTCATCAAAAAGCAAAATTATTTGGGAATTTTTTTGAACTCGCGTTTTCGGGGGCTTTTCAAGGAACCGCCAAACTTTCCAAAGAACTTATTTTTCTATCTTACGTCCCGCAGAATTTTCTGCACAGGGCTTAGGTTGTAGCCAATAGCCCCACAAAGTTTCCTTATCGAAACACGCATTTTATTGAACACTTAGGAGTTTTAATGCCACCAAAACCAGCCACAAAGCGGAAGATTTTGATCAGCAAGACCCCTTATGAAAAGCGCGTCGCCATCATGGAAGATGGCGAACTTTCAGAACTCGTTGTAGAGGCGACCTCCTCGACTCGCGTTCTCGGCAATATTTATAAGGGCGTTGTTCAAAAGGTTCTGCCAGCTCTCAAGGCTGCATTTATCGACATCGGCATGGAAAAAGCAGGGTTCCTGCACCAGGACGACGCGGTAGATCGCAATGCAGAGCTTAGGAAGGAATTCGGTGATGAAGATGAAGAAGAAGGCGCAAGCGAAGAGCTTTCTATCGACAAGATTCTCACCGAAGGCCAGGAAATCATGGTCCAGGTTATCAAGGAACCGATCAGCACAAAGGGTGCACGCCTTACAACGCACCTGAGCTTTGCTGGCAGATTCCTTGTTTGCATGCCGGGCACCAACTTTATCGGCGTTTCTAAAAAGGAACGCGATCCGTCCAAGCGCCGCGAACTTAAAAAAGTCGTACGCCGCCACAAGGCACGCGACGTAGGCTACATCGTTCGCACAAACGGCCTTGGCGAATCCGAATTCGAAATCGAACGCCAGATGCAGGAACTTGAAGCCAAATGGGAACAGACAAAGATCAACTTTGAAAACCAACCGGCAGAAACCTGCATTTACGAAGAATCAGATTCCATTGAACAGACTGTTCGTGAATACTTTAGCGAAAATACAGAATCCGTATTCATTGACGACCGCGAAGAATTTGACGCAATCCGTGACTACCTCCGCGTTTTGAGCCCAGATTCTATAAACAAGCTCAAGTACCATTCCAGCGCAAGCGGTAGCTTGTTCGAACTCTTCCATATCGAAGATGAATACGCTCGCACCTTGCAGCGCCAGGTACCGCTCCAGCACGGCGGCAACCTTGTCATTGAACAGACCGAAGCACTTGTTTCTATCGACGTGAACACCGGACCGAAGGTTCACGGCAAGGACCAGGGCAAGATCATTCTTGAAACAAACCTTGACGCCTGCCATGAAATCGCAAAGCAGCTCCGTCTCCGTGATATCGGCGGCCTTATCATCATCGACTTTATCGATATGGAAACCGAAGCCGACAACGAAGCGGTTTACCAGGAATTCCGTCGTGCAATCCGCCGTGACAAGGCTCCGATCAGTCCGTCCCCAATCAGCCAGTTCGGCCTCATGGAAGTTACCCGTAAGCGCGTTCGCGTGAACCTGCTTACCGAAAAGACCCACCGCTGCCCAGTTTGCAACGGTAACGGCCATATCTTCCGCTGGGACGCAACACTTGGCATGATCGACCGCTGGCTCGGCCGCGCAAGCAGCAAGGGCAAGATGAAGGAAGTTACACTCGTTGTAAGCACCCCGATGGTCGAAATCCTTTGCCGCGACATGGGCAAGATGTTCCACTACCTGGAATACAAGAACAAGATCAAGATCAACCTCGTCGAAGACGAACGCGCACATGTGAACCAGTTCTCCATGTACGATGCAAACGACGAAGAAATCACTGACCTTTACAACTTCTCGTAATTCTGGCAGCGAATGCTTTAAAGGCCTCGGGTTTATGCCCGAGGTTTTTATTTTGCAAAAAATCTATCTTTGACACCATGAGCAAAATGTCTGGTCTTTTACTTGTGCAGCTAGGTTCCCCTGCAGAACTCAATACCGAAAAAATTGCGGAATACCTCTACGAGTTCCTGGGTGATTGGCACACTATCGGCAAAAAGCTTTTCTTTTGGAAGTTCTTGCTCAGGCACTGCATTATACCAAAGGCAAAGTTCACAAGCTACGCAAAGTACAAGCGCATGTTCGATCGGAACGGCTTTACCGAAATGCCATTAGTCACATACTCGAACGCATTTTTAAAAAGCGTCCGCGAAGCTCTACCAGAAATTCAAGTTGAACTCGCCTACCAATACGGCTGCAAGCCGTCCGTAAAAGACGCTCTTGCCGCATTTGCCGCAAAAGGCATTTCTACGATCCACGTTCTGCCGCTCTACCCGCAACGTGCAGGCGTTACAACAGACGCTGCGATCGACCTTGTTCTTGAAACGGCAAGGCAGACTGGTTTCAAGGGTACGCTACTTTTTGCAAACGGCTTCTACAAGGCAAGCGCCTGGGTTCGCGAAGTTTCAGATCTTATAAAACCATATTTACAGCCCGAAGACACGCTCGTTGTTTCGTGCCATTCCATCCAGGAACATCGGGTTATGCAAGGTGACCCGTACAAGGATGATTGCGAAGCAAGTGCAAAGGCAATTGGCGAGCTTCTTGGCGTAACTCCAGTCTTAGCATACCAAAGCAAGGCGGGGCTCGGCAAATGGCTGGGGCCTTCACTTGTAGAGACTGTTCAAAAGCTCGGAAGCGAGCATAAACCTATCGTCATTGTAAGCCCGGCATTCACCGCAGACAACCTAGAAACCATATCAGAAATCGATGACGAGGTGGCCGAAATCTACAAGGCAGCCGGCGGCACGAACCTAAAGAGGGTTCCATGCCTGAACGCAAATCCATCTTGGGTCAAGGCGTTTACCCAAGAAATTCTTCCGGATCTTGAATTTGTAGAAAAAACATTTTAAGGCAACATGAAACTATTCAAGAATTTAAAAGCACTATTTTCTGCTGTTGCGGTTTCACTCGTCTTGAATACGGCCTTGCACGCAGATGAAGATTTCCAGCGTTTTTCGGCGCTGCCTGTTGCAAGCTACTCCGAAGAAACAAAAATCCAGTATGGAGCGATGCTCATACTTTTCTTTAAGCCTGTCGAAGGCGGCTCTCATGTTTCTTCCGTAGATGTCATTGCCCTCGGTACGCAGAACAAGCAATACCAATTCCGCACAAAGCCGGAACTCTACCTATTGCAGGACCATATCCACATTCCATCCATATTCAAAGTATCTAATTGGTGCGGAAAGATTTTTGAACGTGGAAGCGCAGGGAGCTTTGACGACATCGGCTCGTACGACCAAGTTTCGCTTTATGCAAAGGTTCCTATCGAAATGAATTTTGGCATTCCAGGCACTTTGCCATTTCGCTATGGAATCGTGGGAGAAACAGAATACCGCGACAATTCCTTAAACGAAGACTTCAACGCAAAGCGCTTTAACGACGGCTACTTTGCAGGTGGCGGATACCGCCTGGTAAGCGACTTGCGTGATAACAAGAACTGGCCGACCCTCGGCTACTACGCAAGCTTCGAGCAAATACTTTACGGCGGAGACTTTAAGTTCCATACAGAAGAACTTGACTTGCGCGCATACACGCCTCTGTTCTGGACAACATCCATTGCAGCAGCCGTCCTTTGGAAACAGTCCCGTGGCGACGTTCCATTCGGCTACCTTGCAGGCCCCGATGGAGTGGAACGTTTTAGAGGTGTTGATCCCGGTCTCTGGAACGACACGCAGGCTCTTATCGCTCAGCTAGAATTTCGAAAGACTCTATTCTGGAGACTTGCCGGAACAATATTTGGAGAGTGGATGCAGTCCGGGCCGCACTTTGGAGCGCTCTTCAGGGACGATTTCCATTACGCAGTTGGCTTTGGCGGAAGGCTTGCCCTAAACAAATCAGAAAAGCTGCACGCCCGGGGTGACCTGAGCCTTATAGACGGCAAGCACATCGGATTAACCGTATACCTGCGAGAAGCCTTTTAAAAAAGCTTAAAAAAACAGTTCCTTAAAAAGCGATTTTAGTGCGAAGTCTTGTAGAACTTGCCATCTGCAAGACGCTTTGTGAATTCATTATATGGCATCGGCTTGTCAAAGTAAAAACCCTGCACAACATCGCAGCCATATTTTTTCAAGAAGTCCAGCTGTTCTTCAGTTTCAATGCCTTCTGCAACGACTTCCATGTCAAGGCCCTTGATCATGGCAACAAGGTTTTCTACAATCACGGAATCTCGTTGATGCTGTAAATCATCGAACAAGGACTTGTCAAGCTTTACGACATCAACTTTCAGGTTCTTGACAACATTGAATGTAGAATAGCCGGCACCAAAGTCATCTATGGATACCGCTACTCCGCTTGCACGAATTTCATTTACAAAACTTGCAAAGGCAACATTGTCTTCAAAGTCAGAGACTTCAGTAAGTTCCACTTCAATGTACTTGCTAGGCACTCTGTAACGCTTCATGACATTCAAAATGTCCTTGGCAAGATTTGAGTTCTTCAAGTGCAATTTCGAAAAATTAACTGACACGCGCACGGGATCAAGTTCCGCCTCAATCCACTGACGAATATTGCGGCAGACTCTTTCGAACACATAGAAGTCCAACTTGCAAATAGCTCCTTCAGATTCCAGCACGGGCAAGAATTCCATAGGCATAATCCACTTGCCATTACGGAACCAACGAACCAGAGCTTCAACGCCATGCAAGGTGTTATCGCGAATATTGATCTTTGGCTGGTAATAAACCGCAAATTCCTCGTTCTTATGGGCTTCCGGGAACACCGCAGAAATTTCCTTCTGGTAAAGAGCGCGTTCAAACATCTTCGGTTCAAAATACACGACATCTTCGGTCTGGGGATTTCGAGCAATATTCAAGGCGATCGAAGAACTGTTCATCACGACACTCATCGTATCGTGCTCGCCAATGTTGTATATGCCCATGCGAAGTCGAAGCGTTACACGGGCATTCCCAAATTCGGGGACCTCAGCAATTGTCAACACAGAAAAGTTTTCAACAAACTTCTGAACGTTTTCATCCTTGACAAGAGCAAAAAAGTTATCACCGCCAAGGCGGGCAAAAATTTCATTTTCAGAAAAACTTGCAGAAACTCGCCGCACAAGGATTTTCAAGGCCAGGTCGCCATTCTTTGGCTGGACGGTCTTGTTCACATACTTGAAATTTTTCAAGTTAATAAAAATACCCGTGTAATTTTTCAACACACCGGCGGCATGGAGCTTTTCGCCAGTCTGTCGTAAAAAAGCCTGGTTCGCAGCACCAGTCATAAGGTCGCTGGTACTAGCCTTATACGCAAAGCCCATAAGCTGTGCGCGCCCGCCAAAGACAAACAATGTCGAAGCTATAAAATGAAGCGAAGCCTTTTCTTCGGCTGTAAAGGCGTGCCCTTTTACAGGGAAAAAGGTAAAGGAACTTATCCCATCCATACCGGCCTGGAACTCATAGGTTTCCCCCACATTTTCCATGCCTTGGGACGATGTATAAAGAATGGTCCGTGTGGCAATATCACTGGCCTGCCTTGAAGCCCTAAAATAGTTTTCAAGCTTGCCGACATTCAATTGTTCTGCAACCGGCTTGATTCCTGAAATGACCTTCGATGTCAATTCTTCCAAGGACAGCACATTGCCTTGCAAGCTATCCCAAAAAGACTTGTATGTAGAGCTGCAAAGTAAAGTTTCCATAGCCATCCAAAAGCACTAAATCAGTTTGACATCCAATTCGTGTGGACCCGCGTCCACGACGATTGCCTTGCGGAACGTACCGACATCGCCGTCGCCTTCTACAACGCGAACAATGTCATCGACATCCATGGAGTTCGCCTCGGTGCGGCCATAAAAGTGGAACTCGCTTTCTTCGGCGACTTCGTCAAGAATCACGGTCACTTCCTTGCCGATCATGTTCTCTGCATTTTCGGCACAGATTTCTTCTTGCATTTCGTTCACGGCATCAAGACGCATGCGGGCATCGGATTCTGCAACTGGCTCAAGCTTTTTCATGGCCATTACAGGAGTGCCTTCTTCTGGGCTAAACACAAAGCCGCCCAAATGTTCAAAACGAATTTCACCGAGCAAATCCATGAGCTGTTCAAAGTCTTCATGGGTTTCACCCGGGAAACCGACAAGCACCGTTGTACGGAGCGTTACGCCAGGAATCTTTTCACGGATCTTCAAGAGAATGTCGCGGAGTTCCTTTGCAGCGTACTTGCGGAGCATCGGCTTGAGCACATTGTCGCTTGCATGCTGGATCGGCATGTCAATATACTTTACAAGACGCGGCTCGTTCGCAATCATTTCAAGCAGTTCATCATCAATGAAAGCCGGGTACCAGTAGAGCATGCGAATCCATGGAATGTTCGTGTTATCGAGCAACGCACGCAACAAGTCCTTTAGATTGCCACCGGCAACAGATTTCTTTTCGCGGCCATAGAATGTAGTGTCCTGCGCAATGAGCGTGATTTCCTTGACACCGGACTTTTCAAGCATCTGCGCTTCTTCGACGATTTCAGAAATCGGACGTGAAACCTGGCGGCCACGAATCTTTGGAATGGCGCAATAGGCGCACTGGCGTTCGCAACCTTCGGCAATCTTCACATAGGCGTGGTGCTTAAAGCCGCCAAGGTTCTGGCGCATCGGAACTGCACAGCTTTCAGCCGGAGTAAGGCCCATTTGACGCACAAGTTCGCCCGGCTTGTAAAGGCCTGCCCAGTAATCTACTTCTGGCAATTCCGCCTTGAGTTCATCGCCATAGCGCTTAGAAAGGCAGCCTGTAACAATAATCTTCTGGTTCTTTTTACGGCCCGCAATGTGAGCAAGAATCGTATTGATTGCTTCTTCCTTTGCAGGTTCAATAAAGCCGCAAGTGTTGATCAAAATGTAATCAGCCTTTGCTGCGCTATCTACAGTCTTAAAACCGAGATGCAAAAATTCGGTAATCAAGCATTCTGCATCTACCTGGTTCTTGGAGCAGCCTAGATGCACCGTAAAAATCTTCTGTTGCTTTGCCATGCGCCCAAATTTAGCAAAGTCTAAAAAGAATTGTTTTTAATCCTTTAAGCACCTTGCGCTAATCGCAGTAGTCATCAGGGCGTTGGATTCATAGATTTCATCTTGATTGCCAATAATGCCAACATCGTAAACAGCTTCGTCAGATATCGAAGCCAAGCCTCCCTCCGGGAGCGAGCGCGACAAATAAAAACCGGCATTGCCTTCGTCGCCAAAGATATATACACCGGCAGGGAGCGAAGAGAATCCGAAGGCATCAGTGTCATCAGCAGTTTTAGGGTATTCTGCCGCATTCCACGCACCAACCGCGCGCAAAGCCTTGCCTGCGACTTCCTTGCCGCCTACGGCATCAAACAAGACCGCCCATTCTTCTAATGTCGGCAAATGCCAACCGCTCGGGCACAGGTACGGGGAATATCCATAAAGGCGGCCATACTTTTCGCAATAGGTTTCATCGTCATTGTAGCAATGGCTACCTTCACTTGCATAGCGGAGGTTTTCGGCCATCCAGGTTTGCGTACCGATTTTCACGTAACGATAAACAGTGCCGTCGCGTTCATCTACAAAGGTATCGCCTTCATTTGCGACGCTTGAAGAAGAATTCAAATCCGTTTCGACGGAGGAACTACTTTCAATTTGTGAAGAGGAGCTGCTTTCAATCTTTGAAGATGAACTAACGAGCGAACTATTCTTCTCTACAAATTCACTATAAAGATCACTCTTTTCAAGTGGCTGCTCAGTAAAGCCCCAGGAATTCAAGTTGGAATAAATGCTGTCCAGATTTGCGCTTGCGACCCAATTTGCGATTTCGCCCTTGACCGATTCATTATTCCATTCGCCGTTCTCAGCAATGTCCGCAGAAACGCTTGCAAGCCTTGAATCAAGTTCTCCCACCTTCAAATCGGACTGCAACATCATGGAAACCGCCAAGAGTTCAGCATCGCCAGCATCGTTGCCAAAGACATTTAGATTTTCAAAACCTGCGGCAGGAGGCGTCATGCCAAACGCAGAACTGATTTCAGTCTTCGACTTTTTCTTTGCATCCACGAATGCCGAGCCATTTTTAACAAGCTCCTGAACGCGATCATTTTCAACATGGGTCAGAACATTGATGTTCACGGAATCAGTCTCGGTCAAATCTACAAGAGCGCTCAGCGAAACCATACCGGAAGAAATCTCGCCGGTCACTTCGTTGCGGTAATAGCCAAGCGCCTCGAACACGGCATACTGTGAAACCAGATTCAACTTCTGGAAGGCATAATCGCCCTTGTCGCTAGAAACCTTCGTCGTAAAGATACGCCCCGTAGGATTCAGGGATTTTCCATCCAGTTCATAAACCGTCACTGCGGAACCCTTTACAAAAGGCCCCTTTTGAGCAACGCCCGCCACTTCGCGATCCTTGATGGCCACGATGCCGGAATCTTCCGTGCTACCACCTGCAGTTTTTTCGCCGTCGTCAGAACAAGCCACAAAAAACAATGCCAGCAGCAAATTCAGCAAGAAAAAATCAATTCTTTTCAACATCGGTATTTTCCTCTTCCTTTTCGTCCTCTTCTCCAGGAGCATCCAAAGAGCCGGAAAATGCCTTTCCAAGCTGGGTCAGCGGGAACAAATGCAAATTTAATCTATAGACGTTTTCCATGCCATCTTCTTCGGTAGCAATGGCTACAATCTTCTTTCGGAATTCTGCGATTTCACGATTGATGCGCTCGTAAGCGTTTTTCGTGAGGCCAAGGGTCAAGCCCGACATGCTTCGTTCAGACAGCGGAAGCGATTCCAGCGCCTCCATGGCAAACTCGCCCATTTGGCGCTGCATTAGGCGGGCGGCCACAGGGGCCGCATCCGTTGCGCCCATAGAAATAGACTTTTGCGTCTGTTGGTAATTGCCGTGCTTGTCCTTAGATAGGAGCCCAGCCTTTACCAGAAAATGGAGCGTCTCACTGACTTCTGCAGCTGAAATTTCGGGACGGCAGGCGCGGGCGATTTCCAGCGGCTTAGCCCCGTGCATGGCAGGAGCAAGTTCGCGCAACACCGGATTCTTCCAGGATTCAAAATAAGTGAAGGAATCGCCTCCAAGAACCTTTACCTTGTGGACCTTCGCAATGGACTGAAGATCCTCGAAAGCTTTCTTCTTGTCTATATCCTTTTTTGCATGATTGAACTCGACCAGAATCTTGAAGTAGGTCAGTTCAAAACCGGCAAGCCCCATAGCTGCGCCAACGCGTTCTACTGCATTCTTGCCCAAGTTGTATGCGCCATCGCCAATCTGCTTCAAATACACCGGATTCGTAAAGCCTGCAAGCTTCGCAAATTCACGCCACGAAAAGGCGCAAGTCCTTTTCTTGAAGGCGTAGAAATCCGCAATGTATTGGCGGTAATTCAAATATTCAATGATAGGCTTCATGGAAGACATATCAATAAAATACAAAAATTTCAAAGCAGTTACAATACAAAATCAACCATTCGAAATCAGAACTGGAAGATCTTAGGCAAGGCTTAACCTCTTGTTCTTTATAGATTCATCTTCGGTAGAACCGCCGGAACCTTCATTGAATAACAAATACATACTTTTACTTTTCAATTTCAACACGAAGTGACAATATAATAAATACAATTAATTATTTGAATGCAAATTTTCAAACAAACTCTACAATTTCATAAATTTTACAATACAATTTGTATTGTTTGCGTAGGCTGTTTAAAACGTTTTTTTTTCAGAAGAACACTGTTCTTGAGTAGATTGCGAACTAGTTCACCTTCGGCGAACCTAATTTTACTTCACGAACTTCTTGATTTCGCAGGTATGCACCTTGGTTTCGTCGTCATAGTTTACGCCAACGAACAGAAGGTCGCCCTGATACTTTTCGAGGCAATCGAAGTAGCGCTTTTCTTCAATTTGCGTAAGGGCGGTTCCTGCGCTCTTGTTACGCTTGAGTTCGATGATAACCGCAGGAACGTTGGGAACATACGGGATAAAGGCGACATCGGCGTAGCCCTTGCCGCTAGGCAGTTCCTTGACGATGGTGTATTTTAAGTTTGCATAAAAATATGCAAGGCAGATTACCGCCTGGAATGTTCCCTCGTTGTTGTAGTTCAGGTTGTTGCAAATCTGGGTGTGGGCCTTGTCAAGCGCTATAGCTACTGCTTCGGCATCGCATTCGGCGGTAGCCTCGATAAGCTTCTTGGAATTGTTTACGAGTTCCATCACGCCCTTGTAATCGGGAGCTAGCTTGATGGACTGAATCCATTCGTCGCGAACTTCGCGGTTCGGGATATAGCACTGTTTTTCGTTACTGTCGTAAGCAAGGTAACCTAGGTGCATCAGGTAAGTGAACACATCGTCCTTGCAACGGAAATCTGTCATGGTGTTCAGGTACGAAAGCGTATCTACGTCCACCTTGCCACCGGCAATCATGATTTTTACATCTTCAAGAATGCCTTCAAAATCCATGAGGATGTAATTGCGTAGCGCGTCGAAAGAACCGGTCTGGTTCCAGTAGTTTTCCATCCTTTGGTTATCCATGGCGACAACAACGGAGTTCGAATTGTAGATTTCGATTCCGTTCAAGTTATAGCCATCGTACCAACGCTTGCATTCTTCAAAATCGAGTCCATGTTCCTTGCAGAGCGACTCAACTTCTTCGTTGGTAAAACCGATGCTGCTGGCGAGCTTGCCCGCATTCAACATGGTGTATTCGCGAAACATGTTCAGCTTGCTCTGCACCTTGTCGCGAACAACAGGCAGAATGCCCGTAATGTAGGCAAGTGCAATGGCCGGGGCAAGTTCCGCATTCTTGAACATCCCGTTCAAGAAACCAAGAAAATGTTCGAAGTATTCGCGCCTTGTCTGTTCGCGAACCAGCACGTCGTACTCGTCGATGATGATGACGAACTGTTCCTGGGTGGCGGCGTAGATTTTCAGCAAGCACGCTTCCAGCTCTTTGTCTGCAGGCGTAATGCCCGCCTGCGGGAATTGAGCAACCAGTTCTTCGCGCACTCGCGATGTTACCAGCTCAATGATATCTTCGTTTCTGTGGCTTGAATAGAGTCCGTTCAAGTCAAACTTGATTACGTTCAGCTTGTTCAGGTACTTTTCGAAGCTCGGGTCACGAGCAATCTTCAGGTCTGCAAAAAGGTGACGGCTGTCGCAACCCTTACTGTAATACGCCGCGAGCATGTTTCCCATCATGGTCTTTCCGAAACGGCGCGCA
>DCGZ01000107.1 GCA_002314675.1 Fibrobacter sp. UBA1765 | reverse complement strand
GTCGGTGCCGAGAATGACGTGTATATCGGTGCCGAGAATGACGTGTCCTTGATCTTCGCTACGTTCGCAAAGACATGGAACGTAAAAGGCTCGGATTTTGGATCCGGGCCTTTTAGCTTTTGAATAAGTATTGCATTGCTTCGCCCTCTTGCGCAAGGCTTGCAATGACAAAACGTTATAAAGAACTTAGCGAAGTACGATGTCGCCGTTGGCAACGATCTTTTCGCGAAGCTTGTTGTGAGCCTTGTTCACTTCATCGTCTGTAAGGGTGCGATCGCTTGCCTGGTAAACGAGGGAGTAAACGAGGTTCTTTTTGCCTGCGGCAATCTTGTCACCCTGGTAAAGACTCTTGAGCTTGATGTCTGCAAGGTTCTTCGGGTTCAAGGCCTTGATGCGTTTCAAGATTTCTTCGTGCTGCATTGTTGCATCGACTTCGATGGAAATGTCGCGGCTAGATGGAACCTGGCGGCTGAACATCTGGAATGTGACACCTGTCTTGCGAGCAGCTTCTACAACGTCGAGGTTGAATTCGCCAACGCATACTGCCGGGAAGTCAATATCGAATGCCTTTTGGGACTGCGGGTGCAAAACGCCGATTGTACCAAGGACTGTCTTGCCTGCAACGACTTCTGCCTGTTGACCCGGGTGGAGGAACATTTCGAGCTTTTCTGGAACGCGAACTGTTACCGTGAGGCCGAGGCGCTTGAAGAAGCTAAGTACAAGGCCCTTGAAATCGCTGAAGCTGATTGGAGCCGGCTTTTCGTTAAGCGGGTTAGTATTCCAGTCGCCTGCACAAACGATGGCGAGGAGTGTCTTTTCTTTAAAGCCTGTGTCCTTTGCATCTACGCGTTCTGCCTGCTTGAACTGGCCCTTGCCGACTTCGAACAAGCGCACAGATGTCGGACGGTTCTTTTCGTTTTCAGAAACGGCCTTCAAGAGGTTTGGCATAAGGGATGTCGGAAGCACGCCCCAGTCTTCGGAGAGCGGGTTCATGAGCGCTGCCGGGCGGCTGCGGTCGTCGCCTTCCACATTGTCGCCAAAGAGTGCCGTTGTAAATGCCTTGCTTGTAAAGCGGAGGGAAAGACCTTCGTGAAGACCCATTGCAGAAAGGGTTGTGCGGATCTTTCTGTTCAAACGTTCCTGTGCCGGGAGTTCGTTTGGAGCCATGGTGAACTTTGGCAAGCTGTACGGAATGTTGTCAAAACCATAGAGACGAGCAACTTCTTCAATCAAGTCTACTTCGCGTTCAAGGTCCGGACGGAAACCAGGAATCTGGTACTTGCCCGGTTCAATTTCCTTGATGCAGATGCTTTCAAGGTAACGCTTGATTTCTGCAGCCGGAATCTTGCAACCGATAACCTTTTCTACGCGTTCTTCGCGGAGAACGATTGGATCCGGATTGTTCTTGTGTTCCGGAGCGGTGTATTCAACCATGCCCTTGAGGACTTTGCCACCTGCGAGTTCCTGGATAAGTGCGCAAGCATAGTCGTTCATTTCTGCCTGAACGGACGGGTCGATGCCGCGTTCAAAGCGGTAGCTGGAATCAGAAGAAAGGCCGTGGCGCTTTGCCTGCTTGCGAACAACTGTCGGATTGAACCATGCGCTTTCAAGGAATACGCGAGTTGTGGAATCAATGATTTCGGATTCAACACCGCCCATGACGCCAGCAACTGCTGCCGGACGGTCGCCATCGCAAATGACGAGATCGTTGACTGTAAGTTCGTGATCGGTATGGTCGATTGTCTGGATCTTTTCGCCAACGCGAGCCTTGCGAACCTTGATGGTATCGGACTTGAGCTGGCCGAGGTCAAAGCTATGGAGTGGCTGGCCAACATCCATGAGAACGAAGTTTGTAATATCGACAACATTGTTGATGCTGTGAAGACCGACTGCGCAAAGGAGCTTGCTCATCCACTTCGGGGATGGTCCAACCTTGACGTCTTCGATAACGCGGCCTGTATAGCGGGTGCAACCTGCGCCAGCTTCCACTTCAAGTTTCATCACTTCGGAAGCTGCCTTTGCCTCTTCCTTGAGGGAGTAGGTGAGTGGCTTAAGTTCACGACCGAACTTTGCGGCAAGCTCACGTGCAACACCGCGGTGGCTAAGAGCATCTGGGCGGTTCGGGGTAACGTTCACTTCAAGGACTGCATCGTAGTAGCCAAGGCTTACGAACGGTGTACCAGCCGGGATGGAATCGTCAAGAACCATGATGCCGCCGTGGTCATCGGAAAGTCCGATTTCGTCTTCTGCGCAGATCATGCCGAAGCTTTCAACGCCACGAATCTTGGACTTTTTCATCTTGAGCTTTGTGCCGTCTTCCATTGGCAATTCAGCACCGATTGGAGCAAGAACGACTGTCTGGCCGGCTGCTACGTTTGGAGCGCCGCAAACAACCTGGATTGTTTCCTTGCCATCGTTTACAGTCGTGATATGCAAATGGTCGCTATCTGGGTGATTTTCGCAGGTGAGAACCTTTGCAACAACGAGTTTGTCGTAAACCTTGCCCGGTTCTTCCTTGCCTTCGACTTCAAGGCCAACAGAGGTAAGTGCTGCTTCGATTTCTTCAACAGATTCCGGCAAATCTACATGCCTTTTCAACCAACTGATAGAGACTTTCATTTTTTATCCTTTTGCGGAAAAACCGCCTAAAATTACGGGTGCAAATTTAGAAAAAATAAAAAGTACCCTATTTCCTTTCCATAAGCCATTGCACGGCTTCGTGAAGCTTTTTTACGCGAATGACATTGATTCCTGGTAGTTTTTCGGGAATTCGTCCAAGGGCTGGTACAATGACAGTCTTGAATCCTAGTCTTGAAGCTTCTTTAACACGCAAGTCCAAGAGGCTTACTCCTCGTACTTCTCCAGAAAGGCCAAGTTCACCGATTACGATTGTCCCCTCTGGCATGGGGATGGTCAGATGGTTTGAAACCACGGCCATTGCAAGGGCCAAGTCAGAGGCTGTATCGCTAATCTTCATGCCACCTGCGATGCTTGCAAATACATCGCTTGCACCGACCATGATGCCGCCAAATTTTTCGAGGAGGGCAAGGATTATCGTTACTCGCTTCGGGTCAATCCCTGCGGAAACTCTTTGTGGAACCGCAAAGTTTGTTTGGCTTACAAGTGCCTGTGCTTCAAAAAGAATGGCTCGCGTGCCTTCTAATGTGCAGCTAACAACACTTCCTGGGGATTGTTCTGGGTTTTCTTGCAAAAACACCTTGCTTGGATTTTCTACGGGAACAAGGCCGCGGCTTGTCATTTCAAAGACGCCGATTTCATCCGTTGCGCCAAAACGGTTCTTGATTGTTCGCAAAATGCGGTATTGATGGTTGCGATCGCCCTCGAAGTAAGCGACCGTATCTACCATGTGCTCAAGGATCCTTGGCCCTGCAATTTGCCCGTCTTTTGTGACGTGTCCAATGAGCATCGTGATGCAGTTCGTGTTCTTTGCCCAGACCATCAAATCGAGCGTACATTCCCTTAGCTGGCTAAGGCTGCCGGGAGTGCCCGGGAGTTCCTGCTTGTACACGGTTTGGATCGAGTCGATTACCATGACTTCGGGCTGCAAGCGTTTTGCTTCTTCCAGAATTTTTTCAAGGCGTGTCTCGCAGAGGAGCATCAAGTTGCTGCCCGAAACAGCAAGCCTTTCGCTGCGAAGTTTTACCTGAACAGCGCTTTCTTCACCACTTACATATAAAGCCTTTACACCTGCGGCTGCCATTGTTGCAAGAGTTTGCAATACTAGCGTAGATTTGCCAATGCCCGGGTCACCGCCAATCAGTACAAGGGAACCTGGTGCAAGCCCGCCTCCGAGAGTGCGGTCAAATTCGGGGTTTGCGGTACTTAAGCGTTTCGTGTCTTCTGTAGCGATATCAGAAAGCGGGGTGGCCTTGCCTCCGTTTGTAAGCGAATCTCCAAGGCCGCGTTTTGGGGTTTTGTCTTCAACTTCGCGTTCTTCAAGCGTGCTCCAGGCAGCACAAGAAGGGCATTTGCCAGACCATTTACTTGTAACGTAACCACATTCACGGCAACAGTACTCGATATTTGCTTTCAGTTTTGCCATACAGACTCTCTAAATTTTATCTAGTGCTCAAAATAGCAATATTTTTGTTTTTGACAATATGTTTTTCAAAAAAAATCAAGAATGGAAGGCTTCATAGATTTTTTAGGGTATTATCAAATCTAAAAACTGGGGAAGACATATTTTGTCGCTTGAAAAATTGGCTGCTTTTGCTTCCCCCAAAATTAGGGTGAACGTTTCAAAATCCTATATTTGAAATATGTTCGGATTTTATCGATTTGCTTCTGTTTGCCCTTCTTTGAAGGTGGCTGATACAACGTTCAATACGGCTGAAATTATTCGCTGTGCAACCCTTGCTCAAGAGGGTGGGGCCGCGGTAACGGTTTTCCCGGAACTTTGCATTACGGGGTATTCTTGCAGCGACCTGTTTCACCAGGAACTTTTGCTTAAGAATTCCCTGAAAGGCTTGCGCGCAATTGCCGATGCGTTTAAGGAATCTAGCATGGTCGTTGCCGTCGGTTTGCCGCTTCGCATTCAGAGCAGGCTTTATAACTGCGCCGCATTCTTGCAGGCTGGTAAGCTTATTGCCGTAACTCCGAAAATCCATTTGCCAAATCAACGCGAATTCTACGAAAAGCGTCATTTTAATAGTGGCCGTGATTTGTTGAAGGCTCCGCTTTTTGTAGATGTTGAAGGTTTTGGTTCTGTTGCCGTCACTAATTTTATTACGGTAAAGGGTGAAGGCGCCGAACTCCGATTCGGTGTGGAACTCTGCGAAGACTTGTGGACTCCGATGCCGCCAAGCGGAGAACTTGCTCTTGCCGGTGCGAACGTGATTTTGAACCTTTCGGCAAGCGATGCCCTTGTTGGCAAGGACGATTATCGCCGTAACCTTGTAATGAACCAGTCTGCTCGTTGCATGGCTGCGTATGTTTATGCTTCTGCCGGTGTTCAAGAATCTACGACGGACATGGTTTTTAGCGGTCACTTGATGATTGCAGAAAATGGCAGCATGCTTGCGGAAAGCAAGAGCTATAGTCGCGATTCAGAAATCATTTATGCTGACGTTGACGTGGAACGCCTGAACATGCAGCGCTTGAGCGAAGGCAGCTTCCAGGATTACGATTCAACATCGGCATTTGCGCGTGCGGCATCTTTTGAAAATATCAAGGGCGTAACTGAACTCAAGGATCGCTTTGTCTGTGCGACTCCGTTTGTACCGGGTAACATTGAAACCCGTGACATCAACTGCAAGGAAATTTTCAACATCCAGTGTGCGGGCCTAGCAAAGCGCATGGAAACGTCGTTTTCTAAGCGTGCTGTAGTTGGCCTTAGCGGTGGCCTTGATTCTACGCTTGCACTTTTGGTTATTGCAGAAACGTTTAAGCTGTTGAAACGCCCTGCTACCGAAATCCTTGTTCTTACGATGCCAGGTTTTGGCACTACGAATAGAACTAAGAACAATGCCGTTGAAATGGCTAATTTGCTTGGCGTAGAACTTCGTACGGTTTCTATCAAGGATGCATGTATGCAGCACTTTGCTGACATTGGCCATGACCCGAGCATCTTGAATGTGACTTACGAAAATGTACAGGCTCGCGAGCGTACCCAGATTTTAATGGATATTGCAAACAAGGAAGGTGGCATTGTCGTAGGTACAGGCGACCTTTCTGAAATCGCTCTTGGTTGGAGTACCTATAATGCAGATCACATGTCTATGTACGCGGTGAACTGCGATATTCCAAAGACTCTTGTGCGCCATGTCGTCGCCTGGTATGCTGACCGAGCCCGCAATTTTATTGCAGATGAAAAAACTGCAGATGCATTGTCCGCAGTTCTTCGCGATATCCTTGACACTCCAGTGTCCCCGGAACTTTTGCCGGCCGATGCCAATGGGCAGATTGCTCAAAAGACTGAATCTATTTTAGGTGCCTACGAAATCCACGACTTTTTCTTGTACCATTTTGCAAAGTATGGTGCGGAACCGAAAAAGCTTTTGTGGCTTGCCAAGTATGCCTTTGCAGGCAAGTATCCAGATGAAGAACTGGAACGCTGCCTGACATTGTTTATTCGCAGGTTCTTTACGCAGCAGTTCAAGCGTAGCTGCATTCCTGATGGCCCTAAGGTCGGTACGATTTCGCTTTCGCCGAGAGCCGACTGGAGAATGCCTAGCGATTCTAGCTTTGCCGATTGGTTAAAGTAACCTATAGCTTGTTTTTCTTGAACTCTTCTACAAGTTCGTTGTATTTTTGAAGCGAAATTGGTTGAGGAGAGTCTGCACAAACAAGGGACAAGTGCTCTGTTTCTGGTGCAGGAACTATTGGGTTGAAAACTCCGTATAATGGTTGTTCGTGAAAACAAATATCTTCAAGGGAATCTCTTTGGCTGTATAAAGAATCAAGCAATTCTGGCGATACTTCAATCTCGCCATCTTTCAAGTTGCTTATAGTATTGTTAACCTGATCTAGTTGTTCTTCACATGATAATTCGGGTTCCGTAGGCTCGATTTCTTCCTCAGTGTTTTCATCTTCCGAAATGGTTTCATTTAATTGAACCTTGGCTGCCGCATAATTATAAACAGGCTTGCAATCTTCTTCTGGGTTTACTTGAACGCCATTTACAAAATGCGCTCCAGTTTCGTAATTTAGAGAATCCTTGGTGGTAACGGAGCCATCGGCGCAGACTTCCTTTATCACCCTGCTTTCAGCTACAGATGTGGCGAAGCAACTGACCTCATCAGGATTTTTTGAGGAACTTGCCTCGCAACCTTCGTCGATTGTCTTGAAATTTTTGAAGGTCCTTTCTTCGCACCCTTGCTCTGGCAAAGTACATTCGCCTTTAACGTCGCATGTAATTGGATCAAAGATTGGAGCAACGCCGTAGAGCGCTTCCATGCCACCTTCACTGATTTCTCCAGAAAGCTCCTTATCGTCTTTTTCATCAAGGAATTTCGTTTCTGAACTGGCTGAATTGTCTCCATCGCAACCAGCCCATAGTGCTGCTGCAAGGGAAAGAGCAATTTTTTTCTTGTTCGAAAACTTTGTCATGGCAGGTGCTCCTTTGGCAAGGTGTAACGCTTTGAATTTAACAAAAATTATACGCCTGCGTTTTGCAAACGTTTTACATGGCAGTAGGCTAGCTGCTTTGTCTTTTCATCGCGCAAATGCAAGCTGCTCCCTTCGCAAAAATCCCAGTATTCGCAAGTTTCGCAATCGCCAATTTTTGCCCAGCTATGGTCTCGCATAACCTGGTAGCGGTTTTGCCACACGTCCCAGAAATCATCCTTGTAGATGTTGCCTTGAATGTAGTCGCCTCGCAGGCTCGGGCAAGCAGAAATGCTGCCGTCGGCAAGCACGGAGCCGATGTTGATTCCTGCGCGGCAGAAGAACGGATAATCGCGAACGGCGTGTTCGTAACTGCCAAGGAACCCTTCGCAGCCATAGTTGGCGTTGATTTTCCCTTGCAGCTTTGTTTCGCGAATAAAGTCAAATACCTGTTTAAATTCCTGATCTGTAAGCTGGAATAACGGATTGTCCTTTGCTCGACCTTTCGGGAATACTGTCGCGATGCGCCAGCGCTTTAGGCCAAGCTTAATGAGCATTTCTCGAATTTCCGGGAGTTCCGGCAGGTTCTGCTTGTTTACGCAGGTCACGATGTCAAACGTTAACCCAGGCGTGTGCGTCGCCATGTAGATTGCTTGAACTGCCTGGTCGTAGGAATGTTCTGAACCTCTAAAATGGTTGTGCGTCGATTGTAAACCATCGAGGCTTATGGTCATTGATTTTAGCCCTGCGTTTACAAGGTCCGCCATTTTTTCGGGCGTCATTGCAAGGGCGTTCGTGACCATGCCCCAAGGGTAGCCGCGCTTTTGAATTTCCTTTCCGCATTCCACAAGGTCTGGGCGCATGAGCGGTTCTCCGCCGGTAATTACAACGATAAAACGCTTCGGGTCAATGTGCGGCTTCAAGGAATCGAGAACTTGCAAAAAGTCTTCGCGCGGCATGTCCGGGATTGCGTCCTTTAGACAGTCGCTTCCGCAATGCAAACAATGCAAGTTGCAGCGCAATGTGCATTCCCAAAAAAAGTAGGTCAGAGGGTGTTCTTCCGTTTCTGCCTTGCGGTACTCTCTATAGTACTCCAGGGCTTGCTTTTTCTTTGAATCTAATTGCATTATTCGTTCTCTGGCTCAGTCTCTTCTACTGGTTTAATAATTTCGCTATCGCATGAATTGTCAAACACGCATGGTGGGCCATACAAGGCTATTGGCATGTCAACTTCAACTTCTTCTATTATTTTTAAGGAATCGGAATTATCAAAACAGGAGTTGTCAAAAACACATGGAGGACCGTACAAGGCTGGAGCATCAATAAAACTTTCAGAACTTGAAGAACCTTTGTCAACGGAGCTAGACGACTCTGTTGATGAAGATGATGTTTCTAGGCATGAACCATCAAACATGCATGGTGGGCCATACAGAGCTATTGGCATGTCAATTTCGCCACCTTGAATCGGTCCATCTATGATTTGCATAGAGCTTGATGAAGCTGTTTTTGAATCTGAGGAGGATTCCGTGGCTTCAGAACTTGAAGAATCAACAGTTTCTGAGCTAGAAGAAACATCTTCATTGTCACAAGGGCTTCCGGATACCGAAGATTCGTCTGAACAACCGCCCCAAAGGGCTGCAAATGCTGCCAGTGCTGCTGCACGCTTTAGATTTTTTTTCGCTGAATTCATATAAACCTCACTGTTTATGAATATAATTTTTTTTGCTTATGAAAGTTGCTGCATGTATACTGAATATGCTAGAGATTCGTAAAAAAAACGACTACCATTAAAGTAGTCGCTAAATAAAAAAACAATGATACGCGGGTGTATTATTTGCCGCGGCCGCCAAAACCACCGTGCGGTTTTCCGCCAAAGCCGCGAGGCTTTCCACTGAATGAATTCCTGCTAAAGCTTTTGCGTTCGCCATTTGGCTTGTCACCAAAGTGCCTGTCGCCAAAATGCCTATCACCGCTATAATGTCTTTCGCTATCAAAGCGGCGTGGCTTCTCGCCTCTAAACGGTTTGTTGTCATTGTGGAATGGCTTGTGGCCCCCGTGGAACGGCTTGCGGTTCCCTTGAGGAGCAAGGCGAATGCCTGCCTCTTCGATCACGATTTTCCCGTCTCTGAAAAGTCCACCGATCAGTTTCTTGAAAGCTTTCTTTGAAAGGCCGAAGTGTGCCTGGATTTCTTCTGGAGCGGTGTGGTCGCCGTATGGCAAAAATCCGCCATTCTCTTTTAGTTCCTGCAGAATGCCGTTGTCATGTGTGCGTACGGAATTGTAGCCGACCGGGAATCTTGAAAGTGTAATCTTGCCGTCATCGCGAATTTCTTCGATGTAGCCGTCGATGATGTCGCCAATGTACAGGCGTTCTTCACCAGGGTGAATGAACAGGCGGCCGCCACTGCGCAGGTTGATCAGGCAGTCAGCCCAGTTTTCATCCATTTCATAAACGGCGAGCGAAACCTTTTGGCCAACACGAAGGTCAGAAATATCGGTTTCCAAAAAGTTGCGAAGTTTTTCTGTTGCAACAAGTCTTCCGCTGCGTTCGTCTTCAAGAGCGTAGATTACGCACTTGTCGCCAGGTCTTAGTTCACCGCCAAGCTGCTGCTTGTATGGCAAGAACAGATCCTTGTCAAGCCCCCAGTCAAGGAATGCTCCGACATGGTTCACGTCCTTGACTTCAAGGACTGCAAAATGGTTTGCTTCTACGAGAGGTTGCTCTGTAGTTGCTACAAGCCTGTCTTCACTGTCGAGGTAAACGAACGCGTCTAGTTCGTCCCCGATTTCAAGGTCTTCTGGAACCTTGGAGTTTGGCAATAAAATACGGTCGCCGTGGTCAGTTTCTACGTACACGCCTTGCGGCATGCGCTCTTCGGCGCGAACATGGTAAAATCTTCCAATTTTCATGCCTACAAAGATAGATTTACTGAGCGGGATTATTCCAATTTGTAAGATTTTTTTGCCTTTTTTGAGCTATAAAGTACTTGTAAATTTTTTTTGTCCCCCTAATTGAGCATAACCTATTGATTTTTTTTGAATTAGCGTTTATCTTTGGATTATCCGATTGGGTGTTACGCAATTTCCTTGTTTTTGATTCCCCCTAGCGTAACATTGGATATAAAAACCTCCCCGTTTTGGGGAGGCTTTTTAGTTAAAAGCTTTATGTAGGGTTAATTGGGAATTTCAACAAAATAACTGGCTGCGTTTCCGGCTTCATCCTGAATTTCAATTTTGACCTTGCTTCCGCAGATGGCTTTTTCAAGAACGATTTCCTTTGGCTCGGAATCGTACTCCGCGTAAATCCATTTACTTGAATCTCCTTCAAGTGCGTATGCGTTTATTGCGTTGCCGTTTTCAATGCCTGCATATTTTTCTATAACCGGAATCCTTACGACCTGAGTCTGTATACCTGTGACTGGAGCTGTTGCAAGGTATGGTGCGCCAAGGGCAGGTGCTGTCGTGTCGGTGACGCTTCCTATGTCGCGAAGCTCGTTCATGCTTGCACAGCGCATTCCGTTTTCATTTTTCTGCTTGCTGAAGATAAACCAGCGGCGGGTAGTTTCGCCTAGGTAGTACAGCGGAGCTTTTGCAAAGTTCGTATCTAGGCAAACTTCCCAGTTCCCCTTGAAGTGCAATCCCTTGGGGTGGAATTCATAGAACGGAACGGAATCGTTTTCATTTTTTACAACGGCAAGAACTTCGTCAATTCCTGCAAGCTTTACAGGTTTTGTGAGCTTTTGTGAAATGCGTGTTGCGTTGTCTGCAATTTCAAGTTCCGTAGCGTCGATGCCGCTCAAAAATACAGTCTTTATTTTTTTGCCATCCTTGAAAATGTCGATGTAGCTGTGTTGGTTGTTGCCAAATTTTTTGACAATGCTTGCAAGGCGAATTTGCTTGGAACTGGCAAGAGTCGAATCTTTGCAAAGGTCTTCACTAAGAATCGAGCTGTCGTTTCGGTATGTGTACCTGGAATCATTGCATTCAAGTTTCAAGAACGAACGGCTGGCATAGCTGAATACAGGACCTTCCTGGAACTTTGTGAATGTGGGTGCGTAGTCTTCGTTGCAACTCGGCTTTATGGCGAGTGTGCGTTTAGCTGTTTGGCCTACAAAGTCTTCTACTTCAAGAATGATGTTCTTGTTTATTTTTTGATTTATAAAGTGATAGTCGCCCGCGGTATCGGCTTCTTCTGCCCAAAGGAGCCTTTCACGAATTTCAATCATGGTACTGAACTTGAGCTTGTCGTACTTTCGTTCAAAAATCTTTTTGCCTTTCTTGCCGTTCTTGGTTTGTTCAATTATGGAGACGCGACTTACCGACATAGGATTTTCTAAAGGTTCCTTGCTGTAGTCGGCAATCTTGAAAGCTGCAAAACCACCCTTTGAAGGCAAGGCAAGGCATCCGCTTTTTAGAGCTTGTTCACTTGTGAATGCTTCTTCGTTTTCATTCCATGAGTATGCGCCAAGAATCATGGGATCCAAAGTGTCGCCACATACGGCTCCGTTATGGCAAGGAGAAATTACATCGTCGCTTGTTGGGCGCATTTCTAGATGCAGGTGGGGATTGCCGATGCCTGAACTTCCTGCAAAACTGAGTGTATCCCCTTTCTTGAATTTGACCTTGGGCCAAATCTTTACGTCGTTCTTTTGATTCTTGTATTGCTCGGTACGGACAAGGCTGTCGATAATTTTGTTGAAACCGCTCTGGTGCGCAAAAACGTATGTCGTGCCGCTTTCACCTTTGTAATAGTAGACTTTCCCGTAAAAATAGGGCGATACCCTTGCTTCTTCTACGGAGCCGTTTTCTGGTGCAAGAATCGGCCAACCTTCTTCCATGCTTGTGGAATAGTCAACGCCAGCATGGTAGCGAGTTCCTCGGTTTTCTCCGAAGGAAGACGTTAGGTAGGCGTCTTTACCAAATGGCTTGTAATTTTTTAGAGTGCTGGAACTTGCTGCAAGGGAGAGAGCAACGGATGTTAAAACAAAAAAAGCTACACATTTACGCATAGCTTAAAGATAGGATATTCGTGGGAATAGGAGTCTGGAGTCAGGAATCAGGAGTCAGAAATTAGAAGTCAGGAGTCAGTGACAGGAGTCAGGAACTGTAACCTCCCGTGTCATGGCGAGTGTAGCGCGGCAATCCAGTGCAAAGTTCTGGATCACTTCGCGTTGCTCGTGATGACAGTTAAGAAACCAGAAACAAGAAACCAGTGGTTCGACAAGTGATTCGACAAGCTCTTCATAGACTTCACCAAACTTGTGATGGTCATGTCGTTGCGAGCGAAGCGCGGCAACCTAGAACAAGACGCAAAAGCTAGAGGCATGAAAACCTGCAAGTCTCTCTCGTCTGTCATGGCTTCGCCATAGGATGTGGCTGCACTCGGTCCTATATTAAGGAACAAAG
>DCGZ01000119.1 GCA_002314675.1 Fibrobacter sp. UBA1765 | reverse complement strand
TGAACGGCAAGCTCCGCGCCAAGGCAAATGTCGATAAGAGTCTGGACAAGGCTGCTTTGGAAGCCCTCGCCATGGAAAATGACCGCGTGAAGGAATTCACTAACGGCAAGACTGTGGTTAAGGTTATTGCCGTTCCGGGTAAGCTGGTGAATATCGTTGTGAAGTAGTGGATCGCCGCGGGAGTGGCAAAGCGCCGCTCCCCGCGTGTCATTCCCCCTGCGGGGACCATGCGCACTAAGGCAACAAGTTGCCAAGTGCTGTCCGCCCTGAGCGAAGCGCCGTCGGCGCGAAGTCGATATAGAATTGTTGGCAACTTGTTGCTCTACAATTCTTAGGTTCGAAGGAGCAGGATCTAGCAAATAAAAACGCCCTGAAGTTCAACGCTTCAGGGTGTTTCTTGTTAGGAGAAGATTTATTATACAGTAAGCACGCAAGGTTCTTCGTAATCAGCTAGTAAGGAATCGTGCGTCAAGAACGTCATTCCCTCGGCTTTTGCCTGTGAAATGAGAATCTTGTCAAATGGATCTTTATGAACTGGTGCTTCTGCTTTACGATTTAGTGTGTGCAGCAATTTTACATGACCGCTTCGTAAAGGCAACTCTATGAATTCTGCTTGCTTGCATTTGGATGCTACATCGGCACCGGAACACATCATTTCGTTGGGACGGATGATGTGCTTAATTTCAATTTCCCAAATAGAAACACTGCTGACGAAAATGTCGTTATTCGGATCATCAATAATTTGTTTAGCTTGTTCGGAAAGTTTTTCGTCTCCGTTTAGGTACCATAAGACAATGTGGGTGTCTACCAGTACTTTCATTAGTTTACCCCGAACATTTCTGCAATTTCGTCGTTGCAGGAATCAATGTTGTCAGGATAACGCAACTCCCCTTTTGCCATGCCGAATTTACGTTTGCTAGAAGCTTTCTCATTTTGTGCGATGCGCAAAAGGATAGAATCCAGGAAAGCTTCGATTTCCTGTTCGTATTCCGCAGGGATTGTACGAATTTTTTCTTCAAGCAGTTCAAACGGCATATAGACCTCCTTATCAAGATGAATATATAATAAAATTAGGATGCAGGCAAGCTGAGATTGTTGAGGGAGAAGACAAAAGGCGACATTGAAGAAGATGTCTTGCTAATAGATGTTTGAACCTCGTATTTTTTCTTCAATCTACGAGGAAATTACGAGCTTTTTTACGAGGTGATTTACGAGAAATCTTGAAATTTACTCAAAAAAGCCAATTTGAACCTCGTAATTTGCAATTTTTATTGCTTAAAATTGTAGGGAGTCGCAGGCGAAAAATTATTCTCCCTTTTGGAGTCTTTGGTTCATGGGTGAGTACAAAAAAAGGCGAGGAACTTCCTCGCCAAAGATGGACCTGGGTCTTTTGACCAGTCCGATGAAACAAGATATACCTATTTTTAGGTTTATAGTCAAGTTACTTCCGTTTTGGAATAAGAAAACCTTGAAAATAATGGCGTTTGAATGAATTTAGGCCGAAAATAAGGTTTTTGCTGAGGCAAGTTTAACCTGTTTAGCCTGTTTTTATTTATCTTTAAATTGAAAATAGAGTTTTTGCTCTTGTTCCCGAAGCGAAATATCGACAATTTCATCTAAACGAGGACAAGGCGAGCGCTCACGCAAGCATGCCGTTTTGCGCGGTATGTTTCAGTTTGCTGTACCGGCTTTTTTAAGCTGGTCTTTTGGCTGTATAAGCCATGGGCAACAGCCCTTTCGGGGCGTGGGTCGTTTGCGTTTATCGTTTAGAGGCAGTCGATAGCCCCGCTTTGGTAAATGCAGCGATCCACGTCCTTTTTTTGTTTCCTGAAAATAGATGTGGTTCTTTGCGGAATGGGGGGGAGGCTCTTACTAAGTAAATATTAATGGAGAAAAAATGAAAAAAGGTTTTCTAGCTTTATTTATCCTTGCGTTAAGTCTTTTGGGCTGCAAAGATGAGTCTCCCGAGATTAAATTAATCAAAAACGGAACTTTATTTGGCTATAATAATATAACCATAGGCCAGGCTTTTGATAATTCCTTTGGTAGCACTGAATGGCGTTATTTTGTTACGGCAAAGGGGGTGAAGGTTGTTGAAATGAGAGGGAATATAGATGTTGCTTTCCCTATATTCTTTCGCCCGCATCTTCGTTATGACAGTAATGGTTCTCCAAATAAATTTTTGGTGCAGTTTATTATAGAAGCTAACGGGACGTCGTTTAAAATCTCTTCCGTAAGCCTTGGAGATTACATTTTCAGTCAAAAACAAATAGAAAATATTCTTAATTTCATTTATTCCGACCATGTGTTTATAAAACCGTTAATTGACGTTAGCAAAATTATGGAGGAAAAGGAAATATGGACTTTTGACAGTAAATGGGTTAATACGAATTCGAGGGATACTACAAGTAGGGCTGGAATACAATTTTTTAGATGTCCATTGCCCGTAGTAGAAGATTACTATCAGCGTCAGGGGTACGGCTATTTTGTTATAAAGAAACTTGTAAGTGTGAATATGCTTACGCTTCCCAATGGGGTCAAATTTGCGTATTGGCCTGAAAATGCATATGGAATTTCTGAAAAGGTCTCCCTAGATCGCATCGCAGGAAGAGACTCGTGTAATTGGGGTCGTAATCTTGTATGTCCGGATGGCTTTCGAAAAATTAATGATCATGCCGAAACGGGGGTGGATGGTGCCGTTTTAAAATTTATCCGCGAATATCCTGAAGTTGAAGAATATCTGAATCCTGTTGTGTCCTTTTATTCTGGGAGTCAAAGAAATATCATTTGCTTGTTAGAAGAAAATAATGTGAATTCTATCGGGTCTATGCAGGATTCGGTAAAAATTACGGATGATTTTATAAATGAAGTGAAGGCTAAAATGCTTGTAGCAGCAACCGAGTATACAAAGGAACATTATTCCTATGAAAATGGTGTGCAAAAATGTATCGATATTCAATTGTCAAAAGATTTCTATTTACAATTGCAAAAACGTGATAACGAAGTGTTTTTAGATACTAAATGTGAGGTACATGAAGGTGAACAAGTTTGGGATTTAGATCATTCTTATTCGTATAAAATGGATGATCAGGGGAATGTGACGGTAACGGGGGAATGGGATGGGGAATAGCTAATTGAAAGATAACACCTTGAAGTTAAGGCTTCAGGGTGTTCTTTTTAAACGCCGTACTTGGGGCTGTGAACGTCAGAAACCATCATTGGTTTAGTCGTGATGTTTTGGAGCTTTGAGTAGTGCTCCACATATTTTACCAAGACGGCGTTAATAAGTGTTTGATATTTTGAACCACTCTTTTCTGCGGCGTCCTTGAAAAATTGTACACAAGCAGAATCTAGCTGAATTGTGATTTTTTCTTTCTTCTCTCTTTTCACAAGTTCTGCAGGGGGAGGAAGAAAGTCTTCGATTTCTACAGCGGCTTCCAATGCCTGAACGATTTCCTTGCTAGGGCTTTTGTACATGTTCTCTACCCATTGATTTCATTTAGTATTGGTTGAAGTCGTTCTCGAATAAGGGTTATGACATCCTTGAAGTCGAGGGGGTCCTTCCACTTAATTCGTCGGAGAAAACCCTCCCAAAAGCGGATTCTAGTTGGGTCTTCTGCGAACTTATCGGTGAAGGCGATTACTTGCTTTGGAAGGTTTGTATTTCTGTTTCTAAAAGTGTTTGTGATGGCAGATTGCAAAATTTTTGAATCAACAGTTTGCTTAGAAAAAATTTGGTACATGTCGAAGAAATCCTTCATTCGACTATTTTCTTCTTCTAATACAATCATTGCGTGAAATTTTTCAGCAATAACTGTTTCTAGGGAATAGGAAAGCAAAATTGTTTCGGGAATTCCTGACAGAAGCGCGGGATATGTGATTTGTACTGGATTTGGGGTTATGATATCTCCAAAACCGATGTCGATGGAAATCCTTTGGACAATGGTGTCGAGGTGGGCGGTCAACTGCACTCTCACGCCCTTGTGTTCCTTGTTTATCATGATGTCGTCAACAAGAATATTTTCGTTGTCGAAAACCAACCCGTCTTCTGAGCAGGGCTGTGTGCAGATGTTTGAAAATACTTCTTTGATGTGCTTTTTGTCGGATGAAATGTTTTGACCAAGAAAATCTACATCGACTGTTGGTCTTGAACTGAATTTCTCATAAGCGAATAAAAGAGATCCACCTTTTAGGAAAAGTGAATTTTTGAATGCACTGATAGAGAGCCTGTACAAAAGCCTTTCGTGTACAAAGCGAATGAGAACTTGCTGATAGTTGAGGCCTTGTTTCTTTGTAAGGTCTAGGAGTCTATAGCGAATGGACTTGTCTATGAACTTGACCATTTAGAGCGATACCTCTAGGTATTTTTTTATGGTTGATTCGACTCTCAATTTTTTGGCGTAATCCAGCAACTTTGAAATGCTTCGGTCGTTTCTCTGGAGGTAGGTTCGGAGAATTTCTGTGCTAAGGTCAAGGCCGATTTTGTTCCTGTACTTGATGGCGTCGCATACGGATCTTTCCAAGTCGGTTATTTGAATGGTGTAGCTCCCGATTTCTGTTTTGCAGATGCCAAAATCGAATAGTTTGTCTGTCCAGTAGTACAGTTCAAATGCGGGAAATGCCGGCAGGACAATTTTTCTTTTTCGTGGAATGGCGACGCAATACTCCGAAGGAATTTGAGTTGTCAAGTTATAATGGAACCACGCGGAGTACATGCATAGTGTTCCTCCGGGAATCACTTTTTCGATATCGATCATTGTGTTTGCCAGTGATTCTACCGGGGCGAATACGCCTGCACGCATGCGGATCATCTCTCCGGTCTTGACTTTTTGCAAAGTTTGGCGGTATTGGTATGTTCCCATGGAATCGCGGAGGAGGTATCCTTCGGTATTGCCGAATTTTTTGCCATCATATTCAGTCATGACTATAATATACAAAAATCTACGGCATATTTATAAATGTGCCGTAGAAATTTGTATGGCTTTTGAGAAAATCGAAGAATTGTTGGGTCTTTTTCTTGTGTTTTTGTCTAGAAAAGGACCTGTTTTGTGATGTTAATTAGATCTTTTTCTTGCTTTTTTTATGAGAAAAAGACCTTGCTTGACGTGAATAATGTATTTTTGCTGAAAAAAAAAGAGTGCTTATGTCAATGAAAAATATCATCGGTCGTCAATATGAAGTGGAACGTTTGCAGAAGGTTCTTGAGTCTAAGGAATCAGAGCTTGTAATTGTGTACGGACGTCGGCGCGTGGGTAAGACGTTCCTTGTTAATGAATTTTTTGACAACAAGTTTGATTTCAAACTGACGGGGATTTTTGGCGAACCTACGGCGGTTCAACTTGATCGCTTTAAGGTGGAGCTGGAAGAATGTTCAGGAATCCGTTCAAAGTGCCCTGAAAATTGGTTCAAGGCGTTTGATGCGCTTAAGGCGTATTTGAAGGACTTGAATAAGGAGCGCAAGGTAGTCTTCATTGATGAAATGCCTTGGCTGGATACTTTAAAATCTGATTTTGTTTCGGCTCTTGAGTCATTCTGGAATGGTTGGGCTAGTGCTCAAGGAAACATTATTTTGATTGCATGCGGTTCTGCCACATCTTGGATGACCGACAAACTGCTAGAAAATCGTGGAGGTTTATTTAATCGAGCCTCTACCCGAATGTTTGTTCGTCCGTTTAATTTGCGCGAAACGGAATTGTATCTGCGGTCAAAGGGTATAGAATGGACCAGGTACGACATCGCCGAACTCTACATGATCCTTGGAGGAATTCCTTTTTACTTGAAACAGCTGGATGCCAAATGGAGTTGTTCTCAAAATATTGATAACCTCTTTTTCCGTGAAAATGCTGTACTTTGCGATGAGTTTGACCATCTTTATTATTCTCTGTTTAAGCAGGCGAAGTCTCATATTTCTGTAGTGGAAGCCCTAGCAAAAAAGAAGATGGGCTTGACCCGTCAAGAAATTCTGGAAGCAACGAAGATGCCGGTCAATGGCAAAATTGGAACAATTCTAAAGAATCTGGAAACCAATGGTTTTGTTCGTCCGTATAGATTCTTTGGAAAGAAAAAACAAGAGACTGTTTATCAACTTTCCGATTTTTACTCGATGTTCTACTTTACCTATATCAAGGAAAATTATGGTAAGGATTCTCACTTTTGGACCAATAGTCTAGACAATCCTTCGCGGCAGGCTTGGTCTGGTTATACCTTTGAACAGCTGTGTAAAAGTCATTTGGAGCAAATCAAGAAAAGACTTGGTATTTCTGGTGTGCTCTGTGAAACTTCGTCCTGGTTTAGTAAGGGTGAAGAAAATGATGGCGGAGTCAAAAAGAGGGGCGCCCAGATTGATTTGCTCATTGATCGCAGGGATCGCACTGTTAATATCTGCGAAATGAAATTCTCATTGAGTGAATATGCAATAGACGCTCATTATGAAGAATCGCTTAGGAACAAGATTGAAACATTTAGGCGTGAGACTGCTACGCGAAAATCTCTGCAAATGACCATGATTACCACCTATGGTGTGAAGAAAAATAAGTACAGCAATCGTGTGCAGAACGAGGTCGTACTGGATGACTTGTTTGACTGAAACCCTTTCCAATCTTGAAGCTGAAAAATCAGCCCTGTTAAAACGTTTGCAGGAAATTGACGAGCAGATAGCTTTACTAAAACGGTCTGTTGCTGTTGTTGATAAGTTTTCTCCTGTTATGGAAAAGGTGAAGTTGTATCAGTCGCTTTTTCAAGGGCGTTCAGATGTCTATGCAAGACGTTTTGAAAGTGCCAAAACGGGGAAGTCTGGCTATCAGCCGGTATGTAAGAACGAATGGGTGCCGGGAGTCTGCAACAAGCCAAAGGTAAAATGCGGAGATTGTTCAAGTCGATGTTTTTTGCCGATGACTGCAACAGTAATCGAAAATCACCTGAGAGGTGAGGAACCTTGCTGGAATGGCTCGCGTCCTTTTGTTGCGGGGATATATCCTCTTTTAGAAGATGACTCCTGTAAATTCCTTGCGGTGGATTTTGATGATGGCAATTGGCTGGATGATGCCGGAGCGTTTATGTCTGCTTGCAAGGCGGAAAATGTATTTGCGTCATTGGAACGCTCCCGCTCTGGCTGCGGCGGGCATGTATGGATTTTCTTTGACGAATGCATTCCTGCGAAACTTGCTCGGGAGCTAGGTTCTGCTCTGATGACGAAGGCCCTTGATTTGCGTCCGCAAATCGGAATGAATTCCTTTGATAGATTCTTTCCGAATCAGGATTATATGCCGAAGGGAGGCTTAGGAAATCTGATTGCCTTGCCACTACAGAAAAAGGCTCGTGAGAAAAATCATTCGTCGTTTATAAATCCTGATACCGGCGATGTTTATGAAGATCAATGGGCGTACCTTTCCTCAATACAAAAAATAGGCAAGAGCTTTGTTGAAGATTATGTTTTTAAGGCCAAGTCCCATCGTGAGATTTTGCCTGTTACGGATGTGTCAGTGGATGATGATGAACCATGGAAAAATCGACCAAGTTATCCAGAAATAAAGGCTGCATTGCCGCAAAAAATAAACATCACTATCAGTAATCAGATTTTTATTGAATCTGCGGGTTTGCCGGCTTTGCTCCGAAATAGAATTTTGAGGTTGGCTTCATTTCAGAATCCGGAATTTTATCAAGCGCAGGCCTTGAGATTACCGGTGTGGGGAAAACCGAGAATTCTTTATTGCTATGATTTTTATCCGAAACATATCGCGATTCCTGTTGGTTGCATTGACAAGTTGATTGATTTGCTACAGCATTACAATATTGAACCTGTTATTAATGATGAACGAAATTGTGGGCAGTCGATAGATGTTTCTTTTGAAGGAAATCTTTATCCTGAACAGTTGCTTGCTGCAGAAGCTCTGTTGAAACATGAAAATGGAATTTTGTCCGCGACAACCGCGTTTGGCAAGACTGTTGTTGCCCTGTGGCTTATCGCGAAGCGAAAAGTCAATACATTGATTCTTGTGCATCGTACGCAACTTATGGATCAATGGGTGGAGCGAATTTGCGCGTTTCTAAATGTTTCCAAAAAAGAAATTGGACAATTTAGCGGGACAAAGAAGAAACACTTCGGTAAAATTGATGTGGCTCTGATTTCTAGCGTTTATCGTGATGGAAAAACGGTAGAATGGCTTAATGAATATGGGCAAGTTATTGTAGATGAGTGCCATCATATTTCGGCGTTTTCTTTTGAACAGGCTGTTCGTCAAAGCAATGCTCTCTATAAGGTGGGACTATCGGCGACCTTGTCCCGTAAGGATGGTCAACATCCGATTGTGATGATGAATTTGGGACAGGTACGCTATTCTGTTAGCGCCAAGAAACAGGCGACGGAACGAGATTTTTCTCATTCTGTAATTGTGCGAAATACAGATTTCCGTCTCCAGAACGATGCTGCCAAATTGCAAATACAGGAAGTCTTTAACGAACTTTGGCAAGACGAAAAACGAAACGAACTGATTGCTGGTGAAATTTTACAGGCTTATAAGGAGCATCGCCAAATTCTTGTGCTGTCTGAAAGGACGGAGCACCTGGACTGGTTTTACGAGCGATTGCATGCAGATGTTGAACACCTTTTTGTTTTGAAAGGTGGCATGGGAAAGAAACAACTAAAACGCATTATGGAAGAAATCAATGATTCGAAGATTGATTCGAATATTGTAATTCTTGCAACTGGCCGTTACATTGGCGAAGGTTTTGACCTCAAGGAACTAGATACTTTATTCTTGCCATTCCCTATTTCGTGGAAGGGAACGCTGGCGCAGTATGTCGGAAGATTGCATCGCGAATCTGTTGGAAAAACAGAAGTCCGCGTATATGACTATGTTGACGGGAATGTTCCTGTTTTGACAAGAATGCATCAAAAGCGTGTTAAGGGTTACGAGGCTCTTGGATATAAACTATTGTGACGGAATCCATCTTACCCCCCGAACGACAATAACACCATAAGTCCCACTAGAATCAAGAGTGGCAATACTACTTTCAACAGCAACGTAATGAGGCATGCGTCCTCTGCATTGCTAGCTCCGAAAAGTGCCAATATACCAAGTACTACAAGGAATGTTGTCAGCATAGAATTTCTCGCGTATAGTATGTAAACGGAGTAATAACAGAATATGGCAATGCGAAAATTTTAAAGAGGTGACTTAACTGTTCGGCGGAAAAACCGTTCGCCATTGGCGAACGGTTTTGACTGTGAACAATAATTATTTACTTAGAAATAATTCCTCAAGTTCTTTATAGGACTCTTTTAAATCCTTGTCAATTTCTTGAATGGTGCGTCCTTTGCTTGTTTCTTTACTTTTTACATAGTTATTCGGAATCCAAGAAATGCTGTCGGAACTCAAAATATCTTCAATAGGAATGTCTTTGAAAAAACATTTTGCCTTATCGCCATTTAGGCATCTGATGATATCCAAAATGTCTGATTCGTTCAACGTCATTCTGTTCTGATTCTTGATTTCAAGATTTGATGCGTTAATGAACTTGATTTCTTTAGCATGACAGTTTTTTTGCAGAATGATCAAATTGGTATTTGATTTTGTGCCAATGCACATCGGTGGCAAAGAAACTACTGCTTGTAAGTGATCCTTTGTGAGAGCCTCACGCAATTTTTTTGAAGAATCTTGTTTGCTCAAAATCGATCCAAAGCAGACAACTACAGCTTTGCCGCCATCTTTAAGAGCCTTGACAACATTTTCTATGCAATAGGCTTCGGTATTTTTGCCGTAAGGACGACTTTCCGTTTGAGGTGTTCCGGTACCGCTGGGGATATCTGCAAGAATTTTGTCTGCGACATTTTCGTCTTTGTGATTCAAGAAGTTTTCGTGTTTTATGCTGAATTTCTTCTTGGCCATGATCAGAATCATTGCCGCAATGCCGGCCATTTCTTTGTCGAGCTCAACCCCAATGTAATTTGCTGCATCGTTGTAGAGTGCAGAAGAAAACATTCCGCAACAGCAGTCCATAAAGGTTTCGTTGTTTTTGACTTTCAGTATTCCTGCTGCTAGTTGCTGCAGACTTTCGTTTGTGTAATGCAGATAAGTATTTGCGGAGTCTTTACTGCTTTGTGGACGTGAAATTAAATCGGCCAGGGTTGCTGTGTAATCACCTTCCAATGAGGAAGTGTTTAAAGAGAAAGTTTCATGGATTAGATACCAATGATTTTGCAGAAGTTTTTTGAAGGAGTCTATTTCGAGAATTCCACAGGGAAGTTTATGGTTTCTTTCAAACATGTATAATGTTTTTTTTAGAATTTCTTCATTATATCCTGCTCCACCAGAGGAACACATGCGCATGAAATCTAGCATGACGTTAAAGTCTTCTTGATTTTGCATATTCGCAAAATCAGACTTTGTCATCATTGCTTTGAAAAAAAGCAATTCAATCAAAGTTTTTTTTGCTCCAGAATATGGAATTAACTCGCCTTCTGGTCCGCCATTGTGGAACATGCCTTCTATGAAATTGTTTGCAAAACTTTTATCCATTTCCTTATCCCTCCATTCCGTAGAAAATAGAGTTTATTTTTTCACTTTCCAAAGAGATAACTTTGTTTATAAGTTTGATTTTTTTCATGGTGTTTATGAAGTCCTTTCCTATTTTTTCTTGTTCCTCTTTTGATGGAAGGGGTATTTGTACATTCTCGATTGCTCCTACAGAAATTAAGGGAATGGCTGATCCTGCTGCTAGGTCCTTGATTTGATCTTGGTACAATTTTGAGTTCAAAAAGGCTAATACGTAAAGTAGGTCAACGTCCTTATCTGTAATTGCTAGCGAAGCGCAAAAGGACGAAATTATCAGGTTCTCGTCCTCTTTTGTGATAATGCACGCGTCATACGGAGAGGATAGTTTAAGGACCAAAGTGTTCGCTTTAGTGATTTTGTCTTCGCTGACGAAGGCGGTTAAGTCTGCAGTGTCGATCGCCTTCTTATTTTCTTTTTCGCAAACGATTTTCATCAAAGAGGATTTGTCCACAAAGCCGTTTGAAATAGCTCTGGGTACAAGAACCAAGGCGTCGCGTGTAATCTTTGGCTTGTCGGATTCGCGTACAATCTCAAAGAGATCGTCGATTTCTTTCTTCTCTAGCCTAGAAGTAATTTGACCACCGGAAATTTTGGAAATGTCGCTTAATCTTTTTTTTACCATGGTAATCTCCGTTATGCGGCGTAGTGGTTCATGTATTTTTTCTGGTTGCGAATTTTTTGCTTGTTGCGGTAGAACGTTTTTTTATTTTCTTCTTTGCGAGATGTGAAGTGATTTGAATGGTCTTCGTCCATCAATCGGTCTGTCAGGTCGATTGCGTTCTGCTCTTGAATGCATGTGCAATGTAGGTAGGGATCGTGGTTGTTTATTTCAAGTAGTTCGAAATAGCGTTTCTGATCAATTTTGATAACGTCCAAAATTGCGTCTTGGTGATCGTGTTTGACGCGTGGCATTTGACGGGCAATTCTTGCAGCGTCCTTCCTAGATTGAGCCATCAGAGGGAATCTGATGATGACGTAATGCGTTTTTCCGACATGGCCGCATTTGCATACAGCTTCGAACATTTTCAACTTGAGAAGATTGCTCTTCATAGTGGTACTCCTTTATTTAAAACCAACACTTGTGTGATTTAATTTTTGTGTTCAAATATAAAATATAGAAATACGAAAATCAATAGTGATTTAATAAAAATGTTCAAAACTTTAAATAAAAAAAGATGAATCGCTGATTTTGTGTTGAAAAAGCGGTTATGTTAAAATTGTTTTACATTTTGGTAGCTATTGTGTTTGAACACTAATATTTAAATGAATGTCGGAGAATAGGGGCTGCAGGGAACTCGCAAAACTTCTTTTTGGCCTTAAGATTAAAAAAAATAACGATTTTGTGGAAAATGATGTTTAAAAATTTAACGAATTTGTTTATATTTTAAAAGTGAAATCTAACGATTCTGAGGTTGGCTATGATCTTTAAGCGCAAAATTTATAATAAGTTGGTCGAATGGAAACGAAATTCCGGTGGGAGAACCGCCCTTCTGGTTGAAGGGGCTCGTCGTATTGGAAAGTCTACCATCGTAGAAGAATTTGCAAAAAACGAGTATGCGGTTCACTTGATTATCGACTTCACTGTTGCGTCTAAGGCGGTGATTTCTCTATTTGACGATTTGTCGGATTTGAACAGAATCTTTTTGCAGCTTCAGCTTATTTATGGGGTTTCGTTTGAAGCTCGGAATACGCTTATTGTTTTTGACGAAGTTCAGTTTTGCCCAAGGGCTAGGCAGGCCATTAAGCACCTGGTAAAGGATGGTCGTTACGATTATATCGAAACGGGGTCTCTTATTTCTATAAAGAAAAATGTAAAGGACATCCTGATTCCAAGTGAAGAAGAACGGATAGAGATGTTCCCGATGGATTATGAGGAATTCTTGTGGGCCATCGGCAAGAAGGGGACGGTTCCCTTGTTGAGAAAAGTTTTTGATAATCGGGAGCCTGTGGGTATCGCTCACCGCAAGTTGATGCGTGATTTTAGATTGTACATGCTTGTTGGTGGAATGCCTATGGCGGTAGAATCTTATCTTGAAACGAATGACTTGAAAAAGGTGGATTATGTCAAGCGTGGAATTTTAAAGCTTTACCAAGATGACTTTTTCAAGCTTGACGAGACCGGACGAATAACGGATCTTTTTAAGAATATCCCTGCGCAGTTGAACAAGAATGCAAGACGTTACCAGGTTTCTAGCGTGTTGCCCAATGAACGGGCTGATAGCATTGCTCCGCTTCTTTCGATGTTGGTGGAATCCAAAACGGTACTAATTGCGTATCATGCCAATGACCCTAATGTTGGGCTTGCTAACAACAAGGATCCAAATCTGTTTAAGTTGTTTGTTGCCGACATAGGATTGTTTACAACGCTGGTCTTTTTAGATAAGGATTTTACTGAAAATACGATTTATGAAAAATTGCTAAGCGACAAGTCGAATGTGAATTTGGGCTACCTTTATGAAAATGTAATTGCCCAGACATTGGCGGCTAATGGTAATCAACTTTATTACCATACATTCTTGAATCCGTCTAGTGGTCATAATTACGAAGTTGATTTTTTGTTGTCCCGCGGGAATAAGATTTGCCCTATTGAGGTTAAATCTTCGAGTCATAAAGCACACGCTTCGCTTGATGCTTTTTGTGAAAAATATTCAAACCGCGTAGGGAATCGCTATTTGATTTATACAAAGGATTATCAAAAAGATGGGGCGACCCAATTGCTCCCTGCGTATTTTGCACAGTTCCTGTGAGGAAATTTAGATTTTACCGATAAGCAACCGGCCGTTACATTGGCGAAGGTTTTGACCTCAAGGAATTAGATACTTTATTCTCGCCATTCCCTATTTCGTGGAAGGGAACGCTGGCGCAGTATGTCGGAAGATTGCATCGCGAATCTGTTGGAAAAACAGAAGTCCGCGTATATGACTATGTTGACGGAATCCATCTCACATGTCCATTAACGAATTTGGTCTGTGAAAACACACCCAAAATGTCAACTTTTTTTAGGAAAGGTCAAGTATCAACCTTTTTAGGGAAGGTCAGAGCGAGCGAAGGAGCAAGATTCTCTGATTCATTATATAACCTTTAAGTGTTATTTTTCTGTATAAAAATAACAAAAAGATTATACAAACCCCATAAACACATAACATTTGTGTTATACATTCATGAAATTCAATGATTTTGTAAGGAATGCTGATAAAGCTCAAGAATCCATCTCCTTCCCTGCGGACACGCGAAAACGGCAGGCGTTTGATTTTAGGGTATTTGTCCCTTTTTGCTATTGTATCGTGCGCGATATAATTTGTATATTGAGTTTAAACAAAAATGGGTCGCCTTATCACAGGAGTTCTTATGTCCCAGGATATTTATCAATTTACGGTGAAGAATAACAAGGGTGAAAATGTCTCCCTTTCTCAGTTCAGAGGCAAGGTGCTGCTGATTGTGAATACTGCCACCAAGTGCGGGTTTACGCCCCAGTATAACGACCTGGATGAGCTTTACGATAAGTACGGCCCGCAGGGTCTGGAAATTCTAGACTTTCCCTGCAATCAGTTTGGCGGTCAGGCGCCTGGTTCCGACGAGGAAATTCAGGAATTCTGCACTTTGCGTTTTAGCACCAAGTTCCCCCGTTTCCAGAAGATTGACGTGAACGGCGAGAATGCCATTCCTCTTTACCAGTGGCTTAAGGCTCAGACCGACGTGAAGAAATTCAGCCTGAAGCATCCGCTGATGAGCCTGGTGACCATCATGGCATCCAAGGCCAACAAGCAGTCCTCTGGAGAAAACGATATCCGCTGGAATTTTACTAAGTTCCTGGTAAGTGCCGATGGTGAAGTGCTGGGTCGTTTTGAACCTGCGGTTACTGGCAAGGATTTGGAACCGGCTATTCAGAAGGCTTTAGGCAAGTAATTCCATTGACCATTCCTTCTTGACTTACAAAAAAGAACTTCTGGAATTTGGCTACAAGGTTGGCAAGATTTCCATGAAGGAGAAGTTCGTAATGTTTGAGAAGGTTTAGCCTGCGAGGGGCGATGTGGGAACTCTAATAAGAAAAATTATATTTGTGCCGTATTTACGATTAGCTGTTACACATAGCAGGAAAGAAAATAATGAAGAAAATCATCCTTATTCTAATGTCCCTCGCATGGAATGTTTTTGCCTTAGATTGCCTAAACATATTTGTCCACAATGATTTTGGTGGAATGTATGCCTTTCCAGGTTATGTTTTAGACAGTACATATCGAGCCTATCCAATGGATGGTTGGAATGGCGAGTCTTTTTTTACGGACTATTATTACGAGACCTCAAAATTAAAATGGGATGGCAATACGCTTTCTGAATTATGCAGGTCAAAAAGAGTTGTTGAAGGCGATGAAGTTGACGAATCGAACTACACATGTGCACCATCGCCGGCTACAATTTCATACCAGCAAAAAGACGAATACTTTTCTGTTATTGGGAATTTCCCAGATAGACCATGGCTAGACCAAAGAATATTCAAGGATTCCATCTTTATTCTCAACTACGAGTATACTGTTGATTCCATTTACAAAGTCATAAAGAATGATTCGATATTTATATACGCAAACAGGGGCCCCGATGATGATGGGGAAAGTAGAGAAAATGAAAAATTCGTTGTTGTAAGAGATCCTGCAAATAACAAGCAGTGCCTGGAATACGAATACTACTATAATGGTGGCGATTGGAAAATAAAAAACAATGTCAGCAAAACCTATACCTTGGAAGAAACCGAAAATGGGTTTGTTATCAAGGAGGCTGCAACGACTATACAATCGTTTATTTCGTGAAGATTGATTCAGAAAATACGACATCTATTGCACGTAACAAACGTCCGTCAAATATCAGGAAATTCCAATATTTTGATTTGCTTGGACGCCCTTCTGCAAAAAGAAGAAATCGTATCACGCCTGAGATTTTTTATTAAAATAGAGCCAAAAATAACCCTACCATTATGAAAGCCTACACTTACAAAGAACACAAGAAGTTTGAACTGGTAGAAAAGCCGAAGCCTGAATTGCAGGGCCCGAGGGATGCCATTGTCCGCGTGACCATGAGCAGCATCTGCACCAGCGACTTGCATATTAAACATGGTTCTGTTCCCCGGGCGGTGCCTGGCATTACCGTGGGCCACGAGATGGTGGGCGTGGTGGAATCCGTCGGTACCGATGTGAAGAACGTGAAGGCTGGCGACCGCGTGACGGTGAATGTGGAAACTTTCTGCGGGGAATGTTTTTTCTGCAAGAACGGTTTCGTGAATAACTGCATCGACAAGAACGGCGGTTGGGCTTTGGGCTGCCGCATTGATGGCGGTCAGACGGAATTTGTGCGGGTGCCTTTTGCAGATCAGGGCCTGAACAGGATTCCTGATTCCGTCAGCGACGAGCAGGCACTTTTTGTAGGCGATGTGCTGGCAACAGGTTTCTGGGCCGCCCGCATTTCTGAAATCAAGACCGAAGATACGGTGCTGATTATTGGCGCTGGCCCCACGGGCATTTGCACGCTGCTTTGTGTGATGCTGAAGAATCCACAAAAGATTATCGTCTGCGAAAAGGATGAATCCCGCCGTGAATTTGTGCGCAGGCATTATCCCCAGGTGATTGTGACTACGCCGGAGGAATGCGGCGCGGTGGTGCAAAGGAAAAGTGCCCATGGCGGTGCCGACGTTGTGCTGGAAGTGGCAGGCACCGAAGAGACTTTCCGCATGGCCTGGGAAAACGCAAGGCCCAACGCCATCGTGACGGTGGTTGCCCTTTACGACAAGCCTATGATTTTGCCGCTGCCGGAAATGTACGGCAAGAATCTCACTTTCAAGACGGGCGGTGTCGATGGCTGCGACTGCGCCGAAATTCTATCCCTCATCGAGCAGGGTAAAATTGACACAACGCCATTGATCACCCACAAGTTCCCGCTGGCAGAAATCGAGGAAGCCTACCGCATTTTCGAAAACAAGCTGGACGGCGTCATCAAAGTGGCAATCTGCAGCTAAAATTATTGTATATTGGAAGCATGAGAAAAATTTTAGGGGCTTTGTTGGGTGCGTTTTTGACGGTGGCTCTTGTGGGCTGCGGCAGTCATGATCGCAAGTATGTCATTGGTATTTCACAGTGTTCGCTGACGGATTGGCGTTACCAGCTAAAAGATGAGCTGGTGCTAGCATCCTATTTTAATGAGGATGTGGAAATCCGTATGGCCTTTGCTGACGATGATGATGTACAGCAGAGCCGTCAGATTGATTCTCTTTTGGATACAGGATTGGATATCCTGATTGTTTCGCCTAATCAGGTGAAGGGCCTTTCTGGAAGCATGAAGCGGGCCCAGGATATGAAGGTGCCTGTGATCCTTTATGATCGCAAGATGAACGACGTGGAATTTACGGCGTTCATGGGTGCAGACAATTACGCCATCGGAAACATGATGGGAGAGTTTGCAGCGGCTCAGTTGAAGGGCAAGGGAAACATTGCCGAAATCGGTGGCCTCAAGGGTTCTTCACCGGCTAAGGAACGTCATCGGGGTTTTGCGGATGCCATCAAGAAATATCCTGATTTGAAAATCGTAGGCTATGCTGAGGGGGACTGGAAGGAAGAGTCTGGCGCACGCGCCATGGAAGAAATCCTTAAGTATTATGAAGGCCCCATCGACCTGGTTTTTGGAGATAACGACCGCATGGCCTTGGGGGCTCGCAAGGTGCTTTCGTCCCGCGGGCAGTTGGATGGTCAGAAAAATGAAGTTCTGTATTTGGGTGTGGATGCCCTGCCTATTTCCGATGGCGGTATGGAAAATGTCCGTGATGGTCTGCTGACTGCTTCTGGCATTTACCCCATCTGTGGCGATGAGCTGATTGAACTTGCTCTGAAGATTCTTCGTGGGGAACCTTACGAAAAGAACAATGTACTGGAAACCAGCATTGTTACCAAGGAAAATGCCAATGTTTTGCTGCTTCAGTACCGCGAAGTCAAGAAAAGAGCGGGCTATATTGCCAAGATGCACAACCTGGTTGGCAAAATCAAGGATGAATCGGAAACTAAAACCATGCTTAGCATTGCCATGTGCCTTTTCACTGGCGTTGTTTTCGTTTTCTTGATCCTGATTATTCATGCAAATCGTATAAAAGACTGCCTGAATGAGGAACTTCGTCAGAAAAATGACGAACTGGTCCGCAAAAATGAGGAGCTTGATGCTGAAAAGGCCCGTGTGGAACAGCAAAGGGACCAACTTGAGGAACAAAGAGACCAACTTTTGGATGCTACGACCCAAACTTTGACTGAAAATCAGCCGACGGAACCGAAAAAGTCCGCAGAAATCCCTCAAAAGAACGAATTTATGGAGAAATTCCTGTCCTGTGTGGATAAAAAGCTGGACAGCCCCACTCTTTCTGTAGAGGATATTAGCCAGGAAATGTGCGTTTCCCGCGTGCAGCTGTACCGCAAGGTGAAAAGTCTGGCCCAGAAGTCCCCTGTGGAGATTATCCGCGAGCGTCGTCTGCAGCGGGCCAGTGAGCTTTTGCAGGATCCGAGCCTTAGTATTTCCGAGGTGGCTTACCGCGTCGGGTTCTCCGCTCCCTCCTATTTTACCAAGTGTTACAAGGAATTTTTCGGTAAAAATCCCCGTTCCTAGGGCATAAACCGCAAAAAATGTTACAAAAAGGGCAAAAAATGTTTCAAGGAAACAAAAATTGCCACCTTTGAAACATAATTGGTGTCATGACCTCGTTCCCTCGGGATAGTTTAAGGGAAAACAAGTGAGGTTTACCATGGAAAACAAAAAGACATCCAATCTCAAGCACGTCGTGCTGGTTACCCTGTCCGCTGCAATTGGCGGCTTCCTCTTTGGCTTCGACTCCTCCGTGATTAACGGTGCAAACGGGGCCCTCAAGGTGCACTTTAATGCTAGCGACGTTCAGTTGGCCTGGGCAGTGTCCCTGGCTTTGATCGGTGCCGCAGTGGGTGCCTATTTTGCGGGTCGCCTGGCTGATTCCTTTGGCCGTGTCCGCTGCATGCTGGCTGCCGCCGCCCTCTTCTTGGTCAGTGCCATCGGTTCTGGTATCCCTTTCGGAATTCCTGACTTTATCATGTGGCGCGTTATCGGTGGTGTAGGCATCGGCGTTGCAAGTATCATCGCGCCTATCTACATTGCAGAAACCGCTCCCGCACATCTTCGCGGTCGTCTGGGATCCATGCAGCAGTTCGCTATCGTCATCGGCATCTTTGTGGCTCTGCTTTCCAACTATCTTATCGTGGTGAAGGCTGGTTCTGCATGTGCTGACTTTATCGGCGGCTGTAAGGCTTGGCAGATCATGTTCTGGGTGGAAATCATTCCCGCTGCTCTTTATGGTCTCGCAGCCCTCCGTCTTCCGGAATCTCCCCGCTACCTGGTAAGCAAGGGTCGTCTGGACGAAGCTAAGGAAGTTCTTGCCAAGATTGACTCTGAAGGCGTGGATGCAGAAATCAACCAGATTCACGAAACCTTCAAGAACGAAAAGCCTGCAAAGCTCAGCGACCTTTTCGAAATAGTCGGCGGCAAGAAGCGCATCGCTCCCATCGTGTGGGCGGGCCTCGGTCTTGCAGTGCTCCAGCAGTTGGTCGGTATTAACGTCATCTTCTACTACGGCACCATGCTTTGGCAGAGCGTTGGCTTTGGTGAAAGTGACGCCTTCCTTACCAGCCTTGTGTCCAGCGGCATCAACCTGACCATGACTATTGCCGCTATCCTCTTGATTGATAAGATTGGCCGTAAGCCTCTGCTTCTCATCGGTTCTATCGGCATGGCAGTTACCCTCGGCACTCTCGCTCTCTGCTTTATCTGCGGTGCAGACGCTAGCGGTAGCCTGGTTGGTGCAAGTGGCGTGATCGCCCTCATTGCTGCAAACCTCTATGTGACCTTCTTTGCTGCAACTTGGGGTCCGGTGATGTGGGTGATGTTGGGCGAAATGTTCAACAACCGCATTCGCGCTGTGGCAATTTCCGTGTGCGGCTTGGCCCAGTGGGGCGCAAATTTTGTGGTCAGCTGGTCCTTCCCGGTTCTCACTGGCAAGAGCGGCATCGGTGTTGGCCCGACTTATGTGCTCTATACTTTGTTTGCAACTATCAGTATCTTCTTTGTGGCAAAGTTCATTACTGAGACCAAGGGCAAGACTTTGGAAAGCATGTAATCAGAAACTCCAATCAGAGTCTTCCTTAAAAAGACCCTCGCATCACATGATGCGGGGGTCTTACTATAAGAATTTTTTTTGATATCGTCTATAAAGAACACAAGAAGTTTGAACTGGTAGAAAAGCCGAAGCCCGAATTGCAGGGCCCGAGGGATGCCATTGTCCGTGTGACCATGGGGAGCATCTGTACCAGTGACTTGCACATTAAGCATGGTTCTGTGCCCCGGGCGGTGCCGTGAATTACCGTAGGCCACGAGATGGTGGGCGTGGTGGAATCTGTCGGCGCCATCGTGACGGAGGTGGCCCTTTACGATAAGCCTATGGTTTTACCGCTACCCGATATGTACGGCAAGAATCTCACATTCAAGACAGGTGGTGTTGACGGTTGCGACTGTGCCGAAATCCTCGCTCTTATCGAGCACGGAAAAATCGACACAACGCCGCTAATTACCCACAAGTTCCCGCTGGCAGAAATCGAGGAAGCCTACCGCATTTTTGAAAACAAGCTGGACGGCGTGGTTAAAGTTGCCATTACAAATTAGCGATCATAATTCAAAAATATGTTTTTCTCGTTTTGAATACGGGGAAAATGTTGATAGATTGTAAAAAAGTAGTGCTTAAAACTTAAAACAAGTGGTTTTTGACAATGAAAATAAAAAAAATGAATTTTTCTTTCAGTTTTCCCTTGACAATGTTCTGGAAA
>DCGZ01000021.1 GCA_002314675.1 Fibrobacter sp. UBA1765 | reverse complement strand
CACGTTGCAAGCATGGACGCAGATGACTTCTACGCAACAGAAACATCCATCACCATGGATCACGAAGACACATTCCAGATTGAATATGTCGACGTGAACGGCAACGTTGAAGTTCTTCGCGCAGCAAAGCCGCTCTTGAACGGCGAAGTTCTTGACTCTACAGTACTCCGCATCGCAAGCCTCGAAAAGTTCCTCGCCAAGGAAATGGCAGACGCAAAGGCTAAGGGCGTTCTTTTCTCCGTGCATCTCAAGGCAACAATGATGAAGGTCTCCGACCCAGTCATGTTCGGTGCCGTTGTACGCGTGTTCTTTAAAGACGTTTTCAGCAAGTTCGCAGCAGAATTCAAGGAACTCGGCGTTGATGCAAACAACGGTCTTGGCGATATTCTCAAGCGCATCGCTGGCCACGCAAAGGAAGCCGAAATCAAGGCAGCAATTGACGAAGCTCTCGCAAACGGACCGGCACTCGCCATGGTCGATTCCGACAAGGGCATCACCAACCTGAACGTTCCAAGCGATGTTATCATTGACGCTTCCATGCCGGCAATGATCCGCAACTCCGGCAAGATGTGGAACGCCAAGGGCGAACTCCAGGAATGCAAGGCTTGCATCCCGGATCGCTGCTACGCAGGCATTTACGACGAAACAGTGAACTTCTGCAAGGCTAACGGCGCATTCGACCCTGTAACAATGGGTTCCGTTCCAAACGTCGGCCTCATGGCAAAGGCAGCCGAAGAATACGGTAGCCACGACAAGACTTTCATTGCAAAGGGCAAGGGCATTATCCGTGCTGTAAACAGCAAGGGCGAAGTTCTTTTGCAGCAAGACGTTGACGCTGGCGACATTTACCGTATGTGCCAGGCCAAGGACGCTCCGATCAAGGATTGGGTAAAGCTTGCTGTAACTCGAGCAAAGCTCAGCAACACTCCTGCAATCTTCTGGCTCGACCCGAACCGCGCACACGACCGTGAAATCCAGAAGAAGGTAGAAGCATACCTCCCTGAACACGATCTCACCGGTCTTGACATCAAGATCATGAGCCCGCGCGAAGCCATCAAGGTTTCCCTCACACGCGCAAAGCAGGGCCTCGATACAATCTCTGTAACAGGTAACGTTCTCCGCGACTACCTCACAGACCTCTTCCCGATCATGGAAGTCGGCACAAGCGCCAAGATGTACTCCATCGTGCCCCTCATGGCTGGTGGCGGCCTCTTCGAAACTGGTGCCGGTGGATCTGCTCCTAAGCAGGTTCAGCAGTTCCTTGCCGAAAACTACCTCCGCTGGGATTCCCTTGGCGAATACTTCGCTCTTGTTCCTTCCTTTGAACAGGTGTTCCTTACCACAGGCAACAAGAAGGCAAAGGTCCTTTCTGACGCTCTTGACCGTGCAAACGGCATGATTCTTGAAAACAACCGCACCCCAGCTCGCAAAGTTGGTGAAATCGATAACCGCGGTTCCCATTTCTACCTTGCTATGTACTGGGCTGAAGAACTTGCAGCACAGACTGAAGATGCAGAAATTGCAGCGAAGTTTGCTCCAGTTGCAAAGGCCCTTACCGAAAACGAACAGGCAATTGCCAAGGCATACACAGACGCCCAGGGCGTAGCAGTCGACATTGGCGGCTACTACTTGCCAAAGGCCGACTTGCTTGCCAAGTGGATGCGTCCGGTTGAAATGTTCAACAAGATCATCGACAGTCTTTAATCGAACTGTTTCGGCGAAACTTTAAAGTTTCGCCAAGCACTCACAGAAAAAGCCTTGGCGTTAAGCCAAGGCTTTTTTCTCCATAAAATGATTTTAGCTTTCAAAGCCATTCAGCAAAGACCTTGCAAATATTGAAACCGATTCATTTTCATGATTGATGTACGAAAACGGATCCATCAAGATTACATCGGCATAATATGACGCAGCCGCATAGAGGCAATCTTTAGGCGACTGTTTAAAAATATTTTTTAAAGTTTCAAACGCAGCCAACAAATCTTCAAAAAGTTCAATCAGCACTTTCATGTTTGTACGAATACAAGTAACATCGGTCAAGCGGCACAAATCTACGATGCAAATGTTACTTGCGCTTTTGCTACACGATTTCAAATTGACCTGAAGTTGCCAACATTCATTTTTGAAATTATTCATTTCTTCTGAATTGTTCAAAATCGAGTCTACATTCAAAAGCGATTTAGTCAAAAAATTCCTGATCCTTTCAAACATTTCTTGATAGCAGACTACGCTTTTTATGCAATCCTTATCACTAAGCAATTGCATAAACTGCAAGTGCAAAAGAACCGTATCACGACTTGTAACTTGATAAGCGTTGCAGTTCCTATAATGCAAAAGCTTAAAGACCTGCAATGACTTTTTTAATTCCCGGTCCTTAAAATTCTGAAGCATAAATTTCGCGAATGTGCCTATACGCATTTCCATGCCCTTGAAAACGCGTTTGCAAAAGAACTCCTTCGCTTCATCGTAAGATTCCGAGCGCAAAAAAATGCTGTAGCCATCTTTTGAAAGGGTAAATCTCCCAGGATTTTCCATGCAATCCTTTACAATCTGCAAGATCGATTTCGAACGGAAAACCTTGATGATTCCTTCATACCTTTTGAGGTTCTGCGATTCTTTCAAAGGTTCCTTCAAAGAGATTCTAAAGGAAAAACTTATAGAGAACTTGTAACGTTTGCTGGCGTTTTCGTATTCATCAAAACACCAATGTTTTTCATAAAAATTTTCAAATTCCGAAATAAAAACAGAATCTTCCACAAGCGATACGTCAACTTGCCTGTGCATAAATTCCGCAGGGAATTTGCACAACCTGTTCATCAAAAGCTTCACAGCCTTTTCAAGGTTCGTAAAATTCAATTCCGTCGTAAAAACATCAAGCGTATTTCCATCAACAACAATCTCTTCCCCTTTCAAGAATTTGAAAAACAAGGGGTATCGATTTTGCGGAAACCGATGCGCAAATAATTCATTGATAAAATTTTGTTCAAAATTATAAGGTTGATAGAAACACAGGTCAAAGAAATTTGTTAACTGAAAATTCCTTTTATCGGCATCTTCAAAGGCCCTTTCAACATTTCGACCGACCTTAAGACCATCAAATCTATTTTGGATATAATTCCCGGTCAGGTATATTGTATTATGTATTTTATATGTAGAATCTAAATCGAAATTTGGCATACTTCTAGATATAACCTAAAATTTGATTTAAGCAAGCAACATTAAACTACAAAAAAGTGGCAAGGCATTTACGCCCTGTCACTTTTTATTGGCACATCTGCTAAATATTAGCCAATGCGTTTGAAGAACACGGCGCCAAGTGGCGGCAAGTTCATGTTGATGCTCCACTGGCGATTCTGCCAAGGAACGTCATCTGTGCGGACTTCGCCTGCATTGCCAACATTGGAACCACCAAAGACTTCTGCATCGGTATTGAAGATTTCCTTCCATACGCCCCACTGCGGTGCACCGACGCGGTAGTTGAGACGTGGCACCGGAGTAAAGTTGAATACGCAAAGAATCTGGTCACCGTTTGCACTGCGGCGAACAAAGCTTACAATGGAGTTGTCTGCGTCATCGCACCAGATCCATTCGAAGCCGCTGTTGTGATGGTCGATTTCCCAGAATGCAGCTTCCTGCTTGTAAAGGTTGCTTAGAACCTTGAACATTTCGTGGGTCTTGTAATGGGAATCCCATGTGAGCAAGTGCCAGTCGAGGGAACGCTTTTCGTTCCATTCACGGTACTGGCCGTAGTCGTTACCCATGAAGTTCAACTTCTTGCCTGGGTGTGCAAACTGGAATGCGTAAGTCAAACGGAGGTTTGCAAACTTCTGCCAGTTGTCGCCAGGCATCTTGCCAAGCATGGAGCCCTTGCCGTGCACAACTTCATCGTGGCTAAATACCTGGATAAAGTTTTCGGAGTATGCATAGACCATGCTGAATGTAAGCTGGTTATGGTGATACTTACGATGGATCGGTTCGTGCTGGATGTAGCTCAAGAAGTCGTTCATCCAACCCATGTTCCACTTGTAGTGGAAGCCAAGACCGCCCTGTTCCGGTGGACGTGTAATGCTCGGGAAGCTTGTAGATTCTTCGGCAATGAGAATTGCATGCGGAGTCAAGCGACCCATGATGCTGTTCAAGTGCTTGAGGAATTCAAGGGTATCGTAGTTGATGTTTCCGCCATCCTTGTTCGGAACCCAACCGCCCGGGCCCTTGCCGTAGTCAAGGTAGAGCATACTTGCAACAGCGTCTACGCGGAGGCCATCGCAGTGGAATTCCTTGAGCCAGTAAATGGCGTTAGAAATAAGGAAGTTCGAGACTTCGTTACGGGCATAGTTAAAGATGTATGTGCCCCAGTGCGGGTGCTCGCCCTTGCGCGGGTCTGCATGTTCATAGCAGGCCGTGCCGTCAAAGCGGCCAAGAGCGTGAGCGTCCTTCGGGAAGTGTGCCGGAACCCAGTCCAAAATCACACCGATTTCGTTCTGGTGGCAAAGGTCAACAAAGTGGCGGAACTGGTCCGGTGTACCGTAACGGCTTGTCGGAGAATAGTAACCGGTCACCTGGTAGCCCCAGGATTCGTCAAGCGGATGTTCTGCAAGCGGCAAGAATTCCACATGGGTGTAACCCATTTCCTTGAGGTACGGGATAAGCGTATCGGCAAGCTCGTCCCAGTTGAGGAAACGGTCCGGGTCGGCCGGATCGCGCTTCCAGGAACCGGCATGAACTTCGTAAATGTTCATCGGGCTGCCAAAGACCTTGGTAGCATAATGGGTGTACATGTAAAGGTCGTCGCCCCATTCATAGCCGTCAAGGTGCGTTGTAATGGAAGCTGTAGCCGGGCGAACTTCGCTGAGCTTTGCAAGCGGGTCAATCTTCACATGGAGGTTGCCATCGGCACCATGGATTTCAAAACGGTAAAGTTCGTTTTCACCAATACCCGGGATAAAGATTTCCCAAACACCGCTTTCGCCTAGGCGGCGCATCGGGTGGCGGCGGCCATCCCAGCTATTGAAAGAACCGACAACGGCTACAGCACGGGCATTCGGAGCCCAAACGGCAAAGTGCACACCCTTTTCACCTTCATGTTCTACAAGGTTTGCACCGAGCTTGCGGTAAAGTTCATAATGGGTACCGGCATTGATCAAGTAGCGGTCAAAGTCGGTAAGGACCGGCATAAAGCAGTACGGATCAACAACAGAATAGCTGTTACCGTCACCCATGGTAATATTCAGGCGGTACTTGAACGGATCGTAGTCCATATCAAGAATTGCTTCGTAAAAGCCGGTATCGCCAAGCTTTACAAAGTCAAATTCAATTTCACCATCAATGGATTCACCACTAACATAAGCAGCCTGCGGCTGGTAGGTTCGAATAGCGGTCTTAATGCCACGATCGGTTTCTAACGGGTGAATACCAAGAAAAGAAAACGGATCAACGCAATCGAAATTCCAAATGCTCTGCATCTGGTCGTCACTCATACTAGTGAATTGTTTCCAATCTGCCATATAAAAAGTCCTTCAAGATTTATTTAAATTGAAATTTACATAAATCTTGAGGATTGGTACTAAAAATTTTCAAATTTCTTTACAAAATACGGTCACAACACGACCTTTTTAAAAAAAATCACATTTTACTGGTTATCAAACGAAAGTTCCTTCCAATCTTCATTGCCAGCATAACACTGCTTATAAGTGTTTATAAACAGCCTAAAGCTTATACCACGACCTTTACGGCGCGGATCTTTCAAGAATTGTTCTGAACTAATCCAGTCAAACACGCGTTTCTTCATGGACTTGTCGGTAATATCCCTGCCGTTATTGCCGGTAATCTTCATCTTGTCAAGAATCTGGCCCAGGCGCTTTAACACCTGCTGTTCATTCAAGTTGATTTCCGTTACGGTACAACGAGTAAGCAAGGCTTCGTCCTTTTCCTTGAGTTCCGACTTTTTCTTGTTCGTAATGAATATGATGGCGCCTTCAAAAAAGAACTTGCTTGGAATGCCCATCGTGCTGTCGTGCTTTTCATTCCACTTTTCTACCGCAGCGGCAACTTCAGCATTGTTTCGGCATTGGCTTGTCTTGACCAGGTTACTAGCCTTTGAATTCCAGGTAATTTCACGGACCTCACCAGAGTCTAGAGCACACTTCAATAGTGAAATACCATCGGCACTATTGAAAACAGAATCGCAGTCGTCAAGGACACAAATCTTGTTTCGATTTTCCCAAAGATGTTCGTACAAGGCAAGGGTTGTACTTTTTACCTTAAGGACCTCATAAAAGCTACCCTTCGGGCCATACGCATCAAGTGTTTTACAAACAGAATACGTTTTGCCGATACCGCCGTTACCGCTAATAATCAAAGCCGGCATAATGCCCTTGGCAACAGTCATCGTGTTAGCCTTCATCTTTTTGAATTCTGGAGAAGGGTCATTCTGCAAATCCTTTTCTTGAGTAGAAGAAAGCTTTTTCGGCTCATAAAATTTAGGTTCTGCAGAAAGTGACCTGGAATCGTTTTCTCGTCCCTGTTTTGACTTGCAAACGTCCTTGGCCTTCATTTTCTTATTGCCGATCTTATCGCGACTTGTTTCATCACGACGGGATTCTGCGGCTCGAGTTTTTTTAGTTTCTTTTAAAGATGATTCCGCAAGTGCAGATATTATTTCCAAGTCCGTGTTATTGTAGGATGTACCTTCATCATTAAACGTTTTGTATAGCTTCATGATATACTTCACCCTTAGCAAAGTGAATAACTTTACACCGGCATCTTTTAAAATCTGCAGCATTGAATTAGGAGATTCGCCATTTTCATAACCACGAACAATGGCTCCTACAGGAGTGCAATTGGAATAATCGTAACGCACTTTAGTTTCGTCTCGTACTGGTTCAGAATCGTCAAAATCATAGTCTTCCAGTTCGATATCGGCTGGCTGCGAATAACGGTCTTCTTTAAGAAGCTTTTGGTAATTAAGCATCAACGCACAGACATTATTATAGTTATAGCCAGGAATACCGGCATCCAAAATTGCATTTACGATTGTTTGTACGCTATCTTCATTTTCGTAAGCTCTAATAATTGCTTCTACAGGGGTATAACTGGAATAATTGTAATGAACTTTAGACATAGATTTTCTCCATTTTTCTTTTTTATATATACCAGAATTCCCAAAGGGCAAGTATTTAGAACGCCGTCTGCAAATTTTACGTTTTTTGAAAAACAAGATCCTTTTTATACAATTATGTCAATTGCATATATCGACAAGCATTATTTTTTTATTCCAAAAAAACTGAAATTCGTCATTTAAAATTTTTTTTCACCCCTTTACCTAATTTTTTATTGCTCGTTTCCCCGCTTGCACCCGCCCGGGTGGGCTATGGCCTTTAAGGCAAGGGAAGCTTACATTTCAAAGAGGCGTTATGCTCGACGAATTGCACGAAGAATGCGGCGTGATAGGCATCTATAACGGTGACTGCGTCGTACGTAATATTACTATGGGTCTGTATGCACTCCAGCATCGCGGTCAGGAATCCGCAGGTTTTGCAGTTACAGACGGCGAAAAGATTCGCGTTCGAAAATCCATGGGGCTAGTATCTACCCTACTTAGCGAACACGACATCGATGAACTCCAGGGCTTTGCCGGTATCGGACATGTCCGTTACAGTACAACCGGCGCAAGCACGCTCGCAAATGCGCAGCCGATTCTTGTGAGTTGCAAATGGGGCCAGCTCGCAGTAGCCCACAACGGTAACATTACCAATGCAAACGAGCTCCGTCAAGAAATGGAAAACGAAGGTCACATTTTCCAGACAACCTCTGATTCCGAAATTCTCTTGCACGAAATTGCCCGCACCGAAGCAGAAACGCTTGGCGAGGCAATCAAGAAGGCAGTGGCTAAGTTTACAGGTAGCTTCTGCCTTATTTTTATAAGCAAAGACACCATGTTTGTAGCTCGCGACGGTTACGGATTCCGCCCACTCTCCATTGCGCGCATGGGCAAGGCCTGGTGCGTCGCTAGCGAAACCTGCGCATTCGATTTGCTCGGAGCAAATTACGTTCGCGACATTCAGCCCGGCGAATTCCTGACTATCACAAGCAACGGACTCCATTCCGAAAGCTTTACGCACAAGCCGCGCAAGGCCCACTGCATTTTTGAATACATCTACTTTAGCCGCCCGGATTCCAAGGTCTTTGAACAGTCCTGCGACAAGGTGCGCCGCAAAATGGGTAAGCAGCTCGCCAAGGAATGCCCGGTAGACGCAGACATCGTGATCAGCGTTCCTGACAGCGCAACGACAGCGGCTCTTGGTTATGCACAGGCAAGCGGCATCCGTTTCGAAATCGGCTTGCTCAGAAACCACTACGTTGGCCGAACCTTCATCGACCCGACCCAGAACGTTCGTGAGCAAAAGGTAAAGCTCAAGTTCAACCCGATCGAGGGCGTGTTAAAGAACAAGCGTGTCTGCGTTGTAGAAGACTCCATCGTTCGCGGCACAACGCTCAAGATTCTTTCCAAGATGCTCCGCGATGCGGGCGCTCTCGAAGTGCATATCCGCATCGCAAGTCCTCCGGTTGCACACCCTTGCTTCTTTGGCATGGACTTCCCGAGCCAGGGCGAACTTGCTGCCAGCTCCATGACTCCAAAGGAAATAGCAAACATGCTTGGCGTCGAAAGCCTCGGTTACCTGAGTGTAGAAGGCATGAAGGAATGCACAGGCGATGGCGATAGCTATTGCGCGGCATGCTTCGACAATAACTACCCGGATTACATCGGGGTTGACTCCAGCAAAACTCGCTGTGGTTAATTTTGGGCTTAGAAAGCCGCCCTGTTTCAACAGCCTCTCCGCTTTGGAGAGGCTTTTTCCTACCATAAAGCCAGCATTCCCCGCCTACCACGAACATTAAAAAATGCGCTTACAGGCACTTTATTGCTTCTCGCACTTGCCTTTATTTATGCGTTTTTCTACATTTACGCATAGATAATTTAAAACCATTGTTTTTCAACGCTTGGGTTTGTCAAAAATGCGACTTTCTTTTCGGCGTTGCAAACATTTACAGGAGTGCCAAATGGCCCACTATCTTTTTACTTCCGAATCTGTTTCCAAAGGCCACCCAGACAAGGTCTGCGACCAGATTTCCGACGCAATCCTTGACGCCTGCCTTGAACAGGACCCGAGCAGCCGCGTTGCTTGCGAAACTCTCGTAAACACAGGCCTCGTCGTTATTTCCGGCGAAATTACCACAAAGGCAGACATCGACTACCAGGCAATCGCCCGCAAGACAATCAAGCACATCGGCTACACCGATTCCGAAATCGGTTTTGACTACAAGAGCTGCGCTGTTCTCGTTGCAGTAGACAAGCAGTCCCCAGACATCGCACAAGGCGTCGATGCCAAGGCAGCAGACGGCAAGGAAGACGATAAGCAGGGCGCTGGCGACCAGGGCATGATGTTCGGCTACGCTTGCGACGACACCAAGGAACTCATGCCGCTCCCGATCAGCCTTGCACACAAGCTCATGGAAGAAATCCAGAACCTTCGCGAAACAGGCAAGATCAAGTGGCTCCGCCCAGATGCCAAATCCCAGGTTACTGTTGAATATGACGAAAACGACAAGCCGGTCCGCGTAGACACAGTCGTTATCAGTACCCAGCACGAAGAAAAGGTAAACGGCAAGGAACTCAAGCACAGCCAGATCGAAAAGGAAATCATCGAAAAGCTCATCAAGAAGGTGATTCCGGCAAAGCTCCTCGACAAGAAGACCCGTTACCTCATCAACCCGACAGGCAAGTTCGTTGTTGGTGGCCCGCACGGCGACTGCGGTCTTACAGGTCGCAAGATCATCGTCGATACATACGGTGGCATGGGCCGTCACGGCGGTGGCGCATTCAGCGGTAAGGACCCGAGCAAGGTTGACCGCAGCGGCGCATACGCAGCACGTTACGTTGCCAAGAACATTGTTGCCGCAGGCCTTGCACGCCGTTGCGAAGTCCAGGTTGCATACGCAATCGGTTACTCCAAGCCGGTTTCCGTTCTTGTAAATACCTTCGGCACAGGCAAGATCGACGACCGCGAAATCGAAGCACTCGTTGCAAAGAACTTCGACCTCTCCCCGGCCGGCCTCAACAAGATGCTTGACCTCAAGAAGCCAGGCTACTTTGCAACAGCAGCCCTTGGTCACTTCGGTCGCGAAGGCAAGCGCTTCACTTGGGAAAAGACCGACAAGGCTGCAGCACTCAAGAAGGCTGCAAAGATCAAGTAATCAAATCTTGATCGCACGCAAATCTCGATAAAATCAGAATATCCAAAAATTTGATTTTAAGGTTCGGTGTTATCACTGGACCTTTTTTTTATGCCAATTTCTAGAGAAAGCAAAACTAAGTATCAGCTTTTTATAAATTTAAACTTATGAAAAAGTTCACATTCTTTACAACTGTCCTTGCGCTTTCTAGCGCACTCTTTGCAGCCGAACCAATTTGCCTAGACAAGGTTCAGGCCACTGCCTTTTCAGAAGAAACCAAGGCCTCCATTACCGAACTCTTTGGGCTTTACCTTGAAACCCAAGGCAATTATCAAATTGTAGATACGAACTGCCAAAGCAAGGCAACTTTAAGCGTTTCTAAAATTGGAAAAAACTCAATCATTTTTGCAAAATTAGCAGACAACTCCAACGCTATGCTTTGGAGCGGCCAACAAAAGGCAGCAAACGACGAAAACATTGATGAGGCGCTACAACAGCTTGCAAAGGAATTCGGCGTTACTCCAAGAAAATCTGTTTATGCATCTGCGCCCCGCCCCGCCGAAGTTGCAAAGCCGCAAAAGGCAGCCGCAGTTGAACCTATTGTAAAGCCACAAAAGCCTCGCGACATCAATATGTACTTTGGCCTTGGCATTGGACTTACAAAATTCATTGGCAACGAAATCAACGAATTCACAGACCACGAGCCACTTTCGACCTATGATTTCTTTGTAGCGTATGATGCCAAGAACTTGATTACAGTTATCAATCTTGATTTTGCCTACAAGAACAACACCCTAGAACTTAGCGACGACGAATCTGGCTACTATTATTCCAGGTACAACAAGATTGAAACCGATTACGTTTCTTTTGGCATTTCGTTCTACTACCCGATTCTAACAGGTTCCATTTCACCTTACCTCGGGCTTGGCCTAGCAACTACAAACTTCAATATTGACGGCGACTGGAATTCCATAGAATACGATGACAACGGCATACAGGCCCACGCAGGCGCAGGCGTACTACTCAACCGCGGTAAACGAATTTCTATGTGGGTTCACGGCGAATACTTCTTTAACACCTATGAACCAATGGACCACACCTTCCATGGCTTTAGCTTGACCATGAAAGTCGCTCTTGGCGTTTAACGGCTACGAACCATTGCCACAGCCTGGCTTGCGATGCCTTCGCCACGACCGGTAAAGCCAAGCTTTTCGGTGGTCGTGCCCTTGATGCCAATCTGCTTTACATCAAGGTTTAAAACGCGGGCAATGTTTGCCTTCATCTGTTCCTTGTGCGGATTCACCTTCGGGCGTTCGCACATCACGATACTATCGATATTGATGATTTCATAGCCAGCCTTTGAAACTTCTTCGCCAACTTTTCGGAGAAGTTCCAGGCTATCGGCACCCTTGAACGCAGGGTCTGTATCCGGGAAATACGTCCCAATGTCACCAAGGCCTGCGGCACCAAGCAGGGCGTCACTAATTGCATGCAGCAAAACATCAGCATCGCTATGGCCAAGCAATCCCTTTTCGTAAGGGATATCAACGCCACCAATAATGCACTTGCGGCCTTCAACAAGCTTGTGAACATCAAAACCGATACCGGAACGATAAATCTTATCCATAATAAAATCCTTTTTTTAGCAATATAGAATAAACGCCTTCGCGAAAGCTAACGAGGAATACAATCTAGCCAGCTTTCGACAAATGATTTTACCGTTGGCAAACGGCAAAGGCTTTCAAGCATTTTTTTCAGTTCCATACCAGCGTTTTCACTAGCACAGCCAACCGCACTAGCAACACGTTCTGCAACAGTCGCTTCAAATTCAAAGGGCCGTGCAATAACTTCCGGGAAAACTTTTTTACCCAAAAGCAAGTTCGGTAACGCAAGGCACTCCACCTTCAAGAACATTCTTGCAAGCACATAAGTCAACGCATCGGGGCGCATCGCCGCAACACAAAACGAGCCACATGCACTAGCTTCAAAGAGCGATGTCCCGGGAGGCGCAATCACCGCTCGTGCAGCCCCATAACACACAATGCGTTCATTGCACTCCCCCGCCACTTGAACAGAAAATTCATTTTTCAAAAATTCAAGTTCACGCAAAAGCTCTGCGCGGGCCGCAACAAAAATCGGTTCAAGCCCTTGCAACTTTAAAAGTTTTGCCACATGCACATACAACGGCAAGTTACGCTTCAACACGGCCTTGCGGCTCCCGGGCAGCAGCAAGACTTTTCTTGTTTTTTTGCGTTGATCATCGCAAGCCACATTTTGCAAGCTCTCCAAAAACGGATGCGTAAGCATTTGCGTTTTCACGCCAAACCTTGCATACGCATCACTCTCAAACGGGAAGAATACCCCAAGATCTGCGCCATGCAAAAGCTTTGCACGATGCGACTTCCACGCAAAAACCTGGGGAGGCTCCAAGTACAAGACTGGCTTGCCAAGTTTTTTTGCAAATGCAACAAGCTTCATGTTCAAACCAGGGTAATCCACGGCGCAAAAGCCAACGCATTCAGGGCGCGCAAGTTCACACTTCATTTTGCGCAAGGTTCGTTTAAAGAACAACGCTCGAGGCAAAACATCTAAAAATCCAGAAACCGGAAAGCGTTCAAAATCAAACAGGCGCTCTAGCCCGGCTTTAACCATACGCATGCCGCCAATGCCACGCGCCCCTAACCCACGCTCCACGACAGCACGCACAGCACACTCCCCCAGGATATCTCCGGAGTCTTCACCTGCTAAAAAAAGAATAAAGTGCGAAGTCGACATCATCAATCTTGCAAAAACTTCTCAATTTTAAGTGAAATGTACAATTTTTAAGCCACTTTTCCTTAATTATAGTCGGCAAATTTTAATTCTTTTTTTCATTCCATTAAAAATAATCTAGATTTAAGGGTATGCGAAAGAGTACAAAGAAAGGCTTTACCTTGGTTGAACTCATGGCGGTGGTTTCTATCATCGGCATTCTTTCTGCTATGGGTGTTTCTTCATTGCAACAGGCGGTCGTTAATACGAGGACTCGTGATGCGGCCGTGAATGTCGCAGCATTCATGGAAAGAGTCACTATGCAGTCTAAGCAGATTAATTCTTCTGTTTGTGTAACTGTAAGAGGATCTATAATGACTGCCTACCAAACTAACACACCTCTTACAACGGAATCCACTTCCTGTGAAGGCAGAGCTATTGACAGTATGCGTGTTGATCTTGATGCTCCAGTTACATTTTTTGCAGGATCAACGACAATAGAAGGCATCTCTTGTAATCTACATGATAAAATTTCTCTTTTCATACCACGCATAGGTCTTAGTAATTTTAGAGGTGCTGCCGATAATGGATGTGCAGAACAAGGTTTTTACAAACTTTGCTATGGTGCCGCAAACACAGAAACCTGTGCAGCCATTATAAAGACTCCTTCTGAAAATCGTTTCGGTTCTTACCTTTCCCATGATGGCGGTACAACCTGGAGCAAAATATGATCAAGGGTAAAAAAGGCTTTGGCATAATGGAAGTCCTTGTGGCAGCAGCAGTCATGGGCTTTATGCTTATGGGAGTTTACACCTTGCAGGCCGGCAACCGTGACGTATTGCTTCGCATTCGTGGCCGCGATGGTGCTAACGAAGTTGCTCGAGAAGTTATAGACTCACTCTCTGCAGTCGGCGTTGCCTCATTGCATGGTACAAGCGTTGATGAAAATGGATATGAGACCGTTGTTATATCCAAGCAAAGAAAATGGGTCGGTCAGCCAGGTGTTGTAGCTCACGACATCATTGTGGATTATACGGTAAACGTTCGCATTGCTCCCGAAAATACTTACCAGAATACAGAAAAATCAAGCTTTGCAACTTATAATCATGTATATGCAAAACGCCTTGACTTAACCGTGGGATGGCGGTATAAAAACACTCCATTCAGTAT
>DCGZ01000025.1 GCA_002314675.1 Fibrobacter sp. UBA1765 | reverse complement strand
TGACATCTTTATCATTGGCAAATTGCGTTCAGAACAGGTGGACTTGGCTGACTTAAAATCGGCTTTTGAAAAAACTATGCTAGAAAATCAACATTTGCAAAGTCAGTCTCTTTTGGCGAAACCGTTGCTGCCTGCAAGGAAATGCTCGAAAAAGCGCTCGCCTAAAAGTATTTTCCCGAGGAGGCTCAAAGTGATTCTGAAAAAGTCTAGCGAATCTTTTGAACAGTTTGGATCCGCCATGTAGAAAAAGACGGCTCAATCCTGCTTTCGCGTTAGGCCCCGTAGCCCGCATGGGGTCGGACTCGCGCGGCGCTTGCCTTGTGCAGTCGCAGGTCGCGCGAGGCTGAACGAACGACTCGCATCGCGAGTCGATAGCGCAAGAGGGCCGGCCCGCCAGGGCAACGCCCACAGTATTTTTCTAATGAAATTCTAATTGAAATTGGGAGCAATATAAGGGCATTCAACCCTTCAAAAAACAGTTATTTCTCTAAACTCGCTTATTTTTTAGTGCAACTTGCATAAAACTCGCTTGTATTTTTGCAAAATCAGATACAAACAACATCCATACATTCCCCTACTTCTGTGCGTTCCTGCTGAAACGATACCTGAAGGAAGTAGATTTTTAGATTATCGGTTTTTATGTTGTCCGTTTTTCCAACCTAAAGAGAAAAAGTTTTGTCCGTTTTTCTCACTATCTTTGATTTGTTTATAGTGAAAACCTATAGCGTGAGCTAAAAATAAAGTATTGGACAATAGCAAAATTGACATCTATATTTGCGCTTGTTAATTAACCTATTAAAATAGTAGGAAAGAGAGGTGTTAATGAGCTTAGGTATTGAAACTCGATGTATTCACGGTAATTTGAACCGCTTTGACAAGGATGGAACGGGTTCCATCAGTTTCCCCATTTATCAGACGGCGACTTTTGCCCATCGTGGTGTTGGCAAGTCCACGGGCTTTGATTACAGTCGCCTGCAGAACCCCACCCGCGAACAGCTGGAAAAGATTGTGGCCTCTCTGGAAGGGGGCGTTGACGCGCTGGCATACTCCAGCGGCATGGCGGCAATTGCTGCCCTCTTTGAAATTTTTGAACCGGGCGACAACATTATTATTGACTCCGATCTTTACGGTGGAAGCATTCGCCTTTTTGATAATGTCAGCAAGAAAAACGGCCTTGAAATTACTCGCGTGAATTTCGGCACCGATGACATCGAAAGTTTTATCAAGCCTAACACCAAAGCTCTCTATTTCGAAACACCTACAAACCCCATGATGAACATTGTGTCGGTGCGTCGCATTGCTGGCATCGCCAAGACTCACGGCATTTTGTGCATTGTGGATAACACCTTCCTTTCTCCCTATTTTTCTCAGCCGCTGAATCTGGGCGCCGACATTGTCATTGAAAGCGGCACCAAGTTCCTGGCCGGTCATAATGACACCTTGGCCGGATTCCTTGCAACGAACCGTCAGGACATTGCGGAAAAATTCCGCTTCCTCATCAAGACGGTGGGCTCGGGCCTTGCTCCTTTCGATAGCTGGCTTTTGCTTCGCGGTATCAAGACTTTGCCTATTCGCATGGAGCGTCAGGCTGCAAACGCTTTGGAAATTGCTAAGTGGCTCCGCAGCAATAAGCATGTGAAGAAGGTTTATTATCCGGGCTTTGAAGACTATCCGGGTCACGATATCTTGAAGGAAGAAGCGTCTGGTTTTGGCAGCATGATTACTTTCGAAGTGGAGTCCCGAGAGCTTGCGCTTTATATTTTGGAAAACGTGAAGTTGGTTCAGTTTGCAGAAAGCCTTGGTGGTGTGGAATCGCTGATTACTTATCCCATTACCCAGACTCATGCGGATGTGCCCAAGGATATTTTGGAGAAGAATGGAATTACTCCCAGCGTTTTGCGCTTGTCTGTGGGCATTGAAAATGTGCAGGATTTGATTAAGGATTTTGAGAATGCCATTATAGAACTGCACTCTGGTAACGATGGAGCGTATGTTTAAGAGGTGTGAGGGCGGCCTGCGGCCTTTGAGGTATGAGGGCGCTTCGCTTTGAGTGACTTATATGTAATGAAGTGCTTGTCAGTGTCATTCTGAGCGAAGTTCCGTAGGAACGGAGTCGAAGAATCTAGCATAGATTGCCATGTCGCTAGCGCTCCTCGCAATGACAGACAAGCGCAGCTCCTCGCAATGACAAATGTGTACGGAAAAAGAGGATTTCAAAAATGACGAAAGAGAGAAATTTAAACTTTGACGAGATTGTGGATCGTCGCGGTACCAACTGCCTGAAGTATGATTTTGCAGTGGAACGCGGCGCATTGAAGCCGGGCGAAGATTCTAACGGTTTGTTGCCGCTGTGGATTGCGGATATGGATTTCAGAACGTCCTCCTTTGTTCAGGATGCTCTGATCCGCTCTGTGGAACATGGTATTTTTGGCTACACCGAACCCAAGGCTGAATACTTCAAGGCGCTTCAAAATTTTTACCGTCGCCGTCACAATTTTGAATTTGATCCCAGTTGGGTAATCAAAACTCCGGGCGTCATGATAGTGCTGGCCTTGGCAATCAAGGCCTTTACAAAAGTAGGCGATGCCGTGCTGATACAGCAACCGGTTTATATGCATTTCCCGGATGTGATTCTGCAGAACGATCGCAAGCTTGTCAGCAACGATCTCGTTTACGGCGAAGATGGACGCTACCACATTGACTTCGAAGATTTCGAAAGAAAGATTGTGGAAAATAATGTGAAGCTGTTTTTGCTTTGCAGCCCCCACAATCCGGTTTGTCGCGTATGGACCCGCGAAGAACTTTTGCGCGTTGGTGAAATCTGCCTGAAGCATAATGTGTTCGTTGTCGCCGATGAAATCCATAACGATTTCGTTTTCGAAGGAACCCACACCGTGTTCGCTTCCCTGGGAGAAAAGTTCGCGGACAATTCCATTACGGTAACGTCTCCCACAAAGACATTCAATCTGGCTGGTCTCCAGATCGCCCACGCCTTTATCAAGAATCCCGAAGTCCGCAAGGCCATCCGCAAGGAAATCGATGGCATCGGTTACAGCCAAGTCACGATTCCTGGGTTGGTTGCCGCCCAGGCCGCATACGAACACGGCGAAGAATGGCTTGAAGCGTTGAAAAAGTACCTGAAGGGAAACATCGATTTTGTGGACAAGTTTGTCAAGGAAAATCTGCCCGGCGTAAAGCTTGTTCCTATGGAAGCCACCTACTTGGCATGGCTGGATTTCAAGGACACTGGGCTTTCCACCACGCAGGTAGATGATTTGATTCGCAATAAGGCACGCCTGTGGCTCAACAGCGGAACTCTCTTTGGAAAAACCGGAGAATGCTTCCAGCGCGTGAACCTGGCTTGCCCTCGCAGCATTTTAGAAGAAGCATTAAACCGCATTAAGAAGGCATTGGAGGCTCTTTAATGAAACTTAAAACCACAAATTTGCTGAAGAAAAATACTCTTGATGATTACCTAAACGCGGCAATCGGTGCTGCCCGCTGGATTCAATCCTTGGAAGTGAAAGAAAAGGTGGGCAAGACCTGGAAAATTTTTCCAGATGGTCAGAATGGCTATAAGGACAACCCTTTCGTTGGCAAGACCAGCTTTTATGCGGGTTCTGCCGGCATCGGCTTTTTCTTTTTGCGTCTGTATCAGGTGACGAGCGATGAGCAATGGCTTGACGAAGCCAAGGCTGCTGCGGAATATATTCTTGCCAATCCCCGTGGACTTGAATTTTATCATAAAGTTCAGAAGCAGAACCCTGTAAACGGTTGGTCTTTTAGCTACAAGGTTGGCCCCATTAGCGAAGGTCAGTTTGTTTACGCACTTTACCGCGAAACCAATGAAAATCGCTATTACGAATTTGCAATCCGCACCGCCAACACATTTGTAGAGGCCGCCATTGAAGACGAAAATGGATTGCACTGGAGCGACTTCCGCGACATCGTGGGTGACGCTGGCGGCATCGTCTATTTGCTGCAGGTCTACAAAGATACCCGCAAGAAAATTTATCTGGAAACCGCCAAGAAGGCTGGTGCCTACATTGAAAAGTTTGGTCGCCCTGCAAAAAATGGCGGAACCTATTACGACCTTTACGATCTTGAAAGTGTAGGAGAAGGAGAGAAGGGAGCCGTGCATGTAAACTTCTCTCATGGTTCGGCAGGTACGGCTTACTTGTGGGCTGCCCTTTACGAAGCGACCAAGGATAAGCGTTACTTGAAGCTGGCTGATGATGTGATTGAATATCTGGAAGGAATTGCCGTTGGCGATAAAACTTCTGTGCTGTTCCCGTACCAGGATCATCCAGAAAAGGGCCCGCTTGACAAATTCTATTTAGGCATGTGTGGCGGTCCTATCGGAGCAAGCTTACCTTTCAAGAAATTGTATGAGCTGACACATGACGAAAAATATTTGCAGTGGGTGAAGCGCTTGTATACAGGCCTTGTTAAGGCTGGTGTTCCTGAAATCAAGTCCTGGGGCTATTGGGGAAGCAAGTGCATTTGTTGCGGTGGCCCCGGCGCATTGGAATACTTTGCAACACTCTACAAAAACTATGGAGACGCTCAGTACCTGAAACTGGCCCATCGTTCTGCAGATGTCTTGTTAGGTGAATCTTTTGAGGAAGAAACGGGCCTGAGCTGGTACGGAGCTTGGGACCGCGTGAACCCCAGTCGAATCGTCAGCTACACCGGATTCTACATCGGTGCCGCTGGCGTTGCGGGATCCCTGCTGAAGCTCATTGCTGCCGAAAAGCACATACAAATCGCAGAGTTCTTTGAATATTATCTTTAAGGGATTGTAGCACTGCTACATATATTGTACGACTTGCTCTTTGCCTCAAAATTTGATATATTAAAGATTGTTGAACTTTGAGGACCTTATGAATGCCACAATTGAACTTGAAATGCCCCAGGCCATGGCCAATTTTGTTGCTGCTCAAGGTCCCAAAAATGCCCTTGAGCGCAACGCACTTATGCTCTACCCGTTCATCAGGGATTTATCGATTTCTCATGGGCGTGCAGCTGAACTTTTAGGAATTTCCAAGCGAAAGCTTATTGATATTTATGGCGATATGGGAATTCCGTATATTGACATGGATATTTCCGAAATCGAAGATGAATTAGCTGTATTTGAAGAAATTGAGGCTTCATCGAAATGATTGTTGTTTCTGATACAACTCCCCTCATTTCTTTTTTAAAGATAAATCGCCTTGATATTCTGGAACAGGTATTTGGGCAAGTTCTAGTTCCGCAAGCAGTCTACAATGAACTGACTGTAAATAACGATTTCCCTGACGAAATAGAAAAAATCAAGAACGCCACCTTTTTAAAATGCGTTGTTGTGGATCACGAACAAGTTGCTCTAATACAGGAGCAAACAGGTCTTGATCTTGGAGAAAGTGAAGCAATCGCTTACGCACAGAATTCCAATACCGATGTGCTATTGATGGACGAACTGAAAGGCCGGCTAGTGGCGAAAACTTTCGGAATTAAGCTTGTCGGAACCATAGGAATTTTAATGGAGTCGTTGAGAAAAGGTTATACTCAAAAGAATGAAGTTCAAGAGTATGTAAGGGTCTTTAGGGAATCTCATCGACGGATAAGTGAAAGACTTTTGGAGCAGTTGCTTGAATATTCAGAAAATTTCTAAGGCTTAACTGTTATAAAAACAACCTATATCTAACCCTAGAAAAATAGTATTATAACTATCCCTTGCCAGTAGGCAGGGGTTTTCTATTTTTATTCCTACAAGATTGATAGGGAATAAGAAAATGTTTTCGAGTTCACCTAAGCATTCGAAGGAGTTCATTATGTGTAGTGACTGTCGAATGCC
>DCGZ01000011.1:19244-32179 GCA_002314675.1 Fibrobacter sp. UBA1765 | reverse complement strand
TCTAGATGCGAAGCATCGACCTCAAAGCGAAGCGACCTCATACCTCTCAGTCGACAGACGTCAGCCTACAGCCGACAACATAAAAAATTAACATTCCCTGTACCCTAATTACTTCTTTCTTGGCAGCTGGTTCGCATTGTTTTCTTGCCAAACTGCATCCTTCCATGCACGTTCTGCTTCGCTAGCCCAGTCTGAATCCGGGTAGTTTTCGACAACTTCACGGTAGCGTGCGACAGCCATGCGGTAATCGCGGCGTTCACGGTAAATGTTGCCCATCTGCAAAAGAACAAATGCGTGGTCTTCATCAGTCAAGCCGCTTTCAAGAACTTCCTTGTAAGCGGCAAGTGCTGCCTGCAAGTTGCCCTGTGCAAAGTAGATGTTTGCAGATTCTACTGTTGCGGGGCCTTCTGGAACCACTTCCTTTGGCTGCGGAACTTGCTGAGTCTCTGGCTTGGTGTTTGCCTTTGCATCTTGCTTTGGTTCCTCGGCCTTTGGAGCTTCGGTAGCCTTGGTTTCTTTTGTAACTGAACTTGAGGAAGTGACTGAACTTGAAGAAGCGACTGAACTGCTGGATTTTACAGAACTTGAAGATACTGCGGTTTCTTTCGTCTGTACGCCCTTCCCTTCAAGTTCATCGATGCGAGCTTGGGCCATTTTCTTGCCGTCGACACTAGGAGTACCCTTGATGTATTCCTTAAGTTCTGTAATTTCCTGCTTTTTCTTGTTCTGCTTTTTATAGATAAGGCTCAAATAATAGTGAGCGTTGTAGCCAAGTTCAGGGTAGTCAAAGGAACGCTTCAAGTTGAATTCGGCCTTGTCCATTTCGCCAAGTTCATAGCGGCCTGCGCCTGCATAGTAGTATGCACCTGGGTTGCCCGGTTGTTGCTTGAGAATGTCGCGCCATACGGCGCCAGCTTCTGTATACTTCTTTTCTTGGAAAAGCTTTTTGCCCTTCTGGAAGAGTGGGCCGTCGTAGGTAAACTTGCCGTCCTGCTTAGGTTCGGCTGCTTTTACTTCTTGCTTTGGTTCTTCCTTTACAACTTCCTTTTTGACTTCCTTAGGAGCTTCAGCTTTTGCAGTCTTGGTTTCTTCAACAGTTGGAGCTGGCGGTGCTGGAACTGCCTTTACCTCTTCAACAGCTGGAACTGGAGTCGCAGCTACAGTTTCTACAGCTTCTTCTGCTGGCTTGTTCTTTGGGTCTTTAGCACGTTCTGCTGCGGCCTTGTTTTTGTCGCCAAGGCGCTCGTAAACCTTGGCTGCACCTTCGTAAGCTTCGCTCATTGTTGGCGTAAACTTGTAAGCCAAACGATAGTTTGCGAGAGCTCCGCCAAAATCCTGCATTTTAACACGAACTTCAGCGGCAGCAAAATATGCTTCTGAAGATTTCGGGTTTTCTGCAAGGATTGCACGGTATTCACCAAGAGCCTTTTCGTATTCGCCCTTTGATACAAAAATTGCACCTTGTTCAATACGAGGGTCTGCCGCGTAAATTGCGCTGGCACAAACAAGAAGTCCAAATAAAGCTTTTAGTTTCATAGTTAACAAGCTACCTGCTTGGGTTATAATTGTTCATTAAGACCATGGCGACTATTACGCAAAGCATTACTACACCGCCCACAATAACTTGCTGCCTATGGTCGTAATCTCGTTTTACATACTGCGGATTTTCATCATTCATTTGCTGTAGCGTTGGTTTTGTCGGACCTTTCAACGAATCCGGGTCAATACCGTATGCTTCAGCAGCTTCTTCGTCACTCATGTTCAACGTGTTGATATACAAGGAATCATACATGTCTGCAGCATGAACCTCTGGGGCAAGAGCACTCACCCCGATAAGAACCAGCAAGCAAAACAAAAGATTCTTCATATTTTTTTAGATGCAAGAGCCAGACGCAAGATGCAAAAAAGAAACCAGTGGTTTGACAAGTTCATCATAGACTTCGCCAACATCAAGATGGTTGTCTTTGCGAACGTTGTAAAGCAACCCAGGAATTTGTTCTGGATCACCACGCTTCGCTCGTGATGACAACCTGGAATGCAAGAGTTAAACGAGAAACCAGAAATCAATATGTACCTGAAATCTCTCGTCTCTCGCCTCTCGTCTCTCGTCTAATATAGTCCCTATTCTGCAGCCAGCTTGTCGAGAATTTCGTTTACAAGGCCCGGGTTTGCCTTGCCACCAGACTTTCTCATGACCTGGCCCACAAAGAAGCCCTTCATCTTCGGGTTGGTTCCAGTCTTGAACTGTTCGAACTGAGCCGGGTTTGCCGCAACGACTTCACGAACGACGGCTTCGATTGCGCCAACGTCCGTAACCTGCTTGAGGCCCTTTTCTTCGACGATCGCTTCTGGATCCTTGCCTGTTTCGAACATTTCAGCAAATACGGTCTTTGCAATCTTGCCGCTGATGGTGTTGTTTTCAATCAGGTTCACAAGGTCGGCCATCTGCTTCGGAGTAACCTTGATTGCGCTAAGGCCGCCTTCGAGTTCCTTCACTTCGCGGAGAAGTTCAGAAATCACCCAGTTTGCAAGAGTCTTTGGAGCCTTGCACTGCTTTGCTGCAGTGTCGTACCAGATGCTGATGTCGCGGTCAATGGTAAGAACGTGAGCATCGTATTCTGTAACGCCGTATTCTGTGATAAAGCGCTTGCGGCGAGCATCCGGGAGTTCCGGCAATGTGCGGCGGATTTCTTCAACGAATGCTGGGTCAGTTACAAGGCGGACCATGTCCGGTTCCGGGAAGTACTTGTAATCGTGTGCATCTTCCTTGCTGCGGATAACGATAGTCTTGTTTGTGTTCGGGTCAAAGCGCTTGGTGCACTGTTCCACTTCCTTGCCGGCATCGAGTGTCAGGCTCTGGAGCGTGATTTCTGCATAAAGAGCCTTTTCGAGGTTTGTGAAACTGTTCAAGTTCTTGATTTCTGCACGGGTGCCAAACGGGGCGTCTTCGCTTGCTCGCAAAGAAATGTTGCCGTCGCAACGCATGTTGCCGTTTTCCATGTTGGCGTTAGACACTTGCGTGTATTCCAAAATCTGCTTGATCTTCTGGAGTGCAAGTACAGCTTCTTCCGGACTACGAATGTCCGGTTCGGTAACGATTTCGCAAAGCGGGGTGCCGCAGCGGTTAGCGTCGAAGTGGCTAGATGTCGGGCTCATGTCGTGCACGAGCTTACCGGCGTCTTCTTCCATGTGAATACGGGTAATGCCAATCTTCTTTGTTGTACCGTCTTCGAGGGTAACTTCAATCCAGCCGTTCTTGCAAATCGGATGGTCATAAACCGGAAGGCCACCAGTCTGAGTAATCTGGTAACCCTTAGGAAGGTCCGGGTAGAAGTAGTTCTTGCGAGTCCACATGGCGTTGAGGTCAATTTCGCAGTTCAAGGCAAGGCCAAGGCGAATTGCGTATTCAACAGCCTTCTTGTTTGGAACTGGCATTGCACCAGGCATACCAAGGCAAACTGGGCAAACATGCTTATTCGGGGTAGTGTTGACTTCGATTTCGCAGCCGCAGAACATCTTAGTCTTTGTTGCAAGCTGACAATGGATTTCAAGACCGATAACAGGACAATACTTAGCCATAAAAAGCTCCTAAAGTTTTACGGAATAAATGTAGTAATTTAGGGGTTAATAGGATTTAGTGACTAGCGGCTAGGATCTAGTGAAATGTGAATTTTTGGGCGGCTTACGGGCCCTTGCTGTATAACTTGGCCTTATGTTCTTGCAAGAACCGGCCAAGTTTCAGTTCAAAAGCTGCTGATTTCGTGGAAACCACGGCAGCTTTCGAACCCTTCGGGCTGCACGCCCTGCCGCAAAGTAAAATGTTTGAATCTCAAAAACTGTCGCTGAAAACTAAGTTTGTGCGAAGTGTGAGCTTTTATTATTAAGTTTGGCATTTTTTTAGATATATATTAGTGGCGGCCTGGGGCAAAAAAAATGCTATTTTATCATGCAAAAAAAAGGAAAAAGAAAATGAAATTCAAGTCTATAATTTGTGCGACATTAGCAATGGCTTTTGCTTTTTCCAGTGCTGTTGCCGCTCCCCAGAATGATGAAGAAGATATCCGAATCGTAAAGATTAATGACAGCAACTTCGAAAAAGAAATCATGCATTCCGATAGGCCTACAATCCTTGAAATTTCTTCAACAAGTTGCCCTCCGTGCCTTATCATGATTCCGACACTTATTGGCATTGCCAAGAACTACAAGGATATCAAGGTGGCTTCCGTTGGTATTGATGAGCCGAATGTTGAAAAAATCAAGAACACGTTGCCGATTCAGGCATTCCCGACATTCTTCTTTATCAAGGATGGCAAAATCATCAGCAGAAGAATGGGCGCTCTCAAGGAAGCTGAACTTTTAAGGGAACTCCAGTACACGCCAAAGCCTGCAGAAAAGACCGCAAAAAAAACAGTAAAAAAGGCTCAGCAAAAAAGAAACTTGTCTTGCGAAGTTAACGGCCAGTTTGGCGGCCTCCAGAACCATGTAACGATTTCGTTTGTCTTTGGTGCAGAAGAAATTGAAAATGTAGACATTGTAACTGATGTTATTGTTCCGCCAGAATTGACCGACCGCAGACAAATGCTTATGGAAAAGTTTATGGAAAGTGGCAAGGGTGATGTTACGCAGACAATGCTTGGCTTTAGGCTCCATACAGGTAACGACAGTCACTTTATGAAGGCCATGGACATGAAGCGTACTTCAACTTACGGTGAAATGAAGGCTGGCCTTGAATTGCAGGGCTTTACTTGCAAGTAAACAGCTTGTTTCTCTGAATTTTTCTTGGAATTACGGTCTAGAATGAGGTTTGCCTGATTTTAGACCGTAATTTTTTTTTGTATGACGACAATTTGTTGCAAAAATTGTCGCAAATTAGCCCAGAAAAGGGCTTTTGCAGTGACGTTTACACCTTGAATTTGCAATTTTTATGTAAAATGTGGTAATTTTTGACATTGTAACGTTTTGACTTACGGTCTAAATTTGAAAAATACCGGATTTGGACCGTAAGTTTTGCTTTTTTGCGCCACCGGCGTGATGCCGCCGCGAAGCGCGCGGTTCGAAAGCGCATTTTTGCAAAAGGTTTGCTTGAAAAAATAGAGTTCTTGCAAAAATATGCTAGCGCTTTTGAACGGAAAAAGGTCCTTGCATTTTGCAAGGGGCTCTATAAAAAAGATAAAAATAAGTTTTGCAAGTTTCTTCCCTTAACTCGTTGCTATTCAAAGACTTATGTGAAAGTTCCGTTTTCTGCCACTGAATTTGGATTTTTAGCACTCTATTTTTGCCCGTTGAATTTCGCCTTCCCTGGTTTCTGTTTTCTTGTTTCTAGTCTCTATTTTGCTAAATTTCGCCCCGTAAACTTAAACATTCACTAGGTTGAAAATTATGATTATTCTTCATGGATCTCCAGCTTTGTCGGACTCCCGCTTGCAGCATTTGCTTGACGATTTCAAGTCCGCAAACCTTCCTGTAAAATCCGTTTCTGCCGACTTTATGCACGTGGTAGATTTGGAATCTGATTTGACTTCTGAAGAATCTGAAGTTCTTGACAAGGTTTTGCAATATGGTCCGCGCCGCGAAGCCAAGGCAAACGTTGGTTCCCTGTTCGTTGTTTGCCCGCGCCCGGGTACCATTAGCCCATGGAGCTCCAAGGCAACCGATATCGTTCACATTTGCGGTGTAAGCAAGGTTCGCCGCATTGAACGCGCCGTTGCATACTACGTTGAATTCACGGCTCCAGAAACTGAAGAATTTGTAAAGGCTGTTTCTGCAAAGATCCATGACCGCATGACCGAAGGCGTTTTCCGTTCCCTCGACGAATTGGGCGTTCTCTTTAACAAGGAAACTCCAAAGCCGATGAACGTTGTGCCGGTTCTTACCGAAGGTCGCGAAGCTCTTGTCAAGGCCGACAAGGAAATGGGCCTTGCACTTGCTCCAGACGAAATCGACTACCTCGTCAAGAACTTTACAGCTCTCAACCGCAACCCGAGCGATGTTGAGCTTTACATGTTCGCCCAGGCAAACTCTGAACACTGCCGCCACAAGGTGTTTGGCGCAGAATGGACTATCGATGGCGAAAAGCAGGAAAAGTCCTTGTTCCAGATGATCAAGAACACTTACGAAATGCACCACACAAACATCTTCAGCGCCTATAAGGATAACGCTGCCGTGATGAAGGGTGCAACCGCTGGCCGTTACTATGCTGACCCGCGCACGAACAAGTATGATTGGCATAACGAACCGGTCCACACCTTGATGAAGGTTGAAACCCATAACCACCCGACTGCAATTTCTCCGTTCCCGGGCGCTGCAACTGGCTCCGGTGGTGAAATCCGCGACGAAGGTGCAACCGGTAAGGGTTCTAAGCCAAAGGCAGGTCTCACTGGCTTTAGCGTTTCTAACCTCAAGATTCCTGGCGCAGTCCAGCCTTGGGAAAAGGACTTTGGCAAGCCGGCCCGTATTTCTAGCCCGCTCGAAATCATGATCGACGGTCCGCTTGGTGGTGCTGCTTTCAACAACGAATTTGGCCGTCCGAACATTCTCGGCTACTTCCGTACTTTTGAACAGGAAGTGGATGCCGCTGGTGGCAAGGAAGTCCGTGGTTACCACAAGCCGATCATGCTTGCCGGTGGCCTTGGCAACATCAAGGAAGACCACATTGAAAAGGGCCACATAGACCCGGGTGACCACCTTGTTGTTCTTGGCGGTCCTGCAATGCTTATCGGCCTTGGTGGCGGTGCTGCAAGTTCCGTAAACAACGGTGCCGGTTCTGAATCCCTTGACTTTGCTTCTGTGCAGCGTGGCAACCCAGAAATGGAACGTCGCTGCCAGGAAGTTATCGACCGTTGCTGGGCAATGGACGACGAAAACCCGATCAGCTTCATTCACGACGTTGGTGCCGGTGGACTTTCCAATGCATTCCCGGAACTCGTTCATGACGGTGGCCTTGGCGGTAAGTTTGAACTCCGCAATGTTCCTAACGATGAACCGGGCATGAGCCCGATGGAAATCTGGAGTAACGAATCCCAGGAACGTTATGTTATCGCTGTTGCAGGTAACAAGCTCGACGTGTTCGACGCTATCTGTAAGCGTGAACGCTGCCCGTATGCAGTGATCGGTGAAGCTATCCCAGAAAATCATTTGACCCTTACCGATAGCCATTTCGATAACAAGCCAATCGACATGCCGCTTGACGTTTTGCTTGGCAAGCCGCCTCGCATGATCCGTAACGAAAAGTCCATCAAGCGTCCGGTGAACTCCGCAACAATTCCTGCTGGCGAAGGCATCAAGGAAGTTGCTCACCGCGTTCTTGCAAACCCGTCCGTTGCAGATAAGACATTCCTTATTTCCATTGGTGACCGTAGCGTTACCGGTATGATTTGCCGTGACCAGATGGTTGGCCCGTGGCAGGTCCCTGTTGCTGACTGCGCCGTGACAAGCTCTACCCTTGATACCTTCGAAGGTGAAGCAATGTCTATGGGCGAACGCGCCCCGATCGCAATTCTTAGCCCGGCTGCAAGTTCCCGCATGGCAGTTGCAGAATCCCTTACAAACCTTGCTGCAGCTTACGTTCCTGACATGGGTCGCGTAAACCTTTCTGCAAACTGGATGGCAACTCCGAACTACGCTGGCGACGGCGCTGACCTTTATGCAGCTGTCAAGGCTATCGGTATGGAACTTTGCCCGGAACTTGGCATTACGATTCCGGTCGGCAAGGACTCCATGAGTATGCGTTCCGTTTGGAGCGACGAAAAGGGAGAACACAGCGTAACCGCTCCGATTTCCCTTGTAATCAGTGCTTTTGCTCCTTGCGGCGATGTTCGCAAGACTCTTACCCCGCAGCTTTTGCAGAAGAAGGATTCCAAGCTCTTGCTTGTTGACCTTGGCCATGGCAAGAACCGCATGGGCGCATCCATTGCTGCCCAGGTTTACTGCAACATGGGCGATGCCGCTCCAGATGTAGAAAGCGCAAAGGAACTCCGCGCATTCTTCGAAACAATCCAGAAGTTGAATGCCGCAGGCAAGATCATGGCTTACCATGACAAGAGCGATGGCGGTCTCTATACAACTGTTGCAGAAATGGCATTTGCTGGTCACGTTGGTGTAACTCTTGACCTTTCTAGCCTCAAGGGTGCTGAACTCGACGTTCTCTTTAACGAAGAACTTGGTGCTGTTCTCCAGGTTGCTGATTCTGACGTTGCTGCAGTCAAGGCTGCATTTGCAGAAGCTGGTCTCGGTGAACTTGTTGCTGAAATCGGTACAATCAACGAAAAGTACAGCCTCGTTATTGGCGACTACTGCGAAAACCTTTCTGACATTCGTGCAATCTGGTCCGATACAACTCGCCGCATTGCTGCTCTCCGTGATAATCCGGATTGCGCAGAAAGCGAATACAAGCTCAAGCTCGAACAGGACGATCCGGGTGTTAGCCCGAAGGTTACCTTCGACGTTGCTGCAAGTGCAAAGGTCGTTAAGGACTTTGCTAGCCGCCCGAAGATGGCTATCCTCCGTGAACAGGGCGTTAACGGTGAAGTTGAAATGGCCGCAGCATTTGACAAGGCCGGCTTTGAATCCATTGACGTTCACATGACCGACGTTTTGAGCGGCCGCGTAAGCCTCAAGGACTTCCAGGGCCTCGTTGCTTGCGGTGGCTTTAGCTACGGTGACGTTCTTGGCGCGGGCGAAGGCTGGGCAAAGAGCATTCTCTTTAACAAGAAGGCTCGTGCAGAATTCGAAGAATTCTTCAACCGCAAGAATACATTCACACTCGGCGTTTGCAACGGCTGCCAGATGGTAAGCAACCTCAAGGATTTGATCCCAGGCGCTAAGCATTGGCCGCGCTTCGTTCAGAACGTTTCTGAACGCTTCGAAGCTCGTTTTGCAAGCCTCAAGGTCGAAGAAACTCCGTCCGTGCTTCTCAAGGGCATGGCTGGCTCTGTTCTCCCGATCGCTGTTGCACATGGCGAAGGCCGTGCAGAATTTGCTGACCGCACCGCTGCAGAAAACTGCCTGAACACAGGCCTTGTTTCTTTGCGCTACGTTGACGGTCACCATGACTACACAGAACGCTACCCGCTCAATCCGAACGGCTCTCCGTTCGGCATCACGGGCCTTACAAGCGAAGATGGCCGCGCACTCATCATGATGCCGCATCCGGAACGCGTGTTCCGTACCTGCCAATATTCTTGGCACCCGGCAGAATGGGGCGAAGATGGCCCATGGATGCAGCTGTTCCGCAACGGCCGTATCTTTGTAGGGTAAGAGGTTTCTCTAAAAAAATCCGCTTCCTGTTTTTGCAGGGGCGGATTTTTTTTATGCCGAAGGCGATGCTTCGCACATGGCTGAAGCTAACTTTTTAAATTTGCAACTGAATAAGGATTTTTTATGGAAACGATTACGATTCAATATCTCGATGAAAGCATCCCGCGCCTGGAAGCCATTGGCGGTTTCGGCAAATCCGACTGGATCGACTTGCGCACTGCAGAAACAGTGACCTTGAAAAAAGGCGAATTCAGGCTAATTCACCTGGGCGTTGCCATGAAACTCCCGGAAGGTTACGAGGCTCACATTGCTCCGCGCAGTTCCACGTTCAAGAACTGGAAAATTCTGCAGCCAAATTCAGTCGGCGTTGTTGACAATTCCTACTGCGGCCCGAACGATTGGTGGCGTATGCCGGTGTATGCAACAGAAGATGTCGTGATTGAAAAGGGTAGCCGCATTGCGCAATTCCGCATTATGCAAAAGCAGCCGGAACTCAACTTTGTCGAAGGAACCTTGAGTGGCGCTGACCGCGGTGGTTTTGGAAGTACTGGCGTGAAGTAAATTGCTGAATGCCGCTTTTCTTGCATCTGGCATCTGGCTCTTTATCTGTTTTATCTACATTTAGATTGATGTTGCGTAAGCCTTTTATACTGTTTATTTTTGCATTGCTTGGGGCGGTCTTTGCCTTTGGCGGTACTTTTGGCAGTGTTAAACAGGATTGGCAAAACGATTCTCCAAAATTCTTTTCGTACGAAACAGATGCAGCGCGCTATGCGTTCTATATTCCAGGCCTTTTGCAGCGTACTTATGACGTGTCCGGGCAAAAATCTGAAATTTTGTTTGGAACATCTATTTTAGGTTCTCCTTCTTTTGATCGCAGTACCGCTGGCATTTCTACCGTAGAACGCAGGTTCCCTGCAAAGTTTGCTGGCATTTTTACAACAAAGTTAAGCTATGATGATTTTCACCCAGGCCTGAATGGTGAAAACGGCATACTTCGCGAAGAAGAAGTTCTGGTAGCGCTCGATACTCCTGTTACAGAAATCGTGTGGGAACGAGGAACATTTGAAGGTAACGCATTCCGCCTGGATTTTCGCCGCCAGCTTGTGGATTCTTTGCGCCTTGATTTGGGGCTTTCTAGCCATAGCAATAAGGAATCTGGAGATTATGTTTATACGGCAGTCGCGAACCAGCCTTACTTTGCCTTAGGACGAGATTCTTCTCAAGTCCCGTTTGGTGGCAGAAATATTTCAATGAACGCGATGAATGTTCGCCCGACTATAACATGGCTCTTTGGACCTGGCGAACTTATGCTCAGGGCAAACTTGTTCTTCCTAGATTATCATGATGTGTCTCGCGACTTGGCTGTTCAGGATACTGCCGATTATTCCATTTACTATTATCCCAAGGATTTGTATACCACATACATGTCGGGCCAGAGTTACGATGCCAAGTTGACCTTGTACCCGATCAAGAACTTGACTTTTGGAACTTCGATTGGTACTGGTCATTATGAAATTGAGTATGATAGTTTACCTAAAATGATTGATGAAATCAAGGATACTATCATTGAGTATACAAATATTCTAGGTGAAATCCTGGATAGCAGCCGTACCGATACGATATGGCGAAAGGCTACAGAAAAAGTGCAGTACGAGACTTATTCAGGAACTGTTTTTGCAAGCTACAAGACATTGCTGAATCCAGCGATTTATTTTGAATATGAGTTCTTGACCTTGGATAATGATGATCCGCAAGACAAGGAACTTGGCTATGCCCAGATTGGAGATTCGTTCGGCCCTGTTACCTTTAGAACTTTGTACGGGTATCAGCGTAATAGTTCCTTGAATGATTCTGTGTATGTCAAGCCGACATATGCTTTAGAACTTGATTTAGATTTATTTTATCATTTTAGAATTCATGCAAATTACAGGCGCGATAACAGGTTCCCCGAGCCGGAAGAATTGCGCTTGACAAATCGTGGCCGCTATACATACCCGAATGAAAACTTGAAGGCTGAGGTTCGTTCACGTAGTTCCGCAGAATTGCAATGGCGTGCAGGAGGAATTTTCTATGGACTTGGCATTCGCCATGAAGAAGTGGAACATGCAATCAAGGAACGCTGGGTTGTAAATTCTGGCTTGGATGATCCTGCTAGTGCTTTTCAGCTTGTAAACTTGAAACAGTTAGAATCATACGATTGGACTTTACGCCTTGGCTTTAGCCTTGGCAACTGGGCTTTGTATGGGGAACGCAGTCAAACGCTTGAACGAACAGCCGTTGGCAACAAGTTCCGAATTTTAGATACTCCAGAACTTTATTACAAAGGCTCTGTTGTGTGGAAGGATCGCTTTGTGCAGAATCGCCTTGGCGTGAGCGTTCGCTTTGATTTCCAGTGGTTTGGCAATCGCTATGATTGCGTGTTTGTCCAGGATTCCTTGGCGGAGTATATCAATGAAAGCCGTATTTATTCTGAAGGTATAACGCCAGAAAACGAGGATTCGCATTTGGCTATTGTCAAGCTTAACAAGTATCTTGCTCTTGACTTTGAAGCTCGCATGAATATTTTGACATTCGACCTTTACACGAGAATAGAAAACCTGAATCATTCTCAATATATGCCGGCTGGCGGCTATACACCGGAAGGGCTCAGGTTCATGTACGGTATAGTGTGGAGCTTTAGGAATTGACCTAGAATTTGTCGGGGTTATCTCTAAAGTAATTGATCATTTCGTTTGTAAGGCTTAAATCGTTGTTTTCGATAGGTTCAAGTTCCTTTCTGTTGAACCAGCCTCCAAACTTTAGTTCATCTTGTTCCAACTTAATCGTGGAATCTCCGTCAAGTTCACAGTAAAAGCCTGCAAGCAGCGTATCGGTAAAGCTCCAAGGCTGGCTTTTGTAATAGCGGATATTCTTTACCTTTAAGCCGACTTCTTCGTTTACTTCGCGCGATACGGTTTGTTCAAAGGTTTCGCCAATTTCGGTGAAGCCTGCGACAAGAGCAAAGTTTGTAGTTGGACCGTTTTTGTATTGGGTGAGCAAAAGCTTGTCGCCATTGTAGATTCCTATGATGACAGCCGGGTTTAAGCGTGGGTAAACCATTTGACCGCAATTAGGACATTTTACCATGCGTTCCTTGTCGTCACGAACCATTGGCGTTGCACATTTGCCACAGAACCGGTTTGCGTTGTACCAGCCTGCAAGCTGCATGGCCGTAACGGCAGCAAATGCAAGATGCTTAGGTTTCTTGTGTCTAAAGTATTTGCGGTTTACCCACGTGTAGCCTTCAAAAGCTTGCTTGGATTCTAAGCGCATTAAAAAGAAAGGCTTGCCATCTATGCGAAATAAAAAGTGAGCATTTTCAAGGGAACCTGATTTTTCAAAATCCTTGCATGTAGGGAGCTCAAAGGTTTCTGCAGTTTCTTTTACAAGAATTTCTCCTGCAGCAACAATGCATAGAGCGTCTTCTGCTGTCGGGAGCGTCGTTTCAAATTCGTTTCTATAAATATGTGGGTAAATATCTTGAATCATGGTAGTTGGTAGGGTTTAGAGTCTAGTGTGTAGGAGATAGAATTTTAGGATCTAGGGGCTAGTGAACAGATAATTTTCATGTTGTCGGCTGTAGGCTGACGCCTGTTGACTGGAAGGTATGGGGGCGCTTCGCTTTGAGGTCGATGCTT
>DCGZ01000011.1:0-19161 GCA_002314675.1 Fibrobacter sp. UBA1765 | reverse complement strand
CAAAGCACCGAAGGTGCGACCTGACGTCTGTTCTCTGTCTTCTTTCTTGCATCTTACTTACCTCTAGGCGCGTAGCGCCGACCTCACACCTCAAAGCACCGAAGGTGCGTCCTGATGTCTGTTCTCTGTCTTCTTTCTTGCATCTTACTTACCTCTAGGCGCGTAGCGCCGACCTCACGCCTCAAAGCACCGAAGGTGCGTCCTGACGTCTGGTCTCTGTCTTCTTTCTTGCATCTTACTTACCTCTAGGCGCGTAGCGCCGACCTCACACCTCAAAGCACCGAAGGTGCGTCCTCATTCCTGTCTTCTGTTTTCTGTACTCTGTCCTCTATTTCAAAATTATCACTTCTCTTTCAAGCATTGTTCCTGTTTTTGCAAAAACTTCTTTTTGTACGTATTCAAACAATGCTTCGATATCTGTTGCAGTTGCGTTTCCTAGGTTTACAATAAAGTTAGCGTGCTTTTCGGAAACTTGTGCATCGCCTATGCGGTAACCTTTCAAGCCTGCTTGTTCAATGAGTGCTCCTGGGAAACCTGTAGCTGGTCGCTTGAATGCAGAACCTGCGTTTGGCTTGTCTAGCGGCTGGCTTGCCTTGCGCTTTTGCATTGCTGCATCAATTTCGCTTTTTAATACTTCGGCGCTTTCGCCTTTGGGCAATTTTAGGGTACAACCAAGAATTAATTCACCGGCAAATTTATTGCCTGTTTGAAACGCCGATGTTCTATAGCCAAACTCGCATTCTTCCTTTGCGTGCGTAACAACTTTGCCTTCAACAGTCAATGCTTCTACGCTTTCAATACAGTTCGCTATTTCTTCTCCATAAGCGCCTGCATTCATGTATACGGCACCGCCGATTGTACCAGGAACACCAGCAAGCAAATGAATGCCGCCAAAGCCAAGTCCTGCTGCTTTGCGGGCAATAACACCAAGTACTGCAGCTGCCCCCACTTTTACATGCAAAAAGTCTACTGATTCTTCAAAAGAAGTTTCCGCAAGGGCCTTGCCAAATTTAATGATAAGCCCATTAAAGCCCGAATCTGAAACAAGAACATTTGTACCGTTACCAAGCATAAAATAGGGCAATTTATTTTCGCTAGCGAATGCTTTTGCCTGTAAGATTTCATCTGCGTTGTTTACTTCAACAAAATAACGAGCATTGCCGCCTGCCCTAAAAGACAAGTGGCTTTTCATTGGTTCGTTTTCTTTAATGTTTAATGTGTTCATACAGTCATAAAATAGAACATTCAATGTAGGGCAGTTGCATAAAAAAAACTTTAAATATAAATTTAGGCCAATGCAGGATTCTCATGATGAAATAGAGCAGCTAAAGGCGTCGCTTTCTATAACTACGGTTGCCGAAAAACTTGGGCTTAACGTGGTTAAGGGGCGTTGCCATTGCTTTTACCCGATGCGCCATGCCCATGGCGATCGTACACCGTCGCTTTCTTTTTCTGAAGAACGAGGGCTTTTTCGCTGTTTTGTTTGCCCTGATGTTCGTGGAGATGTCATTACCCTTGTAGAAATGCTCCGTGATTGTAGTTTTAATGAAGCGGTTCGCTGGCTGAAAGATGAATTTCGACCATGGATGGCCGTGGAACAGGGTACTCCAGCTCCGCGATCAAACAGCACTCAATCGGCTGTTGTTGAACGCCCGAAGCCGCCAGAAATTTCTGAATTGCAGCGAATGAAGGTTGTGCTTTCATTTCTAAAAAAGCTTGATCCAGTTGATGAGACCCCAGCAAAAAATTATTTGATTAAGCGTCGTATCTTTAAACCTGTCTGGGATAAAATGCGACTTCGCTACCTGACCCGTTACGAGGAAGTTTCGCTTGAACTTGTCAAGGAGTTTGGCCTTGAACTTTTGCAGCGAGTAGGTTTATTCAATGAAAAGGGAAATCTGCGCTATTTTAAGCATCGCTTGATTTTTCCGTATTTGGACAGCGAATACAGGAGCATGTATTTTCAGGCTCGCACCATTGAACGCGATGTAAAGCAAAAGGAAATGAACCTTGCCGGTAAAGTTCCGTACCCGTATAATTTGCAAGTGCTAGATGGCAAACCGGGCTGGGTTTACCTTTGTGAAGGTGCTATCGATACGCTTACGCTTGTTGGTCGTAGCATGCCTGCAGTTGGTATTCCTGGAGTGAATTCGTTCAAGGCGGAGTGGGTGAGTTACTTTAAAAACAAGAATGTTGTCATTTGCTTAGATCAGGATGAAGCTGGTCGCAATGGAACAAAGGTTATTCAAGAACTACTAAATGCAAGCGAAATCAAGAATACCGTGAATGGCTCTTTGCTTTTGCCGGAACGTTTCCGCATGAAGGAAGGCGAAGATATGAATGATTACTTTGGTGGAAAGCATTAATCCCTTTATAAAATATCTATTTTACAAATCGTATGGAAAACTCTTACTTTTTTATTGGTGTTGCTGGTGCGGGCATGAGTGCTATAGCCCAGTATCTTGCTGGCAAAGGCTTTAAGGTTTCTGGTTCTGACCGTCAGTTTGGCGCTGCTGAAAAGACCCGTGTTCAGGAACAGCTTGAAGAATGCGGTATCGCTTGCTTTAGGAATGATGGCTCCGGTGTTGTAAATGGCATTGATGCCGTTGTCGTAAGTACAGCGATTGAAGAAACGAATCCGGACCTTGTGCGTGCTAAGGAACTTGGAATCAAGACACTCCATCGTAGCGAAATGCTTGCTCAAATTGCAGCAAGTACAAAGACAATTGCTATTAGCGGAACAAGTGGCAAGAGCACTGTAACCGGAATGACATTCCATATTTTGGAATACGCTGGCTTGAATCCTTCGATTATCACGGGCGCTGGTCTTGTAAACCTTGAAAAGAAAGGTAAGATCGGTAACGCTGTTGCTGGTTCTGGCGAATGGCTAGTGATTGAAGCTGATGAAAGCGACGGCTCCCTTGTCCGCTATCACCCAGAAGTCGGTGTAATCCTGAATATTGACAAGGACCACAAGGAAATTTCTGAACTGCAGAATATTTTTGAAGTATTCTCGAACAATGTCTATGGCGATGGCAAGACCTTGATTGCAAATGGAAACCATTCGCTTGCAGCTCCATACGTAAAGGATCGCAAGTTCCTTTTTGGTACCGAAAATTCCTTTGGAACCCAAGGCGTTGATTTTACCGCTGTTGGAACTTCCATTCGCTTTAGGGTTCGCCATGCCGGAGAACTTGTACGCTGTGAAATTCCGCTGCCGGGCAAGCACAACATGGAAAATGGCCTTGCTGCCATTGCTGCAGCTACTGTCGCGGGAGTTCCTGTAAAGGTTGCTGCCGAAGCCTTGGCTACATTCCCTGGTATCCATCGTCGTCACCAGATTCTTGGCACGTTCAACGGAGTAACGCTTATTGATGACTTTGCACACAATCCGGCAAAAATAGGCGCAAGTATTCGAAGTGTTCAGGCATTTACAACTGGCAGGGTTCTTGCATGGTTCCAGCCGCATGGCTTTGGCCCGACTCGCTTTTTGCGCAATGACCTTGTGGAATCTATGCATTCTGCAATTCGTGAAAACGACAAGATGTTCCTTAGCCAGATCTATTATGCCGGTGGAACAGTGACACGAGATATTTCTGCCGGTGACCTTGTAGATGACCTTAAAAAACTTGGCACAGACGCGGCCTACATCGAAAATCGTGAGGACTTTGCAAAGACCGTTGTAAGCGAAGCCAAGCCAGGCGATACGATTTTACTCATGGGTGGTCGCGATCCAAAGCTTTCTGAATTTGCAGAGAGCGTGGCGGAGCTGTTGAAGACGAAATAGGATTTTTTAGGAATAGTTCATTCCAAAAGAATGCCTATTCCTAAATATCGTTTTAAACGATGTCCGCTTATCATTATAAACGAAGTCCCCATGTCATTGCGAATAATGTTCCCTTGTCATAGCGAATGATCTTTTTTCCTTGTCATTGCGAACGACAGTGAAGCAATCTAGAGTAATTTTATGAATACACTTTTAAAAAATATCTTGCACAATTCCAAGCAATGCGATATCCTTGTAGAAGGAAACAAGTTCAAGACCATTGCCGCTGCGAATACTATTGCTTCTGTTGATGCCAAGGTCGTGGATTGCTCTGGACTTGCGATTCTTCCTCCGTTCTACAACGCACATTGCCATGCCGCAATGACGCTCCTTCGTGGCTTTGCCGATGACATGCCGTTGTTCAAATGGCTTTCGGAATACATTTGGCCGACCGAGGCTAAACTCGATGATGAACTGATTTACGCTGGTTCACGCCTTGCAATTCTAGAAATGATCAAGTCAGGAACGGTGTTCTTTTCTGATATGTATTGGCGTCGAACCAACACGATTCGTGCTGCGAAAGAAATGGGTGTTCGTGCGACAGTTGGTGTGACCATTGCGGAAAATCTTGATTCACTTACCCATGTAGAAGAGAACTTTGAATTTTTGAAGAACCACAAGGAATACGAATCTGACTTGGTTAAGATTGCTGCCATGCCGCATGCGATTTATACCTGCGGGGCAAAACTTTACGAACGCTGTGCCCAGGTCGCTCAAGACGAAGGCTTGGTTCTTCATACCCATCTTGCCGAAACGGCTCAAGAGGTTTCAGACTGTTATGCAAAATATGGAAAATCTCCTGTCGCATTGATGGCTGATGTTGGTGCACTTGGCAAGAATTTTGTGGCTGCCCATTGCGTGCATATTGATGAAAATGATATGCGCTTGCTTGCTGAATCTGGTTCTACAGCGGTTCATAATCCAATGTCTAACTTAAAGCTTGCAAGTGGCATTTTCCCGATGGCTGGTGCTATCAAGAGCGGTATGAAAATTGCCCTTGGAACCGATGGCGCATCTTCGAATAATAACCTTGACATGCACGAAGAAATGAAAATTGCTGCCGTGCTTGCGAAGGTGAATGACCCGGAAGTTTTGCCTGCAGAAATGGCTTTGCAAATGGCAACCCGCAATGCGGCTCTTGCATACGGATTTGATGCCGGTGAAATAGCGGAAGGCCGCCTGGCAGATTGCCTGCTCATTGACATGAATAATGAACGCCTTGTTCCAAATTATCATTTAATTTCTAACTGGGTCTACTCGGCAGATTCCCGTTGCATAAGGCACGTTATGTGCAATGGCAAGTTTGTCATGGAAAACGGACGTGTCGAAGGTGAAGAAGACATTCTTGCTCACGCGAATTCTGTAGTAAAACGTTTGGTATAACAATGCGATTTTTTAATTCCTTATTCCTCCTTTTGTTGTTTACTGCAACAGTGTTTGCAGCAAAGCTTCCTCCTAACCAGTTCGTAGATTCCCGAGACAAGCAAAAGTACCGTACCGTAAAAATTGCCGACCGCACCTGGCTTGCCGATAATCTGAATTACAAGATGGAGGGCAGCTATTGTTACAAGGATGATGATTCTCAGTGCGATATTTATGGTCGCCTTTATACATGGGCTGCGGCCAAACAGGCTTGTCCGGCAGGTTTTCGGCTTGCAAACCAGGAAGATTTTCAATCTCTTTGGACTGCGGCAGGTGAAGACTATAACGCAGGATACCTGATAAAGTCTAGCTATGGCTGGTCCGGAGATACGAATGGCAATGATACCTTGAAATTTGGTGCGATGCCAGCAGGGAACCGCTTTGATGATGAAACTTACGGCAATGTTTATAAGTTTGCGTTCTTTTGGAGTGCTGACGCGGAGTCTGTAGAAAATGCCTATTTATGGTATTTGACCTCGAAGTCCATGGCTTTTAGCTATACAAAGCAGTCAAAAGCCTATGCTGCGTCTGTGCGTTGCGTAAAAAAATAAAAGAAAACCTTTTGTTTTTGACTTATTTCTTTTTATATTCAGGTTATGCTAAAAGATTTTGAATTGTTTTCTGAGTCCGTCAAGACTTATCTCTATAATTATGGCTTTGCAGAAGGCTCCAAGGTTGATGTTGCCGGTTCCGCAGGCTCTGGCCGTGGCTATTATCGTGTAACAGAAGGTAATCAGACTGCTGTTGTTCAGACGAATCCATCCGCAAATGAAGATTTCAAGAACTATTCGCAGTTCAGTGCAGTCTTGCGTGGCGTAGATGTCGCTGTCCCTCAGATTTATTTTGAAGATGCTAATGCCGCCCAGCTTGTAATTGAAGACTTTGGTTCCCATTCCTTGAAGGATGAAGTTTCTCCGATTGAAGGCTCACGCCGAGCTTCCGCTTGCATCTTGTATGACCAGGTGATTGATGAACTTGTAAAAATGCAGGTAGCCTCTTCATCTGTGTTCATGAGCCATCCGAACATTGGCGCTCGCAAGTTTGACTATGCTTCACTCAAGTGGGAAACCGATTATTTTACAGAAAATTATTTGAAGAAGCATTTGGGTTTGACAGAACTCCCGCATGCTGTAGCAGACGGCTTTGCCGCTCTTGCGTGTGCCGTAGATATGCAGCCTCGTGTACTTATGCATCGTGATTTCCAGTCTGAAAATGTAATGGTCCGTGATGACGCTTCTATTGGTTTTATCGATTTCCAGGGGCTGCGTCGCGGTTCACAGTATTATGATTTGGCTTCGCTCCTTTGGGATCCGTATGTACAGATGCCGGTAGACCTGGTGCAGGACTTCTTCAAGAAATGGACAAAGAAATTCCCGGGTACGGCGGGCTTTACCGATGAAGAACTTTGGATTTCTTTCCTTGCCGCTTCTATCCAGAGGCTTTGCCAGGCAATGGGCGCTTACTGCTTCCTTTCTAAGACAAAGGGGATTGAACGCTTTGCAAAGCACATTGAGCCTGGTAAAAAGCAGTTGCGTACAGTTCTGGAACTGTATCGAGAGTATTCTCCGGCTGCAAACAAGGAAGCAAACAAGTTCCTTTGCGATCATTTAGTCTAATAGTAGTCTAATAGTTTATAGGCTCGAGAAAACGCCACTGCATTTGAATGCGGCGGCGTTTTTTATTTGCTTCTGTTGTCTATTGACAACACCTTTTGAATGTTTAGTATACCCAATTTGCTTTTTTATAAATAATTTATAGTGCGTAAAATTGAAAAATCTTGCGCAATGATTTTGATGCAGGGTTAATCCAAAGTGGGATTTTATATGAAAAAAATGTTTGTTCCTATGTTTGCCTTTGGTGTTGCTGCAAATGTTTTTGCGGGTTCGCCGGTAATAAAGGTTGATTTTGACCAGAGCGGCCGAAATACAAGTGAAGTTTCAGAAGCAAACTATATTCCATGGGTTGTAACCGGCGTAAGCTCAAAAGATACCACTATTAGTGGTGTGAAAATTACGGTCGCAAAGGGCAGTGCCGGTACCAACTTGAAGACCAACTGGTACAAGGCTGCTGTACAAGCTCCAAGTTATGCAAAGCTTGTTGGTGATGGCATTTTTGTTGAAGAAGGGAACGCCGGCGGCGAAATTAGCCTTTCTTTTGCAGGTTTGAGTGCAGGAACTCATACGCTTCTTGCTTATTTAAACAATGTGGACGCACCCACCGCCTTTACTTACAGCAAGATTGATGTGTACGTGAATGGTTCAAAGGTCACAACCGTTACTCCATCGAATCGAGCACTTTCTACAGAAGAAGCTGCAACTGCTTACGTTTCTTTTACCGTTGGCACTGCAGGGACGGCTACAGTGAAGTTTGTGCCTAGCACTTCTAATGCAACTTTCCGCAATGTGACATTGAATGGCTTTGCCTTGAATGTAGCGAACACTGCTTCTCAGGCAAGTGCTCCTGTTCCAAGCAATTTGGATGATCATGCAGCTCATAATAACGGCGCACTGACTTTGGCCTGGACTGCAGCCAAGAACGCTCAGAAGCATCAAGTTTACTTTGGAACAGATTCTGCGACGGTGGCTGCAGCAGGATTGCAATCTCCAGAATTTAAGGGCGAGCAGACTGCAACGACTTATAAAATTTCTAGCGCAACTCCGCTGAATACTTACTTCTGGCGAGTAGATGAAGTGGATGCAAACGGCGTTATCACCAAGGGCGACGTGTGGCGATTCCGTATTGGCCGTGTGGCTTTTGACGGTGCCGAAGGTTATGGCCGTAACGCTGTAGGAGGCCGCGGCGGCAAGGTGGTTTACGTTACCAACTTGAACGATTCCGGTGCGGGATCTTTCCGTGAAGCTGTTACCAACGATATCGGCCCCCGCACCATCGTATTCAAGGTGGCAGGCGTTATCAATCTCAAATCCCGTCTAGTGCTGAGCAGTAACTATGTGACTGTAGCAGGCCAGACGGCACCCGGCAAGGGCATTACTATTACAGGCGCACCCTTCGGTATTACCGGTAACGATTGCGTTGTCCGCTTTATGCGAGTGCGTCGCGGGTATGCCGCCACCACTGAGGAACAGAACCGCGGTCTTGACGGCATGGGAATTACTGGCGCAAACCATAGCATTATTGACCATTCCTCCATCAGCTGGACTACCGACGAAGCGTTCAGCAGCCGTGGAGCAAAGAACATCACATTGCAGCGCACCCTCATTTCCGAAGCGCTGAATATTGCAGGCCACCCAAATTATCCTGCAGGAACGGCCCACGGGTATGCCGCAACCATCGGGGGCGACGTCGGCAGTTTCCATCACAACTTGCTTGCTCATAATGATGGCCGTAACTGGAGCATGGGCGGCGGCCTAGATGCCTCTGGAAATTACGCCGGCAAGCTGGACATTTTCAACAATGTGGTTTACAACTGGGTGGACCGCGTAACCGACGGTGGCGCTCACAATGTGAACTTCGTTGGCAATTACTATAAGGAAGGGGCTGCCACCACATTGCATGGCTACACACTCCGCGCTCAGCTGGAAGGTACCGGCGGCGGAACCCAGGAATACTACTACCATAACAATGTGCTGCAGGCGGCGAACGGTTCCTTCACATGCGATGGCACCAACGACAACTGCGGTCGCGAATACCAGAAGTACGATAAGCAGGTACTGAACTGGACAGTGTTCGTCAACAAGCCTTACTTTGATTCCTACGCCACAATCCAGAGCGCAAAGGCAGCCTACAAGGACGTTCTAAGCGATGTGGGCCTGAACCGCACTGTCATTGACGATCACGATGCCCGCATGATTAACGAAGTCAAGACCGGCACTTACAAGTACACAGGTTCTGTAGGCAAGAAGCCCGGCATTCCCGACCGCGAAAGCGACGTGGGCGGTCTCGAAAATTACCCTAGCGTAAGCATGGCAAATGATTACGACTCCGATGCTGACGGCCTTCCGGACTGGTGGGAAAATATGTACGGCCTGAACGCGGCTTCTAAAAGCGGTGATTTCAGTGATGCCAACAAGGATCGTCTTGGTGACGGCTGGACGGAACTGGAACGCTACCTGGAATGGCTCGCTCGCGCCAACTTCACCTTCGAAAAGGGTGAAACCCAGACCATCGATCTTTCGCAGTACACCAAGGGCTATGACGGCGGAACTTATAGCGTTTCCAACGTGCCTAGTGGCGTAACTGCAACGGTAAGCGGCTCCAAGATGACGGTGAAACTATCTGACACTTTTGCTGGTGTTGGCTACATCACCTTTACCCTGAAGGATAATGCAGGCGATACCTATTCCCGCAAGATTGGTGTTACGCAGAAACTGGCTGCAACAGAACCTGTAGTGAAAACCGCTACTATTGCAAAGTGCGGTGCAGGTTCTTCTAAGCAGATCGTAGAAAAGGGTAGTCCAATTGTAGACTTCTGCTACACATGGGAAAACGCAGAAACTGTTGAAATCACTGGTCTTCCGGATGGTATCGATTTCAACATAGATAATGCTGAAAAGAAAATATCCATTTCGGGCATTGTTGTCGCGACAGCCGGTGATTATGCTTTTACAGTCACGACTGTTGGTGAAATTGGCGAAGCTTATTCAAAGAGCGGCGTGATCACGGTAACAGATAGCACTGCGGAAATACCTTCAGAAAATCCTGAAGATTCAGAAGATCCTGATGCAATTGGTTTTGAAAAATTCACAAAATTCAATGCGATGGTTTCGAATGGAATCGTATACTTGAGTGGAATACCGAATAATGCAAAAATCATCGTGACTGATTTAAGCGGCAAGAATTTGATGCAGTCTAAGTCTGTTGTAGGCGATGGCTCTGCAATTGTAAACTTGCAAAACTATGGTAGAGGTCTTTACATTGTGAATATCCGTGGCACAATGCAGAACTCACGCTTTAATAAAACTATAAAAGTTCAAAAATAAGAATATTACTTTGTAGTAAAACAGAGATTTGTGAATTTCGCAAGTCTCTATTTTTTGTCATAAAAAGCTCCGGTATCACTGTTTATAATTCTCTAATCGCCGTTCATTATTCGTTACTTATGAATCATTATCCAGAATTGTTTCTACCTTTGTTTTTATGAATTTGAATGGCAAACATATTTTGCTCGGTGTTACGGGCGGTATTGCAGCTTATAAGGCTGCTGAGCTTTTAAGACTTTTACAGCGTGAAGGTGCTGAAGTTAGAGTCGCGATGACCCCTTCGGCTACAAAGTTTGTTCAGCCGCTTACATTTGCATCTCTTTCAAAATGCCCAGTGTATACTGAAAACGGCGCTGTAGAAGCTCGTCCTTTTCAGCATATCGATTTCCCCCGTTGGGCTGATTTGTTCCTTGTAGCTCCGTGTTCAGCAAATACAATTGGCAGAATGGCAAATGGAATTGCTGACGAACCGGTTTCACTTTGCTTTATGGCGTGTGCCGGAGCTAAGTGGATTGCTCCGGCCATGAATACGACGATGTTCATGTCGCCTGCAGTTCAAAAGAACTTGAAAACTTTGGAAACTTTCGGTGTACATATTTTGCAGAGTCCGTCCGGTGAACTTGCCTGTGGCGAGGTTGGTGCTGGCAGAATGCTTGAACCCGCAGAAATTGTAGATGCACTCAAGGCTTATGAGGAATCCAGGCCTAAGAATGGAAAAAAGGTCTTGATTACCGTTGGTCGTACAGAAGAAGCTATTGACCCGGTCCGTTATATTTCGAATTGCTCAAGCGGTAAAACAGGCGTGGCCCTTGCAAGTGAATTTTTGCAGGCCGGCTTTGATGTCACTTTGGTTGCTGGCCCAATGGAAGCTAAAGTACCTTGTGGTGTAGAAGTTATTTGTGTTCGAAGCGCTGTACAAATGCACGATACGGTTCTTGAACTTTCCAAAAATTTTGACGCACTTGTTCATTGTGCAGCAGTTGCAGATTATCGCCCTGCAAATCCCGCCGATGAAAAGATCAAGGATAGCAGAAGCCAATTAACTTTGGAACTTGTTCCCAATCCAAATATTTTGCGCGACTGCGTTGCTGCAAGGAATTCTGGCAATTTAAAACAGGTTATTGTTGGCTTTGCTCTTGAAACTGCAGATGTAGAACACCATGCAGATGAAAAACTTGCAAAGAGCGGGGCTGACATGCTTGTCTTGAATACTCCGGTTGCAAACGGCAGCGGCTTTGGCAAAGATACCGTTGCGTTTTCTTTTGTGAAGGCAAACGAACATGCCGTGGCTCCAAAACTTGGGGCAAAGCGTGACCTTGCCTTGGGTGTCGTGAACTTTGTTGCTGAAAAGCTTGGTGTATAATATGGTTGATTATTCCGAGTTGAGAAATTACCTAGAAGCCCAGGCAGAACTTGGCGAAGATGAAGTATTCTTTGAAGAACCGTGGTCTTTGGCATTGCTAAAAAAGAAAACTGCTCCGGCAATGCAAAGTGCGCCTGTTCCGCAAAGGCAACCCGCGCAGCCACAACGCGTACAAATGCAACGTAGTTTTGCAGAAGCTCCCAAGCAGCCGTCGGCGTCGAGAGTGCAAATTCTTTCTGGAGGTTCCGGAGGCCGTTCCGATACGCTTGACTTGAGCGCTCTTGCGACTCGCTCTGAATCGACTCCCGTTGAATTTTTGTCTTCAACTACTTTGCAGGGGTTTTACGATGCCGTTGCAAAACATTCTATTTACCAGGGTGCAAATGTAGTTGGCGTAGAAGGCGCTCAAAATCCAGAAGTCTTGCTTGTGTTTGACGCTCCTCAGCCTGATGATAAAAATCCAAGCTTGATGGCATCGAACGTTGGGCAAATGGTCTTTAGACTTTTTGCAGCATTGTCGGTACCTGCAGGCAAGTGCGCCTTGACTTATGTGTATAAGCGCGAAGCTCAACGCATGCCATCTGTAATGCTCGATGTTACTCTCAGGCAAATGCTTGAAAAGGAAGTGTCTTTACTTAGGCCTCAAAAAATAGTCGTGTTTGGCGAACTTGCCATGCGACAAATGTTTGGCCGAGACAAATCTCTCAGGGCATTTGGTGGAACCGTAGCAAATTTTGCTAGCGTGCCTACAGTCGCGATTCACGATGCAAGGCAGATGCTTACAAATGTAGCCTTGAAAAAGGAAACATGGAGTGTGTTCCTGCCAAAGAGCGGATTGTTTAAATAAAGTCTATTTGCTTGAATTTTCATATTTTTCTATTTTATAAGGCGTGAAATTAGCGAAGGAGCTATAATGAAATCAGTACCTGTTACGCTGCTCACCGGTTACCTTGGAGCCGGTAAAACAACTCTTCTTAATTATGTGTTGAACAATCAGCAGGGCTACCATGTAGCCGTTATTGTAAATGATATCGGCGAAGTAAATATCGACCAGGCCTTGATTGAAAAGGGCGGCAATATTACAAAGGAAGATTCCGGTAAGGTTGTCCCTTTAAGCAACGGTTGCATTTGCTGTTCCCTTAAGACTGACTTGCTTGAACAAATTGCCGAAATTCTTGAACAGGGCAAGTTTGACTATATCTTGATTGAAGCTAGCGGTATTTGCGAACCGATTCCTATCGCTCAAACAATTTGCATGGCAGGCGCTCAACTCCAGGGCAAAAACGGCGAACGCCTTATGTGCCACCTTGATAACATTGTTTCTGTTGTAGACGCACTTCGACTTTGCGATGAATTTGCCGGTGGCGAAAAGCTTGTTGCTGAAGATCTTGAAGAAGAAGATATCGCAAACCTTCTCGTTCAGCAGGTGGAATTCTGTAACACCATCATTATTAACAAGGTTGATGAAGTTTCTGCAGAAGACCTTGCTCATGTCAAGGCTGTTGTTCGTGCATTGCAGCCAGAAGCCAAGATGATTGAAACGAATTTTGGCAAGGTCAGCATGTCTGATATCCTTGATACAAAGTCTTTTGACTTTGAGCGTGTGGCTGGTTCTGCAGGCTGGTCCAAGGAATTTGAAAAGGTCGAAGCCGATCACGATGATGACGATGACCATGATGAACACGATCATGATCACGAAGACCACAGCGATTGTGACCATGAACACGGTGTTTGTAAGCATCACCATGATGAAGAACATGAACACCATCACCACCACGATGATGACGACCATGACCATGATCACGAGGACCACAGCCATTGCGACCATGAACATGGCGTTTGCCATTGTGGCCACCACCATGACAAGGATCATCCACATGGCGATGAATACGGCATTAGTACATTTGTATTTGAAAATCGCCGTCCGTTCGTTCGCGAAAAGATCGAAGCTTTCCTTGACAATTACCCGACAAGCATCATCCGTACAAAGGGCCTGATGTGGTTCGAAGATGAACGTACCGAATCCTACTTGTTTGAACAGGCTGGCAAGCAGGCAACAGCAACTCCGTATGGTCGCTGGTTTGCTGCAGAAAGCAAGGAAGAACAGCGTAAGCTCCTTGAAGAACATCCCGACTTGCTCAAGATTTGGGATTCCGAATATGGAGACCGTATCGTTCGACTGGTGTTCATTGGCCAGAAAATGGACAAGAAGGCAATTATCGCGAAGTTGAACGATTGCCTAGGCAAGTAAACCTTGAATGTTAGAAAAGGGCCTTGCAAAAATGCAGGCCCTTTTTTTGTTGGAATAGTCTAAAGTAGAATGAAAAAATCCCTATTTTACTCTAAAAATGACATTTGAAAAAATGTAAGTAAAGTGAAAGTTCCATTTTTGCTTGTTTTTTCGTCTTTAAATATTAAATTCTCAAAAATATGGATTAGTAGTGTGGGTGCCTTATGAAGCTGATACAGATAGAATATAAAGATGAAATGTCCTTTAAGGAAGAACTAAAGCGCATTAGAGAAAACTATGCAGCTGTTTCTAAGGCTATCTTTTTTCAAGTCTATACGAATTCTGTAGACTTGGCCCAAATCAACATGGTGTGCAATTCCATTGCTTCTGTTTTGCCTAATGCCGATTATGTGGGCTGTTCTGCAAATGGGAGCATTTATGAAGGAAGGCTTTCTTCCTCTGAAATTGTGGTAACTTGCACGATTTTTGAAAATCCGACAACGAAACTAGAAATTGTCCAGTACAATTTGACCGATGAATCTGCTGGCGGTGTTGCGAATGCGCTTGTGCGGCTTATTGAAAGCAATCCATGGATCAAGGGAGTCGCGCTGTTGGCTACGATTCGCGGCATGTCCATGTCAAATTTTAGCGATTTGCTTTATAGTGCCCGTGCGAGCGTGCATATTTTTGGTGGTGGAGCCTTTAATGTCGACTTGAATAGCGATTCTGCTTGCGTGTTCTCGAAGGTTGGCGGAATTTCTGAACACGCCGTGGTCTTAGTGCTTTTGGGTGGAGATGACTTTTATATCGAAACCACGCATATTTCTGGCTGGAAACCTCTTGGCCGGGAGTTCAAGGTAACGCGCGCTAGTGGTAGTTTGCTCCAGGAACTGGATAATAAGCCTGCCTTTGGCATTTACCATCGTTACCTTGCTATTCAAAACGATAAGAGATTTTTCAATAACACCTTAGAGTTCCCTTTCTTTTATAAGAAAAATGGAATTGACATTTTGCGTGCCCCGGTGTCTTGTACTGCCGATGGTTCGCTTGTAATGACCTCCGATATAGAAGAATCCGTTGTTGCGCGCATGGCGTATGGTGACCCAGAAACGATTCTTAACTCTGTTTATAGGGATTGCCAAAAGCTCGCCGAATTTAGCCCGCAGGTTATTCAAGTGTTTTCTTGTGCAGGACGCAGAACTTTTTGGGGCGATTCGGAAATCAGCGACGAGACATTGCCTTTCCAGTCCATTGCTCCAACAGCAGGCTTTTACACGTCGGGTGAATTCTTGCGAACGGGCGGCTTTGTAAACCAGCATAATGTAACCCTTGTCGTGGCTGCAATGCGCGAGGGCGCACCTTGCAAGAGTGCTGCTGATTTTAATATGGGGCAATATGCATTAAGCGGTAGGGTCTCCATGATTAGCCGTCTTGCAAACTTTATTGAAGCTGCTACCGCTGAACTTGCTAGCGCAAATGTAAGTGTGGCTTCCCTTGCAAATAACGATGCACTGACAAAATTCCTGAATCGAATTGAAATTCAAAAAAAGGTTCAGCAAGAAGTTGAAAACACGCAATTGTCTCGTACGCCTTTTTCTGTATTGCAGTTTGGCATAGACAATTTTAGGGAAGTGAACGAGTCTTTTGGAACAATTGCCGGTGACGAAGTTTTGACTATTGTTTCTGACACGATTCGCAAGATTGTTCGTGAATATGCGCCTTTGGCGATTGTTGGAAGGTTCTCTGGCGATGAATTTATGCTTGTTTTGCCGGGCTATAACGAAATCAAGGCTCTAGCCCTTGCAGAAAATATTCGAAGCACCATGAGCCGGGTAAATGTAGGCACAGCTGGTAAGATTACGGTGAGTGTTGGCATTACGGAATGCAAGCCGCGCCAGACTGCAGAAATGGTCTACGCCCGTGTAAGCAAGGCTCTTGGTAACGCGAAGCAGGGCGGCAAGAACCGTGTTGTAATGCTTTAGTTAGAAAGTTTGCATAATCCCTTTTTACTATCTTTGGACCCGAAATGTTTTGGGAAAATTCAAAGATCGCAAATGGGATTTTTGCGGCTCCGCGCCGAGGCAATGTTCGTGATGTTTTGATCATTGCTCTCCCGATGCTATTGTCAATGTCATTTGATACTTTTATGACATTTGCCGATCGCTTGTTCCTTGCAAAGCTTGCTCCCGAATACATGAATGCAGCCCTTGCGGGTGGTGCTGCGCAAATGGTTATCATGACATTTTTCAATGGCGTGATTTCGTATGTTACGGCTCTTGTCGCACAGAATTTTGGCGCAAAGCGATTTGAAAATTGTGCAAGTGTTGCTTCTCAAGGAATAATCCTTTCCTTGATTTGTGCCCCCCTTGTTTTTTTGCTTGCTCCGCTTGGCTATTTTATGTTTAGTGCAACTGGAGTTGAGGGGCTGCAGCTACAAGCGCAAACAACATACTTCAATATTTTAATTTGTGGCGCTGTTATAGTGCTTTTGCGCCAGGCGTTTATTTCTTTTTTTTCTGGAATCGGACAAACAAAGATTGTGATGATTGCCGCTTTTGTTGGCATGGTCGTGAACGTTGCCGCAAATTACTTCTTGATTTTTGGCGTAGGTCCGTTCCCTGCCCTTGATATTCGGGGTGCTGCCGTTGGCACTATTTTAGGAAATTTTGTAACGATCCTTGTGCTTGCAATCAAGTTTTTCGGGAAAAAATTGCAGGCGGAATTTCCATTCCATTTAAAGTTTTGCAAGGAATTGTTCCTTGAACTTTTGAAAAAGGGTGCTGCTAGCGGTACTGAATTGTTCTTTACCATGCTTGCGTTCCAGACCTTGATTTTGACTTTTCAAAGAATGGGGCCGGAGGCTGCGACTGCAGCATCTGTTATGTTCAACTGGGACATGGTTGCGTATGTTCCTTTGATTGGCCTTGAAGTTGCTGCTACAAGCCTTGTCGGTCGCTATGTAGGCGCGCGTGACAGTGCCGCCGTTAGACGTTCCATTCGTTCTACGCTTGTCGTGGGCTTTGGATATTCTCTTGTAGTTGCGTTCTTTCTTATAGGTATTCCTAATGTCTTGACCGATATTTTTGCCCCTGATGTTTCTAGTGGGCTTTTTGAAAGTGCAAGACCCGTTGCCGAGAATATGCTAAGAATTGCTTCGCTCTATGTGCTTTTTGAAGTCGGCATTTGTGTGTTTGCAGGAGCGCTTCGCGGTGCAGGTGATGTCTTTTGGGTCATGGTGACCTTGATTATTCTAAACTGGCTCTCTGTATTTGCCTTGTGGATCGGTGCGTTTGTGTTTAAAATATCGACAATCGCTTCCTGGTGGATTGTCGTTGTTTGCTACGTGATTTTCCCTGGAATTCTTTACCTTAGGTATCGTTCCGGCAGCTGGAGAAAATTAATGAAGAGGTTTAAGTAAATGACGGCCTTTCAAAAGCGCTTTGCTAGACTTTTTGTAATCAATGGCTATTTGCCGAAAATATTCCTGGCGGCGCTCATAGGTTTTGTGACAGGCTTTGTTGCGGTAGCATTCCATTACGGCCTTGATATTGCTAGCGAACTTGTTCACAAGCCGTGGAGTGGCGAAAATGCTCTGCCGTGGTGGAGCTTTGCCATAATGCCAGCTGTTGGCGGCCTTGTTGTTGGCTTGATTATTTACAAGATTACAAAGACTCCAGAAACTGCAGGGCAGGGGACAGACAACATGATTCGTTCCTTCCATTACCATGGAGGAAAGATTCGTTCCCGAGTTGCACCGGTAAAGTTTTTGACAAGCATTATTACGCTTTCGACTGGCGGTAGTGCAGGCTATGAAGGCCCTGTTTCTCAGATAGGTTCCGGTGTTGCGTCAACACTTTGCAGAATGTTCAAAATGCCTCGTTCCTTGCGTGGTCAATTTACGTTGGCCGGTACTGCAGCAGGTCTTGGCGCTATTTTCAAGGCTCCTCTTTCTGGTGCACTGACTTCTGTAGAGGTGCTTTATCGCGAAGACTTTGAATCGAATGCCTTTGCTACCTCCATTGTTTCTTCTGTTGTTGCGTTTACTGTATACATTGCCTTTGTTGGTTCTGCTCCCGCGATTGTCGGTGTGCCGGCGTTCCCTTTTACAAATGCCATAGAATTGATTGCTTGCGCCCTGTTAGGCCTTTTGTGCTTTCCGTTTTCGTATTTGTATGTGCGCTGCTATAATGAATCGGAAACCCGTTTTGCAAAGTGGAAAATTCCAAATTGGGTAAAGCCGGCCATTGGTGGAGCCTTTGTTTCTTTTATCGTTTTATTTTACCCAGAAGTCGCTGGCGGTGGTTTTGAATTTATTGGCCAGGTAATGAAGGATATGATGCCACATTCTATTTGGGGCGTATTGTTGTTGTTAGCAATCGTTCTTGCAAAAATTGTGGCTACCGCATTTACCGTTGGTTCTGGTGGTTCCGGCGGCGTCTTTGGACCGTCCTTGTTTATTGGTGGCGTTCTAGGGGCCATGTTTGCTGGTGTGTGTGAACTTGCGTTCCCTGGTGTGATTCGAACTCCAGAAATGTTTATTCTTGTAGGCATGGCAGCGTTTTTTGCAGGAGCCGCCAAGGCTCCCATTGCGGGTGTTGTAATGGTTTGCGAAATGACTGGTAGCTATAGCTTGTTGCCAGGTCTTTTGATCGCTGCGGTCATGCACATTGCTTTTTCTAGGCCTTGGAGTATTTACAAGAGCCAGGTGCTAAATAAATTTTCTTCTCCAGCTCATCATGGCGATATGGACCAGGATGTTTTACGCGTAACAACTATTAGTGAAGTTGTGGAAAAGTGTGATATCAAGACTCTTCGCGGTGAAGACCTGCTTTCTGGTATATTGCCTTACATTGATTTGGATTATGTGTATCCGGTTTACCGAGGCGAAAAATACATTGGCCTGCTTGACATGTCCGTTGTCAAGAACGCCTACATTTCGTCGCCTGACCTTGTGCAGCACCTGCTTATTTCTGATTGTACTGTAAAGGCCCCGATGCTTTCTGACACGCTTGACCTGCATTCTGCTTCAAGAATTTTCGTGCATAACAAGCTGAATGAACTTTGCGTCGTGAATGGCAAGGGCGATGTTATTGGCATTTTGAGTCATGCCGCTATTTTTAAGGCTTACGATAGAATTGTAAAATCGCATCATGGAAGAGGGTAGCTGGTAGAATATAGGAATCGGTCGGCTGTAGGCTGTCGTCAGAAGTTGTACTTCTTCATGTCATGATGAACGTAGCGCGGCCATCTAAGGCAAGGTTCTAGATTGCTTCACTACGTTCGCAATGACAAAGTAAGATGCTAGAAAGAAACCTGGAGTCAGTGACAGGAGTCAGAAAACGTAAGACGGAAGATTGGAATCAGGTCGCACCTTCGGTGC
>DCGZ01000110.1 GCA_002314675.1 Fibrobacter sp. UBA1765 | reverse complement strand
CCCGGTTTTACAAGCGCATTATGGCACGCCACCAACAGTAAGAACAAAGTGAAGAATGCAAGCCTTTTTAGCATGCGCACAAATCTAGAATTTTATTTAAGGGCACACTATGCGACAAGCGCAATTACACCGCTTATAGCCATGTACATATACACGATCTTTTTTAATACCGCATGAGGAATTTTTTTAGAAACCTTGCTACCGATCAAAGCGCCAAGGCACACGGCTACAAGCCCATAGCAATATGCAGAGCCGACCGCAGCCGTAACAAAGCCAGCCTTGGCTCTAAAAATTGTCATCATGGCGTTACCAATTACAAAATACGTTTGCGTTTGCGCAATGTACTTTTCTTTTGTTTCAGATGATGCCAAAAAATAAAGAACCGCGGGCGGCCCCTGCATTGCAAAAAGGCCTCCCATCATTCCAGAAAACGAACCCAGCCCAATCTGCGCAGGCAAACTTGGCTTCAACTTTATTTTTTCACTTATAAAAAAGAAATAGACGCTAACGCATATCAAAATTGCGCCAAGGATTTTCTTCAAGAATTTTTCATCCATTGAAGAAACTGCAAACACAAAACAAAGGCTTACAACAACAAAGGTAATTAGAATAGGTAGCAATTGTCTCCACGCAATATGCCGGCGCATACGCCAGGCGACAATCAAGGACATCGAGCCAGCAAGCGTCCCGGAAAGAGCTGTACTTTCGCCATAGCTAGGCAAAATATACGGAAGCATGGTCATTACAAAAATGCCAAAACCAAAGCCGGTCACCCTTTGAATAAAGCTTCCTGTAAAGCAAAGAATCCAAAGAAAAGCTATAGTAGAATATTCCATAAAACAGCTTAAGAGCTTTTTTACGACAATGTTGAATTAGCCCTATTTTTCACGTTCCATAATTTATTATTTTCTGCTCGAGGTTTGTTGTGCTACAATTTAAAGACCCTGAATTATCGGATAGAATTGCCATAAATAAGGCAGTAAACGACGTTTGCTACATAGGTAGTGACGCAAGCTTTGGCAACATATTTCTACTTCGAAAAAAATACGGCACACAAATTTGCATTAAAGATGGATTTTTATTTCGTTACTACAACGGGCAAGAAAGTAGGCACGGCTACACATTCCCACTCGGAAACGGAAACATAACACACGCTTTAAAGTTGATTGAAGAAGATTCAGCACAAAGCGACAAGCCACTTGAATTTTGCCTTGTCACAGAAAGCCAGTCTAAAGTCCTTACCAACTATTTTGGCGAACGCGCCGTATTCAAAGAAAACCATGGCGATAGCGACTACATTTATGCGGCAGAAAGCCTTGCAACTCTCGAAGGTAAAGACTACCGCAAAAAAAGAAACCATATTTCAAGATTCAACAGAACATACAGCGATTACGAATTGCGCCCAATCACATTACAAAATGTTGAAGACGCCATGCTTATCGAAAAGTTGTGGCTAAAAGAAAGCGAACAGCAAGACATAGCAAATGACGATGCCGCGGCAGAATGTTCCGAAGACAAAAAATCCCGTATTGCAGAATTTGAAGCCATTTCGGAAGCTCTAGAAAATTTAGACGCTATTGGCGTAAAAGGAGCTATCCTATACATACAGGGAAAACCAGCGGCAATGACCATGGCCACTGAAATTTGCGAAAATGTCTGGGATATCCACTTTGAAAAGGTTACAAGTGAATATGCCGATAACGGAGGCTACACGGCAATCAACAAGCTCTTTGCATCAAGCCTTACAAATGCAAGGCTAATCAATCGCGAAGAAGACATCAACATTGAAGGTCTTCGCAAGGCAAAGCTTTCTTACTACCCGCAAACAATTTTAGACAAGAGCCACGTAACAATCAAGAGTCTGTAATGCTTTCTGAAGTCCTTGAAAAATCAACATGCGCTAAATGCAAATTCTGTTGTTCATTTAGAAGATGCAGCCTTTGGGAAACTCCTTTATTTTCTGATGAATGTATTCAAAAGCTAAGCAGGCAAAACGAATACGGCGTGACAGCAATGTTCAAGGATCGAAAAACGCAACTTGAATCGCTGTACAAGACAAGCGACAGTGAAGAGGAAGTTCCCTGCACATTTTTAGATCCAGCAAAAGGCTGCATTTTAAAAAGTGAAGACAAGCCCTTTGATTGTAGCATCTGGCCACTTCGCATCATGAAAAAAGAGGACAAGCTTGTTATTACGTTAACGCCGACATGCCCTTCCATAGGAAAAGTTCCAAGCAAGGAACTAACTGAACTTGTTACAAACAGCCTTGGTCAAAAGATATTTGAATACGCTAAAGAACATCCGTACATTGTAAAGGATTACAAGGAAGGCTTCCCCATTATTATGGCTTTTTAGTCCCTGCTAAGCGGAGAAAGCATAAAGCAGCAAACAATTCCTAAAAGCGTTGCAAGGCCGAAGGTCGCAACCGGCGTAAAGCTACTAAAGGCAAGGCTACCAAACGAAATCACGGTAGTCGCTGCAGAAAGCATTACAGCTAGAGTCGTTGTCAAATTGTTACGGCCACCTTCCTTAAAGAACAGGGCGTAATCTATGCCGATACCAAGCGTCAAGATGATGCCCACAATGGCAAAGAAATTAAACTGGATTCCTAGATAGCCAAATACGGCTGCCAAGAAAAGACAAGCCAAAACCGGAGCTCGAATAATGCGGACCGCAGTCTTGAATTTGTATACACAAACCAAAATTATAAGTACGACTGCATAAGCGATAGCCACAAGCAGCAAAGCTACACGGGAAAGTCTTGTTAGCGTATCATTGATGTTTTCCATCTTATTCACTGCATACACTTGCGGAATGTTCCCGGCAAGATCATGAATGTCAAAATCCTTGGAAACATGCAAAGGCAAGACAGCGCTATAGAACTTGCCATTCACCTCGCCAATCCAGAGCATGTTCAAGAGCGACTTCAAGGATTGAGGAAGGTTACTTTCGACAGTCAAGAATGAAGGTTTTACAGCCAAGCTATTTTGGAAAACGGAATCACTTGCAATGCCAATGCTTTCAAGATATTGCTGCATAGAAACGCTAGACTCTCGAATTGCTCCTTGCAAGCGTTCATAGTTTTTGCCTTGCGTATTTTGAGAAGGCACAATAGAACTTGTAGCCAAATAATTTTTCAACAAAGAATCCTGTTTAGCTGCATTCAGGCGTTCAACAAGACGCTCTTCAGATTGCAGGACCGCTTCTATCGACTCCCCCTCTACAATAAAATAATTGGCTGAAATTCCCAGGTTATTTAACCTTGCGCTTAATACTTCAGAAGCCTTCAATTCATCGCTCATTGTATAAAGAGTGCGCATATCGGTTTCGATATTCAACAGGTAAAGCCCAGGGAAAATAGCAAGCAAAAGAATTGCAATTACAACATTCTGCGATTTTTTACCGGCACCCGTCATAAATACATTGTACAGCGAAATGAATTTTTCAGGAATAAGCGTTGGTAGCTCTACCTTGTTCTTGTTCAATGGCAAGCAAGGGAAAAGAAAAAGAATTGTAGCAAAGGAGCTTGCAAGGCCTGCAATAGAGAACACGGCCATTTGCTTAAGCAACGGAAAATCAGCAAATGTCAACGCAATGTAACTGAGTTCCGTCGTCATAAAGCCAAGAAGCAGGCCCTTTAAAATAAGCCTTCTAACTTCAAGTCCGGAGCAGCCCTTTTTCCATTCCGTAAAAAAATGAATCGCATAGTCAATGCTCACGCCAATAACGCTTGTACCAAAGACAAATGTGAATATGTGAATGCTATGGAAAATTGTCCAGGTGCAGGCAAGCGCAGCACATGCCGCAACGCCAATCGAACTTACCGTGCAAAGAATCGGGAACGGAGACCGGTACACAGTCAAAAGCAGTACCAGAATCAAGACGATCGAAATTCCAGAAATCCATGCGATTTCACCTTGCGCATTTCTAGAACTTTCAAAGCTATGGAATGGCACGCCGGATTTTGCAATTTGAAGTTCCGGCATTGCAGTTTTCATTGAATCCAGGGCCTTGTACAAACGATTAAGAACATGTCCGTCATTTGCCATGGCAGATGTTTTCGGAGAAAGAACCGCACTCCACATGACATATGTAATGTTCGAATCCGTTGCAGCAAGGACTCCTTCACGCAACGAGAACCTGCCACCCATCAAAGGAGATTCCAAAGTAAAATAGTCAAAACTTTGTTCTGCAAGTAATAACGGATCGCTTTCCAAATTGTTCAAGTCAGCAATGCTGAATGCACCGTATATTTTCTGAAGGGCTGCATTTTGCAAACTCGGCAAGTCTTTGTTTTCTAAGGCCTTTTGAACTGTCGGTGACTGCAAAGCGTACCGATTTTCAAAAAGAAATTCACGCATTTCGGCCATTGCATTTGCATCTATATGCAAACGGGTTTCTTCGAACCCTTCATCATTTTTAAAGATACTGTCTAAAGTTTCGGCAAAATGTCTTGCCTCGTCAAAACTTTCATGGCCAAGCAAAACAGAAACATTTCGCATGGTGCGAACACTCAATGCTTTTTCTGCTTCGCTTACATTCTTGAATTCACTGGAATCTGGCAGGACCGAGTACAAATCGGTCTCAACTTTCCATGGGCTTAAAATTCCAAACACAAAAAGGATGGCGTGAAGCGCCACCCAAATTGCAATTCCAGTTTTTTTGCCTATGGAAGCCACCACTATTTACCTTTCATGTTTTCGTAAATGTAAAGAGGATCCATTTTAAATTCCTTGTGCAAAACATGATTACTGAATTCATATACGACAGGATTTCCATCACCATCCGTAATCGTGATTTTTTCCAGGTTCTTGGAACCTTCCATCACAAGATTTGCTATAACCGTGCGTACAGCAGCTTCGCGAGGCACAAGGCCTATAATCATATTCTTCCCGGACTTTTCAAAATACACGTCAAAGTTCTTTTCCACTTCTTTCGCGTTTCCAGAAAACACGGACTGGATTGTTTTAGAAAATTCCGCAAACACCGGATTTTCCTTTGTAGAAATTTCCTTCTTGTTTCCCTTTGCATCTATCTGAACAATACCCTTGTCGTTCACTTGCAAAAAAGATTCAAAAGGCTTTTGCGTCATCCAAAAAATGCCCACGCCATTCCAAATGATAAACTTACCCGTCGAAACAAAATCCCTGTTCAGTTTCTTGATTGTCTTTGTCTGTTTGAAATTTCCTTCAATCATTTCGTAGGAAGCCATTTCTGAAAGGAATCCTGTCAATTCCTTTTGACTTTCCATTTTTACAGGATGGTCAAAGACGGCCGCACCAGTAATCATCGGCATTCCCAAGCAAAACAGTAAAACAAGAAGGATTTTTTTCATACCACAAATTCTATTTAAGCACGTCAACTTTCTAAGCAAACGAATCAAGCATTTTCGCTATCCAAGGCTTTTTCCACAAGTTCAATAAAGCACTTTGGGCTACCGAACATGGATTCCTTCGTCTTCATGTCCACTGCCATTTGGGTACTTTCGGCCTTGGTCATAAGCTTGCCTGTTTCTGCGTCAAAGAACTTGTACAGAAGTTTCATGCCAAAAACATATTCATCCAAGGTTACCTCGCAACGGATTCGCTGCATAAAGACCATTGGGCGCATATACTTGATATGCAAATCGACTACAGGCCATGCGTAGCCGCTCTTTTCCATTTCGTAATAGTCGTAATGGATTTTTTTGAGCAGCGCACAGCGAGCGACTTCCATGAACTTTACGTAGTTACCGTGCCAGGCAACCTGCATGGAATCTACATCGTAGAATTCAATGTTAAATTCGACAGTTTCTTTAAGTTTCTCTTCTGCCATACTTACATCCAATTTACATCATCACGTCTAAGACTAGAATAACAATCAAAAAAATTATTTCTCTATTTTCTTTCGTCTCTCGTCTGTAGGCGTTTACGCCGTTCTTTCGCCTAAACTAAACCGCATAGAACTTTTGGCGAATGAGTTCCAAGGTATTGCGGAGGTCGCTTTCCAGCTGACGGTCGCATTCGAGCGGCGCAAACTTGGAGAATACCTGGTCGTAGGTAGACTTCAAATTTACAAGACGGTCTTCTGCAACTTCGCCACGTTCAAGGCGAATACGTACAGCCTGCGAGGCGGCAAGGAGAACTGCGGCAGCTACCTGTTCAGAAAGTTCCAAAATGCGGATGCAATCGCGAGAGGCGATCGTACCCATGCTAACCTTGTCCTGGTTATGGCATTCGGTAGAACGGCTGAACACGCTCATCGGCATAGTCAAATGCAATGCTTCAGCAGTCCAAGAAGAAACGCCAATCTGCACAGCCTTAAAGCCATGGTTGATATCGTAATCGCCCTTGGAACCGGCAAGGTTTGGAGGCAAATTGCGGTTGAACTTAATATCAACAATCATAGCAAGCTGGCGATCCAAAAGGTCTGCAATGTTTGCAACCATGTTCTTCAAGGTATCCATGGCAAGGCAAATATGGCCGCCATAGAAATGACCACCGTGGAAAATGTTCCTTGTAAACGGATCCACAATCGGGTTGTCGTTTGCACTGTTCAATTCCACTTCAATGAGCTGACGAAGGAACGGCTCTGCATCATAGACAAGGCCTATGATATGCGGAGCGCAACGCAAGGAATACGGGTCCTGGATCTTTTCAGGAACAACGTTCTTTTCTTCGGGCAGGTTCAAGCCATGACGAATCTTCTTTGCGGCACGCATAAGACCCGGGTGCGGCTTTACATCAAACAGACGTTTGTAATAGTGATATGCATTACCCTTCATGGCAATGGTAATCATCGCTGTAATACGGCAAGCCAAGTCAGAAAGATACATAGCGCGGGAGAAAGCCATGCAAGCAACAGCATTCATTGCCGCAGTACCATTCATAATGGCGATAGCTTCCTTTGGACGGAACTTATGCGGTGTAATCCCTAGTTCCTTCATTACATCCAGGGATTCACGAACTTCGCCCTTGTACAAAACCTTGCGTTCACCAATCACAGCGCCGGCAAGGTAAGAAAGCGGAGTCAAGTCGCCACTTGCGCCCACAGAACCTTCTTGCGGAATAAGCGGCAAAATGTCGTTCTGAAGGAAAGTCATCATGATTTTCAAAAGAGCATAGCTAACACCGGAGCAGCCTTGAGCCAAGGTATTCATGCGAACAACCATGATTGCGCGGGTTGTTTCTTCATCAAAGTAGTTTCCCATGCCACAGCCATGGAATCGCGTCAGGTTGATCGGCAACTGGTAGTAATGTTCCGGAGGCAAAGTCTGCGTACAGGAATCACCATAACCTGTTGTTACGCCATAAATGCCACCATGTTCAGCAAGCGCCTCGTCAAGAAATTCTGCACCAGAGTCGATCATTGCAACAAACTTCGGCGAGCTATCCAACTCAACAGCGGCCTGCTTTTTTGCGACAGCCACAACCTGTTCAATAGTGAGTTTTTCAGTGCCAATAACAACTTTTTCCATTTTTACTATCCTTCATTTCAGAAGCAAGAACAAGATCCAAGAAGCCAGAGAAACTGCAATTAAAACACTAGCTCCTAGATGCTTGATCCTAGCCACTATTTCTTTTCCCAAAAATTGTAGAAATTATACCACTGGTATGGATGTTTCAAACACAAATTTTCAACGATTTCCGTGTATTCTTGTAACAAATTCTTTATACGTTCCGAACGTTCCTTGCGGCTGCATTCCAAAGAAGTCTTCGCCTTAATCACATGCATTTCGTAAGGGGAACGAATATCAAAGTCTTTTTTGCGAATTGCAAATACAAAATAAATCGGAGCATTCAAAACACCGGCAAGGGTAAAAGAGCCCTCCGGGAAATTCGCAATTTCTCCAAGGAATGTCGTTTCTACAGTCCTATCGCGTGTATTTGCCGAAGTCCTATCTCCGGCGATCGCCACAAGATTACCCTTGGCGATTTGCTCCTTCATCCAAACTGCAGAATCCACGCCAATGCTATTGGCATCAATCACAATATTCATCAGTTCCGGGTTCAGTTCCCTGAGTAGAGCATTGAATTTTGAAGTTCCAGAAAAATCAACAACCGGGAAAACCTTGAAATCATTCCTAGTATGACGCTCACCATAGCCAGTCAAGGAACGTAACATTTCCATGTTGCCAAGATGGGAGCAAAGCAAGAAAGCTCCCTGACCATGTTCAATCTGGTCTACAAGAGCTTCCAGGTCATCGTTCTGTTTTTCTATGCTATTGAGCTTAATTGCGCCTTTCCAGCCAAGGAGCTTTTCCATCATGGAAAGAGCGAAAGAAAGTATGTGCTTGTAGGTTCCGAAAAGTTCTATTCGCTTCCCTTGGATTTTTGCCAAGCGTGCAAGATAAGCCCTGGAACGCTTGCGCACAGGCATCGCTCCAATCCAAAAGAAAAAACAAATCACCGCAGTGCAAAGTTCCACAAGCCAAAGCGGCAAATGGCACACGACCCAAAGCATAAAACGGAAATGCCAGGTACTGCCGCCAACTTCCTTGACTTCTGACCAATGATCGTTTTCACTACAATTCATACCGGAGTTCAAATATAAAAAAAGCCCCAAGGAATTTTGAACCACCCTGGGGCGAATTTTTCTCGATTTTTAAGGTCCTTTCCTGTATGCAGAAAAATGGTCAACAGTTCGACTTCGTTGTTAATTTATATGTTTAAAAATGCGGTACTTTTATGGATTTATGTGCAGAAAAATGTTATTCAACATTGAAATTAGGTGCAGAAAAATGTATTTTAGCATTCAAGACGGAGTGCTAAAATGGAACGATTTGCTTTAAAACAGCTTAAATTATGGAAAAATAGCCAAAATCGAAAGCCACTGGTGCTTAACGGAGCGCGCCAGGTTGGCAAGACCTGGCTTTTGCGAGAATTCGCCCGCCAGGAATATGCCAAAGAAGCCTACATCGTCTGCCGAAAAAACGCTCTTGTACAACAGCTGTTCTCAAAAGACTTCGACATAGACCGCATCCTTCGGGGCTTAAGGGCGATTTCTTCCGTTGACATAACACCGGGAGACACCTTGATTATCCTTGACGAAATCCAGGACATTCCCGAAGCGATAGAAGCATTGAAGTATTTCTATGAACAGGCTCCCGAGTACCATATTGCCGTTGCCGGATCTCTTTTGGGAATTTCACTCCACAACGGAGTTTCGTTCCCTGTAGGAAAGGTTGACGAACTCGATGTTTTACCCATGAGTTTCGGAGAATTCCTATTGGCAAAAGGCGAAGCAGAAGCCTATAGGCTTTTAGAAAACCACGATTTCGACATTATACTTCCGTTGCACGAAAAATTCGTGGACCTACTGCGACAATACTACTACGTTGGCGGAATGCCCGAAGCCGTGTTAAACTATGTAGAAACAGGAGCGCTTCAAGAAGTCCGCAGAATTCAGCAGACAATACTTCGCGGATACAACCAGGATTTTTCAAAACACGCCCCAAAGGAACAAGTTCCAAGAATTCGCATGGTATGGCAAAGCGTCCCCTCCCAACTGTGCAAAGAAAACAAGAAGTTTATATACGGAGCGCTTCGTAAAGGTGCCCGCGCAAACGATTTTGAACTTGCCATTCAATGGCTACTTGATGCGGGACTTTTATACAAGGTGCCTAGATGTAACAAACTGGAACTCCCCCTTGCAATCTACGAGGACCTGAGTGCCTTCAAGCTTTACATGCTCGACATCGGACTCCTGGGAGCCATGGTAAATACCGAAGCGTCACAGGTTCTTATCGACGACAGTGTATTTACGGAATACAAGGGCGGCGTAACGGAGCAGTTTATTTATCAGCAAATCAAGTGCGAACTAAATACTCCGACATACTACCACACAACCGACGATTCCAGACTTGAGGTGGACTTTGTCGTTCAACACAAAGGGAAAATGCTTCCTATCGAAGTGAAGGCCGGCAGAAATGTTCGCGCCAACTCATTGAGCATGCTCCTCGCAAAAACTCCAGACATGCGAGCCGTACGTTTTTCCATGTTGCCATACAAACAGCAAAGCCAACTGACAAACATCCCTTTATACGCAGCCCCGATTATGGAGTAAAAAACGCCCCAAGGGATTGAATTTCCCTGGGGCGAATGTTTAAAGGCTTTGCTTCGGAGGGTGCCTAGTTGGAGTTCTTAACGCAACGAACTGAAAACGCACGAAACAGCATGAATAAATTTAAAAATTTAGTGTCTAAACACACTTTTTCTAAACAAACTTTATTTCTTTTAGCTATATTTCCAAACAAGAGGATTTCCCATGATTGAACGCTCTATTTACCTAAAAAAACTCATTGACCGAAAGCACAACGGAATGGTGAAAGTCATTACCGGAGTTCGACGCTGCGGCAAGTCCGTGCTATTATTTGAGCTGTTTTTTAGGCATCTCATTACCGAGGGCGTTTCCGAAAGGAACATCATCAAAATTTCTCTGGATAGTGATGATTTCGCTAAACTCCGCAGCCCTTTGAACCTGTCAAGGTATATAAAGGAAAGGATTAACGATTCTGAATACTTTTACATCTTCATTGACGAAATCCAATTTGTAAAGAAAATCAAGAACCCTGACGTAGAAGGCGACTATATCACTTTCTATGATATTTTGAACGGTCTTCTGAGCCATAAAAACCTGGATATCTACATTACAGGGAGCAATTCCAAAATGCTATCCAAAGACGTGCTGACAGAATTCAGGGGGCGCGGTGATGAAGTCAGAGTCAATCCACTTTCGTTCAAGGAATTCTATTCCGCAAAACAGGGCGACAAGGAATCCACTCTAAATGAATACATGCTTTACGGCGGCATGCCGGCTGTCGTTTCTAGGCCAAGTCCTGAAACAAAAATTTCTTACCTGCAGAATCTTTTTGAAGAAACTTTCCTCAAGGATATCGTTGAACGCAACCGCGTCAGGGACCCTCACCTGCTTTCGGCAATAACCAACGAACTTTGCTCCGCAACGGGATCCCTGACAAACCCATTGAATCTTGCTAACAGCATCAATTCCTCTACGAAAAGGACCCGGGAAACCCAAGTAAACTCAAACACAGTGACATCATACTTGCAACACCTCGAAGATGCGTTTATTATCAAGGAAGCAAAGCGCTACGACATTCGCGGAAAAAAATATTTCAGTTCAAGCAGCAAGTTTTACTGCGTGGATGTCGGGTTACGAAATGTCCGACTGAACATGCGACAAAACGAGGAAACCCATATCATGGAAAACGTTGTTTTCAACAGCCTTGTCCAGAGAGGCTACAATGTTGATGTGGGCGTGCTAGAAAGTTTCAAAAAGGTAGATGGGAAATCGACCCGGATCAACAGAGAAATCGACTTCGTGGTAAACAAGGGTAATATGCAATGCTATGTCCAATCGGCATTTTCCATGAACACTCCCGAAAAGCAGGAATCGGAACTTGCTCCATTCAACATTGTCGGAAACTCGTTCAAGAAAATCGTCGTCACCCGAAATGAAATCGCCCCCTGGTACGATGACATGGGAATCTACCACATCGGTCTCGCCGACTTTTTATTGGCGGGCGACGAGCTATTCTCGTAAAAAACGCCCCAAGGGATTGAATTTCCCTGGGGCGTTTGTTTAAAGGCTTTGCCGTTATGCGTTCCGAAGTTCCTGCTGAATTTCAAGGACTTGCGAAAGCGGGATGTCAAGAAAATCAGAAACATCTTCAGGAGTTTTACCCTTCTGAAGATTTTTCTTGATCAGGTTGTTGCGCTCTTCTGCACGAATGGCATCGTTGACGCTGACAAAGCCGTACAGATCTCCAATACTTTTTACTGCCATTTCTAACGTCTCCTTTGCATTTTGACTAAAGAACTCACCCAAATATAACTCAATTTTTTCTACGAGGCAAGCGGCCTTATCCTTGTTGAGCTTCTTCAACATTTCTGCAATCTGCGGCAGAAGCTTTTCAAAGCCTTCCGCATCGAACGCGTACTTCATCGTAAGCGCAGCGATGCCTGCCTCTACATTATCTTCTTCAAGGCAGTTCATGTCGTCGATTTTTGCAAGGTTCACGAAAACGCATTCAAAGGGCAGAATCCGGTTCTGGAACTTCGCACGATGCC
>DCGZ01000188.1:32502-39360 GCA_002314675.1 Fibrobacter sp. UBA1765 | reverse complement strand
AATTATCAAACCCTCTAGATGCGAAGCATCGACCTCAGAGCGAAGCGTCCTCATACCTAAACATGGAAAATCAACATTCACTAACCACCAGATCCTAGACCCTAAATCCTAGCCACTAATTACAAAAAGTCCCTCTTAGAAAACCACCAGCTTGCAATCGCAAGGAATACAGCGGCATAGCCAACAGCATACAAGGTACTCCAGAGCAAATACATATCAGGAAGTTCCAAGCCATGAACTACGTAGCTGCTAATGTTAAAGCGATAAAGCCCCGGGAAAACTGCATGGATTACAACAGCGGCCTTCTCTAAAATAGCGCCAGAAGTGCCTTCAATTTCTCCCATGCGCTGCACAAAGCGCACCTGTTCCAAAAGCTGGCCAGACAGGTGACCGGCAAAATAAACACCCAAGGTAAAGAGGGCGCTCATCACAGGCGTACTAAAGCTGGAGAACAAAAGAGCTACAGCAACGACAATTGCAAGTTCCCAGAACACAAGGTAGATTGCGCTCAAGAGGGAAATTGTCGGAGACGAATTCGTGACCACAAGTATCGCGTAGTATACACAGGTAAGAATCGCCAAATGGCTTGCGACAACACCCATAAGGCCCAAATACTTGCCAACGATAAAACTTGCGCGGCCAATAGGCTTTGAAAGCAGCGTAAGGACAGTCCTGCGCTGGATTTCCTTTTGCACAAGGCTAATACCTACAAACACAGAAATCAGGAGCCCCGAAAGAGACATGATTGTAAGCGTCGTAGACTTGATTACATGGGCACGGTCAAACACGGACCATTCCCCAAGAACGATACTGAAAAATGCAAGAGCAATAGTAAGGAACACAATGTTATAGAGAATCTTGTCACGAACCGATTCCCTAAAAGTGTTCCAGGCAATAACTCCAATATTCTTAAGACTCTGCACGGGCGATTTCCTCCGTCAAAACATCTTCAAGGCTCGGGCGGCTATGCTCGATTTTTTCAATGGAATAATTCTTTGATAGGCAGAACTGCAACATTCTATCACGAGCAGCATCGTCCTTGCAGTACCATTCCTGCGGGTGGCCAGAAGCGCGAACACCTTCGGGCAGTTCAGTCTGCAAAATTGCTTCGCGAGTACGCACATGGTATTCGGTAGAACAGCTTTCGGTAATATCTTCTACGGTTCCTTCACGAACGATTTTGCCATCAACAATCATCGCCACTCGATGGCTAATACTTTCAACATCGCTAAGCAAGTGGCTTGAATAGAAAATGGTTACGCCCTCGGAATGCAGCGACATGATCGCTTCGCGAACATCACGGCGACCCATAGGGTCAAGGCCGCTCATTGGTTCATCAAGAATCAAGAGTTCTGGCTTAGAAAGAATAGACTGGGCAAGGCCCACGCGCTGCATCATGCCCTTGGAGTATGTACGCAGGCGGCGGTCGATCCAATCCTTGTTTGCGTGAACCGTATCAAGAGCCCAGCCAATCCTGGACTTCAGCAAATCGCCTTCAAGGCCAACAAGCCTACCGTAGAATGCCAAAAGTTCACGACCGGTCAGGTAATCATAAAAATAAGGCTGTTCCGGGCAATAGCCAAGAATCTTTCTGCTAGAAGGATGTTTGGGTGACTTACCGCCAATAAGAACCTTGCCGGCATCAGCATTCAAAAGCCCTGTCAGAATCTTGATCGTAGTAGACTTGCCAGCCCCGTTCGGGCCAATAAAGCCATAAATCATGCCCTTTGGCACGTCTAACGAAATTCCCTTCAACGCAGGGCGTGACCGCATAAAGAAACCGGTTCGGTAGGTCTTTTGCAAATTCTCGATATGAATCATTTTTCGACCTCGGACTTTTCTGCATTTATAGATGCTTGCGCCTTGCGTTCCTCTTCGCGCCTACTCTTTTCGCGTTCCTTGCGCTCCTTGCTAAAGAGGAACCTGTAATAAACGGCTCCGGCAATGTAGAGTACCACGCCAGCATAGAAAACAGGGCCAAGCGACTTGCCGATCAACCCCGGGAAAAGCTGTCCAAGCTTTGCTCCGCCAAAGAAATAACATAGCACTGCAAGAACGCCTAGTCCACGCAAAACCCAAGAAATAATAAACTGCACTTTCATATATGCCTAAAATATGTTTTAATGTTTTTTAAAGCAACTCCAATCCACCAGAAATCATGGATTTTTACGCTCTATTTCGATTTTTATACTCCAGGAACCATTCCGCAAAAGCCTTGACACCCGTTTCCAAATCTGTCGAGGCCCGGTAACCGGTGTCACGCTCCAGGGCAACCGTATCTGCATAGGTAATTTCAACATCGCCAGGCTGCATCGGCAGGAATTCCTTTTGAGCTTCCTTGCCAATGTACTTTTCAAGAGTTGCAATAAAATTCATGAGTTCCACGGGGGAACCATGTCCAATATTATAGAGCCTGTGCTCAGGAGCATTTCGCAGCAAGCCGTTTTCGAGCGTAGCCAAGATTCCGCCGACAATATCGTCTACGTAAGTAAAGTCCCTGCGCATATTGCCGTTATTGAAAACCTTGATCGGGCGGTCTTCAAGAATAGCAGAGGCAAAGAGCCAGGGAGCCATATCTGGGCGGCCCCACGGCCCATACACAGTAAAAAAGCGAAGGCCGGTAGCATTCACATTAAACAGATGGTTATAAGTTTCTGCCATCAGTTCATTGGAGCGCTTGGTTGCAGCATATAGGCTAGACGGCTTGCAAACAGGATCTTCCGTCGAGAACGGCGTTTTTGTATTGCGGCCATATACGCTCGAAGATGATGCATAAAGCAGATGCCCGACAGGGTAATTACGGCAGCATTCTAGCACATTCAAAAAACCGGTAATGTTAGAGTCCACGTAAGCCTGCGGATTCTTCAAGCTGTAACGGACTCCAGCCTGGGCAGCCAGGTTGATTACCGCATCAAATTTATTTGTCTTGAAAAGTTGTTCTAGCTGGACCTTATTTGCAATATCCAGCTTGCGGAATTCAAAATGTTCCTTTATGCGAGCAAGCCTTGCATGCTTGAGCTTTACATCGTAGTAATCGTTCAAGTTATCTATACCGACAACATCGTAGCCGGCCTTAACAAGAGCCAAGGATGTTTCGCAGCCAATAAAGCCTGCGGCACCAGTAACTAAGCATTTTTTCATATTATGAAATGTAGTAAGATATTGGCTGCCGGAAAAAACAGGCTGGCTAGCTCAAAAGTCTTTAGGGGGTCAGAAAATTGAAAGTTCCATGTTCAAAAAGACAAAAAAACTCCGCCTAGGCGGAGTTAAAAACTCGGGGATGAATACGCTCGAAGCTACTCTTGATAAAAGATAGCAGTGCCTGGTACTTAAGTTTTTCGCGTCATGCGCGCCTAAACAACGCACCGAGAGCATCGAGCTTAGATAATCCTGTTAGATCGGGCATATACCGCCAAGTTTTACTTGTAATATATACTTATCTAACACAAGAGTCAAGAGTCCAGAAACTTTTTCTTTTGCTCCAACCAAGATTACATTTATCTCAGCGCCCGATCCATGAGATCGTTCAGCACCAAAATCTCCTTCTGTGCATTCTGGTCATTTTCACGTAAGCGCATATAGCGCCTGCGCACGTCAAAATATTCTGAAGTAATGTCAAGCGCCATAAGCTCCAGACGCTTCTTGGCATCTACAGCTGTGGCTTCGCCTACATATTGTTCAAACTTCTTGTTTACGAACTGGACGATTTCATTAAGTTCCTGTTCGCTCAGGTCTGTCTGAATCTGAAAGCGATCACTGCCAATTACAACTTTTGCAGAGCGGAGATTATTTTCAGTTTCCATTATTTCATTCCTAAGCCGAATGGATCAGAATCCATCATCCATTTAAATCGAAAAAATTTCCTTGCGAGGCCTCCGCCCTCGCCTTTTCTTCTTCAGACACAGCCGGTTGTTCAACTGGAGCTGCGACTTCAATGGAATCTGCAGCGCCCATGATTTCGGAAACTTCTTCGGCAGGCAAGTCGAGGAAGTTCTGGAGTGTTGCATTAAGTTCTGTGAACTTCTGCTGGACTTCTTCAAGAGTCTTGTTCAAGGACTCGTTTTCGGCATGCATTGCGTTCAAGTCGTTCTGCAGCTTTTCAATTTCGGTATTCTTGTCGGCAAGCTCGGAATTCTTGAATTCAATGTCGCCGTTCTTTGCATTCAGCTCTTCGTTCTTCTGGGCAAGTTCAGAATTTAGACGATCGATTTCGGACTGCTTGCCATTAATCACGGAATCCTTGCCGCAGGTTTCGCCAAAGAGGCGGTCAATTTCTGCTTGCTTGGCATTGCAGTCGTTCTGCTTTGCATCGAGCTCGGATTGCTTGTCAGAAAGTTCGGCATTCTTCCCTGCAATCTCGGCATTCAGGCGGTCAATTTCAGCCTGTTTGTCGTTAATTGCGGAATCCTTGCCGCAAGTTTCACCATAGAGGCGATCGATTTCTACCTGCTTACCAATAACAACACCGTTTAAGCGGTCGATTTCTTCCTGCTTTGCAACAAGTTCTTCATCCTTGCCCGCAATTTCGGACTTGCGACGTTCAAGATCGGCCTGAAGAGAAGCTACATCGCTCTGACCGGCAGAAATCTTCTGCTGAACTTCTTCTAAACGGATTTTCAAATGTTCGTTTTCAGCCTTAAGCACGCGTGCAGACTCAAGTACGCGTTCCACCTTTTGGCTCAAGGCGCTAATATGTTCCAGGTTCATGAATGCTCCTGTATGTTTCCCTGTTTTACATAGACCAACACCACTTGGCCCCATATACTTCCATTTACGAATGTAGTAAAAAATGCTGTTAAAAAAAGAGCATAAGTAAACTTTTGAGTCAAAATACCCCACTCCATGCACTTCATCTAATTTTTCTACTTTATAGAGCATGCCTATTGATGTCGAAGACCATATTTCCAAGCGTTTGTCGGAACTTCCTAACAGGCCCGGCGTTTATATAATGAAAAATTCGCAGGGAGAAATCATATACATCGGCAAGGCAAAAATTTTAAAAAACCGCGTGCGCAGCTATTTCGACGGAAGCGACCATACGGGGCACAGGGCGGCAACGCTCATGCTTCCGCACATCCGGGACATTGAATGGATCATTACCGAAAGCGAACGCGAGGCGCTTATCCTTGAAGCAAACCTGATCCGCAAGCACACGCCAAAATACAATGTATGCCTAAAGGACGACAAGCACTTTCCATACATTGCAATAAATATGCGTGAACAGTTTCCGCGACTCGTAATGACCCGCAGCGTAAAAAACGACGGAGCTATGTACTTTGGCCCATATATGGGGTCTCGCGTCGTAAGGCAACTTACTGAACTTTCAGCAAGGCTTTTCAAGATTCGGGAATGTTCCTTAAAGTTTCCATTGAACAAGCCGCAAAGGCCATGCCTGAATTACCACATGGGCCGTTGCAGCGCCCCGTGCGCAGGCCTTGTAGACGCCATAGAATACAAGGACAACATTCGGGCAGCAGCACTTTTGCTATCGGGCAAAAGAGATGACTTGATCGAACAATATCAAAGGGAAATGGCTCTCGCCGCAGAAAAATGCGATTTTGAAACCGCTGCAAAAAAACGCGACATGATATACGCCTTGCAAACTACAGGCGTAAAGCAAAAGGCCGATTCCGCAGACCCGACTTTAAAGCTAGATGTCATTGCTATCAAGCGAAACGGAAACATGGCAACTGCTGTAATTTTGCAATATCGCGGCGGAGTATTCTTTGGAAGAAGGCATTACAGGCTTGAATGCAACCTGCACGAAGATGAAGCAGAAATTTACAGGCAGATGCTTGCAAACTGGTACATGGAAGAAGAAATGATTCCTCCAGAAATCGCAATCAACGCAGACATCGGCGAAGAATCTACAGCACTCATAAACGAAACCTTGAGTGAAATTGCAAACAGGAAGGTTTCGGTATACGTACCTCAACGAGGCGAAAAACTTGGCTACATGAAGCTTGCGGAGGCGAATGCAGAAATGCTCCTTGTTGAAATGCAGGCAGAAGCACGCAAGTACGATGAAATGGACCGAAGCGTCTTTGAATTGCAAAAAGTCCTTGGTCTCAAAAAAACACCGTTCCGAATCGAATGCGTGGATATTTCGCACTTGGGCGGTACAAATACGGTGGCAAGCCTTGTGAGTTTTAAAAACGGAAAGCCGGACAAGGCAAATTACAGAAGGTTTATAATCAAGACTGTCGAAGGCATAGATGACTTTGCAAGCATGCGCGAAGTCATGAGTAGACGCATTCGCAGACTTGAAGAAGAAAACAAGCCGCTGCCAGACTTGTGGGTATGCGACGGTGGTAAAGGCCAGGTTGACGCAACTCTTGCCATTTTAAAGGAGCTCGGTCACGAGGATTTGCCATTGATTGGCCTTGCAAAACGCCTTGAAGAAATTGTGTTCCCGGACGACAGGCCTTCTATAGTTTTACGCCGTACAAACCCGGCACTAAAACTGTTACAGAACGCCCGTGATGAAGCCCATAGGTTTGCAATTACATTCCAGCGAGAAAAACGCATAAACACCTTGCAAATAAAGTGGCTAGACATCCCTGGCGTAGGGGAAGTCACCCGAGGCAAGATTTTAAAAAAATACAAAACAAAAGACGCATTTTTGAATGCGCCGCTTGAAGACATTCAAGGCTTGCTGGGAGAAAAACGCGGCCTAGAACTGCGAGAAAAAGTCGTTGAGTACGACACCCGTCGTGAAAGTAATGAAGCACAGGTTCTTGACAACAGGGAATTGTAAGGACAGAGGACAGAGGACAGAGAACAGAATACAGAGAACAGAAATTGTAATTTTTCATGTCACGGCGAGCGGAGCGTGGCCATCCAGGAATCGTGATGAGG